>NZ_JBSFYP010000063.1:0-37456 GCF_053599835.1 Micromonospora sp. NPDC005163
GCCCCGGCCGAAGCGCCCGACCCCGCGCCCGCCCTGCCCGACCTCGCCGTGGTCGTCTACGACCACGGCGCCGCCCGGCCCACACCGCCCGGCCCGCCCGCGCCCTGGTGGCTCGACGAGTGGACCGAGAGCTGGACCCCACGCCAGCACGCCGACGCCGTCGACGCGGTCCGCGCCGCCATCGGCCGCGGCGACGTCTACCAGACCAACCTCGTCGGCCACGCCGCCGCCCGCTACACCGGCGACCCGCTGCCCGCCCTGAGCCGCCTCGGCGCGCTGCCCGGCGCCCGCTACGGCGGCGTGCTCACCGGCGACGGCTGGGCCATCGGCTGCGCCTCCCCGGAAACCCTCGTCGAGGTCACCGGCGGGCAGCTGACCACCAGACCCATCAAAGGCACCCGCCCCGCCACCGCCGCCGGCCGCGCCGAACTGCTCGCCAGCGCGAAGGAACGCGCCGAACACATCATGATCGTCGACCTGGAACGCAACGACCTGGCCCGCATCGCCCGCACCGGCAGCGTCCGCGTCGACGACCTGTTCGCCGTACGCCGCTGGTGCGACCTGTGGCAGGCCGAGTCCACCGTCCGCGCCACCCTCGCCGACGGCCTCGGCCTGGCCGACCTGCTGCGCGCCACCTGCCCCGGCGGCTCGGTCACCGGCGCGCCGAAACTCGCCGCCCTGACCCAGATCGACGCCCTCGAACCCGTCGGCCGGGGCGCCAGCATGGGCGCGCTCGGCTGGGTCGCCCCCGGCCGCGTCGACCTCGGCCTGACCATCCGCACCGCCGCCGCCGACGGCGAGCGGCTGCACACCTGGGCCGGCGGCGGCATCACCTGGGACAGCGACCCCACCGCCGAGGTCGCCGAGGCCGCCGCGAAGACCGCCCCGATCCGCGCCACCCTGGCCGGGCGCTGAACCCGCCGCGACCGGCGATACGCTGACCCGCATGACCATGCGGCCCATCCGGATCATCGGCGACCCCGTGCTGCGCACCCCGTGCGAGCCGGTCACCACCTTCGACGCCGACCTACGCGCCCTGGTCACCGACCTGATGGACACCCTGCTCGGCGCGCCCGGGCGGGCCGGCGTCGCCGCCCCGCAGATCGGGGTCAGCGCCCAGGTGTTCGTCTACGACGCCGACGGGCACCGCGGCCACCTGATCAACCCCACCCTGGAGCTGTCCGAGGAACCCCAGGACGACGAGGAGGGCTGCCTGTCCATCCCCGGCCTGTACTTCCCGACCCAGCGGGCCATGCACGCCACCGCCCACGGCGTCGACCAGCACGGCGAACCGCTGACCATCGCCGGCAGCGGCTTCCTCGCCCGCGCCCTGCAACACGAGGCCGACCACCTGCGCGGCACGCTCTACGTCGACACCCTGCGCGGAGACATCCGCCGCCGCGCCCTGCGCGAGATCCGCGCCGGCCGGTTCGACTCACCCAGCCGCCGCCGCTAACGGGCGGTCAACGTCCACTCGTCGTAGTCGGCGACCCAGCTGAACCCCACCCGCTCGTACAGCCGCACCGCGGCCACGTTGTCCGCCTTCACGTTCAGCGTCACGTGCTCGACGCTCTCGCGCAGCCGGGCGCACAGCGCCGCCACCACCGCCGCGCCCACACCCCGCCCCCGCCAGCGCGGATCGGTCGTGACGTTGCCCAACGCCGCCACCCGATAGGCCGGCGACCACACGTGCACCCCGGCCACCGCCCGCAGCTCACCGCCGTCGCGCACCCCCACGTACTGCCCGGTGTCCAGCATCCGCGGGTCAAACCAGTTCTCCGGGTACGCCCGCGCGTACAACCGGCGCAGCGGCGGCAGGTCCGCCGCGCCGAGCACCACGCCCGCCGGGCGCACCCGCACGAGGCGGTCCGGGTCGGTCAACGCCATCCGGTGATGCCGGCCACCGGAATCGAGCCGGAAAGACCCGGCCAGCGCGTCGGCCAGCCCGGGGGACAGGTGCGCGTACAGCCGGGCCGGCAGCACCGGCGCCACCTCGGCCAGCAACGCCGCCAGCGCCCAGGTGTCCGCCGGCGCCGCGAACGCCAGCAGCGTCGGCGGGTCCACCCCGTGATACAGCAACACGACCTGCTCACCCCGGCGGAACCACGAGGTGTACGGCCAGAAGAAGTCGTCCAGGTCACCCAACTGGTAGGCGTGCAGCACCGGATCACGCCCCAGCAGCTCCGCCAGGACGGCCCGGTCGTGCTCCGCGCGAACCGGCATCAGCGCCGACTCACCGGGCCAGCCACTGGTCGTAACCGAGCTTGGCGACCAACGCCACCACCACCACCAGCAGCACCACCCGCACGAACCCCGACCCGCGGCGCAACGCCATCCGCGCCCCCAGCACCGCGCCGGCGATGTTGCACACCGCCATCCCCGCGCCCAGCAGCCACCACACGTGCCCTGTCACCCCGAACACCACCAGCGCACCCAGGTTCGTGCCCGCGTTGACGACCTTCGCCATCGCCGAGCCGTGCACGAAGTCCGCGCCCACCAACGCGGTGAACGCCAGCACCAGGAACGTGCCGGTGCCCGGACCGATCAACCCGTCGTACAGAGCGATCCCCACCCCGGCCACCGCGATCACCACCGCCACCCGCACCGGGGTCCGCCGCTGCGGTACCGCCACCACCCCCAGCCGGGGCCGCAGCAGCACGAACACCGCCACCGCCACCAGCACCACCAGCACCACCGGCCGGTACGCCGACGCCGGCACCGCACCGGCCAACGCCGCGCCCACCCCGGCGGTGAGCACCGCCAGCGCCGCCGCCGGCCCCGCCACCCGCCAGTCGACCTTCGTGCGTCGGGCGTACGTCGTCGCCGCGGTGGCCGTGCCGAAGATCGCGGCCAGCTTGTTGGTGCCCAGCGCGGTGGCCACCGGCAGCCCGGGCGCGGCCACCAGCAACGCCGGCAACAGCAGCAGGCCACCACCGCCGACCACGGCGTCGACCCAGCCGGCCAGGGCCGCGGCGGCCAGAAGGGTGCTCAGCGATACGGCGTCCACGGGCGGCAATTCTTCCCACCCCGACCCGCCCGGCCCGTACCGAAGTGGCCAGCCTCACTCGCGCCCCCGCACGTCACCGACCCCGCGCCCGCCGCAACCACACCCCCAACGCGCCCACCGCCACGAACACCAGCACCGAACACAGCAGCAGTTTCACCACCCGGCAACCCTGCCACGGGGACGTAGGGTGCAGGGGTGCGCCTGGCCACCTTCAACGTGCTGCACGGACGATCCCTGACCGACGGGCTCGTCGACCCGGACCGACTCGCCGCCGCCGTGCGCGCCCTCGACGCCGACGTGCTGGCCCTGCAGGAGGTCGACCGCGACCAGAGCCGCAGCGGCAACCTCGACCTCACCGCCATCGCCGCCCGCGCCCTCGACGCACCCCACCACCGCTTCGCCGCCGCCGTCGTCGGCACCCCCGGCGAACAGTTCCGGCCCCTGCGCCACGACGACGACGGCCACGGCGAACCCTGCTACGGCATCGGCCTGATCAGCCGCCACCCCGTCCGCAGCTGGCAGGTCACCCGACTCAAGCCCGCACCCGTACGCTCCCCGGTCTACGTGCCCGGCCCCGGCGGCGGCCTCGTCCTGCTGCACGACGAACCCCGCGTCGTGCTCGCCGCCGTCCTGGACACCCCGCACGGGCCGCTCACCGTCGCCGCGACCCACCTGTCCTTCGTCCCCGGCTGGAACGCCCGCCAACTCCGGCAGACCATCCGCGCCCTGCGGGCGCTGCCCTCGCCCCGCGTCCTGCTCGGCGATCTCAACCTGCCCGCCGGCGCGGCCCGGCTCCTCTCCGGCTGGCGCCCCCTGGGTCGCCGCCCCACCTACCCCGCCGGGCAACCCCGCGTCCAACTCGACCACATCCTCGCCGACCGGCACGCCCTCGAGCAGCTCCCACCGGTACGCGCGGTCACCACTCCGCTGTCCGCCATCTCCGACCACCGACCCCTGCTGGTCGACCTCGGCTGAGAATCGACTGCCATCGTGGGTCACGAATGTCTAGGGTGGGCTCACCGACAGCACCGCCGTTCCGCCAACTCCGCCCCCGACGTCCATCGGAGCTGACCATGAGCGACACGCCGGACACCATCGTGCTCATCCACGGATTCTGGGTCACCCCGCGCAGCTGGGAAAACTGGGTCACCCACTACCAGGACAAGGGCTTCCGGGTGCTCACCCCGGCATACCCCGGCCTGGAAGCCGAGGTCGAGGCCCTCAACGCCGACCCGAGCCCACTGGAGACGCTGACCGCGCCGCAGATCATCGAGCACCTGTCCACGGTCGTCGAGGCGCTGCCCAGACCACCCATCATCATGGGCCACTCGGCCGGCGGCGCGTTCACCCAGGTGCTGCTCAGCCGGGGGTACGGCACCTCGGCGGTCACGCTCAACTCGGCGCCCACCGAAGGCGTCAAGGTGATCCCGTTCTCGCAGCTACGCTCCACCTTCCCGGTGCTGAGGAACCCGGCGAACCGACACCGGGCCGTCGGGTTCACCTTCGAGCAGTGGCACTACGCGTTCACCAACACCTTCGACGAGCACGAGTCGCGGGCGCTGTACGAGCGCTACGCCATCCCCGCCTCCGGCGGCATCCTCTGGGACAGCGTGCTGGCCAACCTGCTGCCCGGCCCGCAGGACATCGCCGTCGACTACCACAACGACCAGCGCGCGCCACTGCTGTTCATCTCCGGCTCAAAGGACCACATCATGCCGCCGAGCGTGCAGCGCTCCAACGCCGCGCACTACCAGGGCGACACGGTCACCGAGGTCAAGCTCTACGACGGGTACGCGCACCTGCTCCCCGCCCAGCAGGGCTGGCAGGACATCGCCGACCACGCCCTCGACTGGGCGCTGCGGCACGCCCGGTGAACACCGAGCCGCTGCGGATCACCCACATCGGCGGCCCCACCACGCTGATCGAGGTCGGCGGCTGGCGGCTGCTCACCGACCCGACCTTCGACCCACCCGGACGGCGCTACACCTTCGGCTGGGGCACCTCCTCCCGCAAGACCACCGGCCCGGCCATCCCCGCCGCCGACCTCGGCCCGATCGACGCGGTGCTGCTCACCCACGACCACCACGGCGACAACCTCGACGACGCCGGCCGCGCACTGCTGACCGACGTGGACACCGTGCTCACCACCACATCCGGGGCGCGCCGGCTCGGCCACGACGCCCACGGCCTGCGCGCCTGGGAAACGACCCGGCTCGAACACCCCGGACGCCCGACGATCGAGGTGACCGCGACGCCGTGCCGGCACGGCCCACCGCTGAGCACCCCGATCGTCGGCGACGTCGTCGGCTTCGCCCTGCGCTGGGCGGGGCAACAGCACGGCGCGCTGTGGATCACCGGCGACACGGTGCTGCACCGCGGCGTACGCCACGTCGTCACCCGCATCCCTGTCGGCACCGTGCTGCTGCACCTAGGCGGGGTGCGGTTCCCCAGCACCGGTCCGCTGCGCTACTCGATGACAGCCCGACGCGCGGCGCAGCTGTGCGCCGCACTCCGACCGCAGACCGCAATCCCGGTGCACTACGAGGGCTGGCAGCACTTCCAGGAGCCACGCGACGTGATCGAGCGGGCGTTCGCCGCCGCCCCGCCCGCCGTCCGCGACAGCATCCGCTGGCTGCCACTCGGGCAGCCCACCACCATCAGCGCGTAGCAACGGCCGCCGGGGGAGAGGGAGCCCTGTCGCAAGATTCCCTCAAGATCATTGCATCGACGACCTCCGACGATCATGCTGGTCGAATCGCGCCACGATCAACTAGTCGGAGGCCACATGAGACGCCAGCGACCCACCGTCCTCGCCATCTCCACACTCCTCGCCATCACCCTCACCGCCGCACCCACCCCCGCCAACGCCCAGAGCGCGGCAGAACCCAACCAGGTCGCCAACCTCACCGTCCGCCAGGCCGACGGGTACGCCACCCTCGCCTGGCAACCCGTCGACGGCGCCACCGACTACCAGATCGAACGCACCGCCGTCGACGCCAACGGCACCCCCACCGGCGCACCCACCATCGTCGGCATCTGGCGCCCCAACCGCCAGATCAACCAACAGGCACCCACCTTCGCCGACGCCGGCTTCAACCCCGGCGACACGTTCCAATGGCGGGTACGCGCTCGCGCCGGCACCACCGAACAGCCCTACTCCGACCCGATCGTCGCCACCACCACCGCACCCTGGGGCAACCTCGGCACTCCGGGCGAGCAACTGCGCACCCAGTGGGAGACCGCCCACGCCGCGCAGTACACCAGCGACACCGACGAGTACGCCTACACGGCCGCCATCGACGCCCTCAGCGACCGCGTCCGCGTCGTCGAGCTCGGCCGCACCGTCCAGAACCGACCGATCAACATGCTGGTCATCGGTTCCCCCACCCCGGCCGCCACCCCGGAGGCCGTCGCCGCCACCGCACCCGTGGCCATCAACTGCAACGTGCACGGCAACGAACCGGGCGACCGCGAAGCCTGCCTCATCATGGCCCGGCAACTCGCGTTCAGCACCGACCCCCGCATCACGGACCTGCTCAGCCACACCACCGTCCTGATCGTCCCCACCATCAACGGCGACGGCCGGGCCGCCAACACCCGCGGCAACTCCACCGGCCAGGACCTCAACCGTGACTACTCTCTGATCCGCCAGCCGGAGACCGCCGCGTACATCAAGATGGTCCGCGACTACCGACCCGTCGCCGGCTACGACGGCCACGAGTTCGGCAACTCCCGCGCAGGCGACCTGCCGATGCTGCCGCCCCGACACCAGAACGTCGCCCAACCCGTCTTCGACCAGTCCCAGGACATGATCGAAGGACACATGTACGCCAAGGGCGCCGAAGCCGGCTGGTGGGCCTGCCCCTACGGCTGCGAAGGCGGCGGCAACGTCGGCCTCAGCGAGGAAACCATCCTGCGCAACACCCTCGGCCTCAAGAACGTCGCCAACTCCCTGCTGGAACTGCGCAGCTCCGGCGGACAGACCCGACCCGACGAGGGCAACACCGCCAACAACCGGCGCCGCAAGACCTACTCGGCCCTGTGGACCTTCCACCAGTTCCTGGACTACCACCGCGCCGACCGAGGCGACATCCTCACCTCCCGCGCCGAGTCCATCGAAATCCAGGCCGCCAACACCGGCCGCCTCGTCTTCCGCGGCTCCCGACCGATCCCCGCCCACCCCGCCCCGCACCCCGGCGACAGCCCCCCGCCGCTGGACGCACCCCGCGCCGACCTCATCCTCGACAACGCCCCGTGCGCCTACAAGCTCACCGACGAGCAGTACAACGGCGCACGCACCGACGGACCAGGCGGTGTGGGCACCACCGTCGCGCAGCGCATCGCCGCACACGGGTGGAAGGTCATCAAGACCAGTGACGGCTACTACGTACCTCTCAACCAGCCCGAACGCGGCCTCATCCCGCTGCTGCTCGACACCAAGGGCGTGGAGAAGCTGACCGACGGCGAACGCGTCTACCCCACCCTCACCGGCCGACGCAACGGACCACTGGTCGTCTCCGGCTTCACCTGCGCCGCCGACGCCACCATCAGCGGCCCGGTCACCGTCCGGGCGGGCGCCGCACTCGTCGCGACCGGAACCACCATCAGTGGGCCGGTCAGCGCCACCCGCGCCGCCGGCGTCCTCCTCGCCGACAGCACCATCAACGGCCCGGTCCAGATCACGAACACCACCGACGCGATCTCCATCATCGACGTCACGATCGCCGGCCCGGTCAGCCTGTCCGGCAACACCACCGGCACCGACGCACCCCTGCTGGCCGGCAACACCATCCGCGGCCCGCTCAGCTGCACCGCGAACAGTCCCGCCCCGACCAACCTCGGCGTGACCAACACCGTGCACGGTCCGCGCACCACCCAGTGCGCGGCACTGTGACCGGCAGCTAGTCGAGCCGGCGCGCCGGCGGTGCGGGCACCACGCCCGTACCGCCGGCGCACCCCACCCACCGACCCCCCGACCCGTGGAGCCCGCCGTGTCGAACCCGTCCCGCGCTCTCCGCCTCCTCGTACCGGCCCTGCTGCTGGCCACCGCCGCCTGCACCGCCACCTCCACAACGGACGCGCGACCACCGAGCAACACCAGCGCACCCCAGGTCACCGGACCACTCTGCGCCGCCCTGCCCACCGGCACCGACCCCGGAAACCCGACCTTCCTCGCCGGCCAACCCGTCGACCAGGCACTCCGGTGGATCCCCACCCTCACCACGTTCGAGGCGGCCCTGCGCACCAGCGGCGCCCTCACCGACCTGCCCACCGGCACCGGCGTCACCATCCTGGCGCCCTCCGACGACGCCTTCGCCGCCAAGTTCTCCGAGGAAAACTGGGACGACCTGATGACCCGCCACACCGACCAACTGCGTACCCTGCTCAAGGCACACCTGATCGCCGGAACCCACCCCATCGAGGAGCTGGTGACCGCCGGCACCGCCACCACCCTCGACGGCGCCACCGTCACCCTCACCCGCACCGCAACCACCGCCCGCCTCGACGACCGGGCCGACGCCGTGTGCGCCGACTACCAGGCCACCAACGCGCGCATCCACATCATCAACGCGGTACTCGGCCCACTGCCCACCACCGCCGACGACACCGACCAGCGGGCCCACTGACCCCGCTCACCGCGCCCGGTCCGCCGGCCCCAGGGCGGCCAGCGCCCGGTTGGTGCGGTTGGCCCGCACCGCGTCGCGCTGCTGATCGGCCGTCACCTCGATGTACGTCTGCGACGACGCCAACGACGCGTGCCCCAGCAACCGCATGATCTCCGCCGCGCTCGCCCCGTCCTCGGCCAGCCGCGTCGCGAACGTGTGCCGCAACGCGTGCAACCGCGCACCACGCGGCACCCGGTCACCGATGCCCGCCCGCCGGTAACACGACTCCACCAGATACTGGAGTCCACCACGACGCAGCGGCTCGCCCCGCCGGTCCACCAGCAACGCCGAGTCCGGGCGTACCGACCGCGACCCGAAGCGCCGCGCCCGACTGTCCAGGTAGTCCACCAGCACCCGGTCCAGATCCGCCTCGATCGGCACCACCCGGGGCCGCCCACCCTTGCCGACCACCTCGACCCGCCGTTCACCAGGCCGACCCGCCAGCGAGCCGACCCGCAGCGCCAGCAGCTCCGACAGCCGCAGCCCCGCGCAGAGCGCCACCGCCAGCACCGCCACGTCCCGCTCCGGCCACGGGTCACGCTGCCGGCCGTCGTCACGCGCGGCCGAGGCGAGCAGCAGCTCGGGGGTGTCCGCCCCGCGCAGCGGCTTGGGCTGGGGGAGCAGGGCCCGCGGCCGGCCGACCGCCGGCATCGGATTGCCCGCCACCACCCCGTCCGCCACGAGGAACGTGAAGAAACTGTTCCAGGTGGACCAGGCCCGGTGCACCGACGCGGGCGCCCGGGGCGCGGCGAAACGGGCGAACGCCGCCCGCATCACCCGGGGGGAGAGATCGGTGATCGACAGCGAATCACGGGGGAGGGGAGTGGTGACGTCCTCGCCGATCAGGGCGGCCACCGCGTGCAGGTCCCGCCGGTACGCCGCGAGGGTGTGGGGGGAGGGCTTGCGGGTCGCGCGGGCGGTCAGGAACTCCTCGATCAGCACATCAAGCGATTCGTCCTGTTTGTCATGCATAAGAGATATTATGCAGCTTTTTCGCGTTCACCGGCAAGGGAGAGGGGGAGTAGATGCCAGAACCCCGGCGGTACGTCCTGACCGGAGCACCCGGCGCCGGCAAGACCACCCTGATCGAGGCGCTACGCCACAGGGGACACGTCACCGTACGAGAGGCCGCCACCGACGTCATCACCCAGCGGCAGGCGCAGGGGCACGCTGAGCCGTGGCGCGAGCCCAGCTTCGTCGACGCCGTCGCCCAACTCCAGCGCCACCGGCAAACCAGCTCACACGGCCCGGTGCAGCTCTACGACCGATCACCGTTGTGCACGCTGGCGCTGGCCCGACACCTGGGGCGACCCATCGGCCCGGCGCTCGCCAGCGAGTTGAACCGGATCGTTCGCGAGCGGACCTACCAGCGGCCGGTGTTCCTGATCGGCCCGCTGGGCTTCATCCGAAACACGCCCGCGCGCCGGATCAGCTACGCCGAGGCGCTGGCCTTCGCCCACCTGCACCAGGAGGTGTACGAGGAGCACGGGCACCGGGTGGTTGACGTGCCGGCCGGACCGGTGCGAGAACGGTTGGCGCTGATCGAGGAGCACGTATCGTTCGCGGCATGACGTTGCCGGTCGCCACCTGCCCAGACTGTGGTCGACCCGGCATGCCGATCGTGTACAAGGAGCCTGACGGTCCAACAGACTGGGTCTGCCCCGAGGGACACGAGTGGCGGGTGACCGACCGACCCGGGTGGGCTCCATGGGCATCACCAACCGCTGTAGCCGCAAGCCGCGATGCGGGTGACGCACCGTCCTGGACGGACCCCATGGGCGTCAAGGACCGGCGGAGCTGGCGGATCGGCACGGCCAGCGACGTCGCCTGGCTCGCCGGCCACACCACACCCGGCGGCCTGTCTGTCACCACCGCGATCCCACCGGTGTTCGACGCGTACGCCACCTTCCACCCGCCCGCGAACGTCAGTCTCGACGCCCACGAGCACGCCGTCGTCAACGAGCTGGCGGCGTGCACCCCGGACCAGCCCTGGTGGCTGGGCTTTCTCGACACCGGCGCCCACGACATCGTCTTCCCGGGCGCTCCGAAGGTGTCCATCTACTGGGGGTGGTCCTACGTGCTGGTCGAAGCCGGACCCGAACAGGCCCTTACTTGGCGGACCGGCCACATGCGCGGCGACGGGCCGCTGCCCGACCTGTTCTTCCCGGCGGATCACTCCTGGCTCGTCTCCGCCCTCTGGGACGACACCTGGACCGACATCGGCGGCAGTGCCGTTGTGCTTGCGGGCCTGCAGCGCAATCCGTTGGTCAACGCCCGCCTCGTGCGACCCGACGAGGACGCGCTTCCGCCAGGACTGACGCGCGACTGACCTACGGCAGGGGGTCGCCAGATCGCACTACTTTACATAATGTGCATTATCGAATCTGCGACTGGCGCGTGGTCAGCGGCGGTATCAGCTCTCGTCCTGAGCCAGCCGCCTGAAACGCGCCGAGGCGCGACCCGGTCGGCACCGGGCCGCGCCTCGGTGGAGGTACGGCGGATCGGGACGGTCAGCCGGCGCGGTACGCCCGGATGATCGTCTGCTCGATGCCGCTGCCGCCGTCGGCGGTGGCCTTCACCCGCAACGAGACCGCCTGCCCGCCCGTCACGGTCGGCAGCGCGGCGTGGTAGCCGTCCCGGTCCCGGTCGACCGTGGTCGGCTGCCAGATCACGCCGTCGTCGGTCGAGGTCCAGACCTGGAACGTCGTCACCCGCTGGGCCGGCGCCCCCTGGGCCTGCCGGACCGTGAACGTGGCCGGGCCGCCGGTGGGGTGGTTCGCCGGGTCCAGTGGCAGGGCGTAGTCGACCGACAGGAGCGGCAGGGCGCTGCGCGCCGTGCCGGCCGAGCCGGCCGACCGGAAGGTCCACGCGGTGTTGACGTGGGTCGAGAACGGCAGAATCCGGCTGGTGTCGACGTCGAAGGTGAGCCGGTAGTCCGCCGCCTTCGCCGGCACGCTGAAGTCGGTCCGGGCGGTGTTGCGCTCGTCGACGAGCTGGCCGTCCCGGTACAGCGCCAGCGTTCGCGTGATGCCGACCGCGCCGGGCTGCAGGCAGTCGGCCCGCTGGTGCTGGTCGACGAGCATGGCTAGGTCGACGTGCAGGTTGCCGCTGGTCCGCCACGGCGCGCCGGCGCAGCTGTACTCCCCACCGGCCGGGTCGTCGAACCAGTCGGAGCGCAGCGGCTGCCGCGCCCAGATCTTGGTCTGCCGGCTACCCGGGGCGTAGTCCCGGGGCGCCTCCTGGGCCGGGAGCCCGCCGTAGGTCCCGGTGTCCTGCCAGAGGAACCCCGGCGAGACGTAGTCGGTACGCGTCGCCGGCAGGTCGTAGGTGGGGTTCTGAGTCAGGTAGAACCCGTCGAGGGTGAAGCCGGCGCGGCGCATCGAGGTCACCATCCCGGCCAGGTCCAGCTGGTTGAACCGCTGGTCGATCCGGGCGAGCCGGGCCTGCTCGGCGGCGGTGACCCGGTAGGTGGGGTCGGCCGGCACTCCCTCGGTGTACTCGTGAGCCAGGTCGTAGTGGTACGGCGCGGCCGTGCCCGCCGGCGAGTCCAGCCCCCAGCCGCCGTACATCCGCAGCGACCCGACGCTGGGTAGCGTCACCGGGCCGACCGCGACGGTGGCCGAGTCACCCCACGCGGCGATGGCCTGCCACCAGGAGAGACCGTTTACGGCCGTCTGCACGTACAGGAAGTCGCTCGCGAGGGCCTGGGTGGGCTTCCCGGGCACGGTCGCGGTCATCGGCTTGACCTGCGTCGGGTCGAGGACGACCGTACGGGTGCCGTCGACGGCGAGGTCGCTGTCCCCGACGAACGCGCCCGTCTGCGCCCCGGTCTCGTCGTCGTACGTGCTGAACCCGGCGGTGACCTGGTAGCGGCCGGCCGGGACCCGCAGCGTGGCCGACTTGCCGGGGGTGAAGAACGCCCCGCCGGCGTAGAGCAGCGGGTCGGCGAGGTTGGTCACCTCCACCCCGACGGCGCTGTACCCGTTCACCGGGGCGCCCGGCACGGGACGGGTCTGGATCGTCAGG
Organism: Micromonospora sp. NPDC005163; assembly: GCF_053599835.1. Taxonomy (NCBI): domain Bacteria; kingdom Bacillati; phylum Actinomycetota; class Actinomycetes; order Micromonosporales; family Micromonosporaceae; genus Micromonospora; species Micromonospora sp. NPDC005163. Next base: position 12,700 of record NZ_JBSFYP010000063.1, read on the forward strand.
TCGTAGCTGCGCGGCTCCACGTAGAAGGCGACCGGCGTGGTCGCCACCAGCGCGTGGTTTGGCGTGCGGGCGGTGACCGTTGCGAGGTAGTACCCGGGCGAGCCGGCCAGCGCCGCGCGGTCGAGCCGCAGCGTCGCCGTGCCGGGCACGCCGCGCTTGAGCGTCACCCGGGTGGCCGACAGCTTCGCGGCCCGGCGGGGCGCGATGGTCCCGTCGTGGTTGACGACCGTGACCGCGAGGTCGAGCGGGACGGCCGCCGGGGTCCGGTCGGCGGTCCAGCTCAGCCGCACCTCGTGGGTGCCGGACTGCGGGTAGCTGAAGGTGCCGAGGTTGACCACCGGCTGGTCGCTCACCGGACCGGTGAGCGCCCGCACCGCGTTGAGCCGGCCGGCGCCGACGGTGTACGGCTCGGCGTCGGGCAGCGGGTCGGCGGCGCCGACGAGCCCGGCCTTGAGCCGGTCCGCGGTCCAGTCGGGGTGGCGCTGGGCGAGCAGCGCGGCGGCCCCCGCGGCGTGCGGGGCGGCCATGGAGGTGCCGGAGAGCGTGGTGTGGTACTCGTCGAACGGCGTGCCGAGCGTCGTCCCGGCGGCGCGGCCGGCGACGATGTCGACACCCGGGGCGACCAGCTCCGGCTTCGCCGCCCAGGTGTTGATCAGCGGTCCCCGGCTGGAGAAGCCGGCCCGCTCGTCGTCGGAGTCGACCGCGCCGACGGTCAGCGCGCGCCCGGCCGAGCCGGGGGACGCGATCGCGCCGCCGCTGTTGCCGGCGGCGATGACGAAGAGGGCACCGGTCTGCTCCGTCAGGTTGTCGACGGCGACCGCCATCGGGTCGGTGCCGTCGTCCGGCATGGCGCCGCCCAGGCTCATGTTGATCACGTCGGCCCGGGCCGCGGCCCACTCCATGCCGGTGATGATGTCGGAGTCGAACCCGGAGCCGAAGTCGTCGAGGACCTTCCCGATGACCAGGCGCGCATCGGGCGCGATGCCGCGACGCTGGCCGTGCGAGGCGGCCCCGGTGCCGGCGATGGTGGTCGCGACGTGGGTGCCGTGCCCGTTGTGGTCGACCGCGTCGCCGCCCGGGGTGACGAAGTCGGCGCGCTCGACGACCTGGCCGGCCAGGTCGGGGTGGCTGAAGTCGGCGCCGGTGTCGAGCACGGCGACCCGGGCGCCCTTGCCGGTGTAGCCGGCCTGCCAGGCCTGTGGCGCGGAGACCTGGCTGATGTTGTGGTCGAGTTGACCGGTGGAGCCGCCGGGCTTCTCGCCGCCGTGGTTGCCGGCGACGATCCCGGTCGCGTGCACCTTCCGGTCGAGCCAGACCTTGCGCGCACCGGTGAGCAGGGAGACGGTGGCCGCCCTGGCGGTGGCCGCGGTCTGCTTCGGCAGGGCCCCGGCGACCGCACCGATGCTCGACAGTGGCCGGACGTCGGCGAGCGCCGTCGTCCGCTGGTTCTCGGCGGGCTGCACGATCACCGGCAGCTCGCTGGTGCTCACGTCGTCGTAGCCATCCGCGATCAGCGTGGTCACGTCGAACAGGTCCGGGTCGAGCACGGTGCCGACCTGAGCCGCCACCTTCGCCGGGATGACCTTCAGGTGCCCGTCGGCACCGCAGCTGCGCCGAATCACACCGGCCGGGTCGACGGGCTGCACGCGGACCCGGGGGCAGCCGGACCCGGTGGCCTCGACGGTCACCACGTCGCCGGTGAGCAGCGTGACGATGTGCGTCTCACCGCTGCCGGCCGGGGCCGCGGTGGCGGGGTTCGGGGTGGTGAGGTCTGGGGTCGGGTCGGCCAGCGCCGGGGTTCCCGGCACCGCTTGCAGCGTCGCAACCACTGTGATGGTCGCCAACAGCCACCGAATTCGTCTGGGCATTTCGCTCCCGGGGTTGAGGGGCGGCCGCGCCTGCCGAAGACAAGACCAGTGCAGCCGTCCATTTTGGAAGGGTCGGAAAGAAGGCCGGGCCCGAGCGGCTGCAGCCGCTCGGGCCCGGCCTCGCTCGGTTACCGGGGCCGCACCTCGTAGGGGCGGTGGACGGTCTGCGTGACCTGGTTGCCGTCCCGGTCGGTCAGCGTGACGCGCAGCGCGACGTGGCCCGCCGCGGGCGGGTTGGGGACCATCACCTTGCCCAGCGTCCCGTCCGGCCCAGCGGTGACCTTCAGCGACTTCCAGGTGCCGCCCTCGTCGAAGGACGCCTCCACCCGGGTGACCCGGGTGGCCGGGACGCCGCCGGCGGGCTGGCCGCTGACGCCGATCAGCACCTTGGTGGGTGCCTTGCCGGCGGCCCGGTTGTACTCGTCGAGGCCGACGGCTGCCAGGCGGGGCACCATGAGCGGATTGGCCAGCCACTCCGTGGTGCCTGCCGTAGTGAACCGCCACTCGGCGTCGATCCGGCTGGACAGGGTGGCGAACGGCACCGACCGGGTGACGCTCGCCTGCAGGGTGTACGTGGCCTTCTCCACGGGCAGCCCGTAGGCGTAGCCCCACTGGCCGGCCTGCCACTGCGCGACCTGCTCCCCCTCCCGCTTCAGCGTCAGGGTGCCGGACGCGGGGGTGTACGCGAAGTCGTGCGTCTCGGCGTCGACGAACCACGGGATGTCGGGGATCGACATGAAGCCGTCTCCGTTCAGCCCGGTGGTGCTGTCCAGCGTCGGCCCGAGGAGCGCGTTGTTCCAGGTCTCCCGGCCGGGTTCAGCCAGGCTGACGGTTCGGGCCGGTGCCGTGATCCAGTTGTCGCCGATGCGGATCTCGCTCTCGTACCGCCCCGGCGCCCGGTAGTCGATCACCTTCGACGGGAAGTCGGCCGGCCCTTCGACAGTGAGCGTGGGAAGGCTGTCGTCGGTGATCATGCCGACGGCGGCGGATCCGCTGGAGGCGACGCCGGGAGCCTTGAAGTCCATGACGACCCGGGCGAGGTCCTCCCTGGCCACGGTGCGTACCGGGTCGCTGGGGATGCCGGCGCGGGTGTCGGCGATCCGGTAGTGGTAGGGGCTCGGCGACTGCTCGCTCGAACCCTTCTTGTCGAAGACCGCCCGGGCGCCATAGGTGACGGCCGGATCCTCGACCGGGAGCACGTAGCTCGCACCCTGCACGCCGAAGGAGCCGCCGTGCGCCATCCGGGTGCCGGCCACGTCGAGGGTCAGGTCCACGGACGTGACGACATGCTCGGCCGAGCGGTCGGAGACCTCGAGCCGGACCTGCCTGCCGCGGCGGGCGTCGACCCGTACCGGCAGGACGGCCGTATCGTCGGTGACCGTGACCGGCACGATCCCGTAGGTGAAGGCGATGTCCTCCGGCCCGCCCGGGAACACCGTGGTCAGCAGGTAGTGCCGGCCGGTGGGAAGCATCCCCCGTGCCATGCCCCCATTGACCGTCAAGTACGTCACCGCGCCGGTGTCGCCGTTCACCGCAGCCACACTGCCCTCGGCGGGCGCGCCGAGCCGGTTGACCAGCTCCACCGACACGTCGTACCGCGCGTCCTGGTGGTAGGTCAGCGCGGTCCGGGCCACCGGGGCGCCGTCGACGGTGGCGGTGAGGGCGCCGAGGTGGTACGCCTCTGCCTCGCCCTCGCTGCCGACGGTGAGCGTCACCGAGGCGCTGCCTCCGGCGGGCACCGTCAACCGCTGGGTGCTCAGCGTGACCAGCGCGGCCGGGATCGACGAGACGGCCAGATCGAGGACGACCGGCTCAGTCCCGACGTTGCGATAGCTGACCGTGCGGGTGACGCCCGCTGTGGGACGCGGCCAGGGCTGGTTGATGTTCAGACCACCGACGCTCGGCGTGACCTGAGCGGCGACCGCCCGCGCCACGTCGACACGGCCGGACCCGTACCGGGGCGATGGCATGCTCTCCCAGCGGGGCTCGGAGGCGCTGCTCATCAGGCCGGCCTTCAGCTGCTCTCCGGTCCAGTCGGGATGCTGTTGGGCCAGGATCGCCGCCGCGCCGGTGACGTGCGGGGCGGCCATCGACGTACCGCTGAAGGACCCGTAGCCCCCGCCGGGGACGGCCGCGACGATGCCCACTCCTGGCGCACTGATCTCCGGCTTCAGCGCGTCGTCGAGCATGCGTGGACCGCAGCTGGAGAAGTCGGCGATGAAGTCGGTCCGGTCGACCGCGGCCACGCTCAGCGCCGCGTCAGCGGTGCTGGGCGAGCCGACCGGGCGGGCGCCATACCTGCAGCCGTTGTTGCCCGCCGAAATGACGAAGAGGGCTCCGGTCTGGGCCGACAGGTCGTTCACCGCGGCCTCGAGTGGGTCGATACCAGCGGAGTCGAGCCCGCCGAGGCTCATGTTGATGACCTTCGCATGCACCTCGTTGGCCGCCCAGTGCATCCCGGCGAGGATCGCCGACCAGGGGCAGCCTTCTTCGGAGCAAACTTTGCCCTCGGCCAGCTTCGCGCCGGGCGCCACGCCCTTGCGCAGCCCGTTCGAGGCCACTCCGCTGCCCGCGATGGTCGAGGACACGTGGGTGCCGTGCCCGACGTGGTCGTCTACCGTGCCCTCGCCGACGAAGTCGGCGGACGCGACGACCACGTCCTTGAGGTCGGGGTGGTCGATGTCGTAGCCAGTGTCAAGAACGGCCACGGTGACACCGGTCCCGGTGAGCCCCGCCTGCCAGGCAGTCGGGGCGCCGATCTGGGGCACACTGCGCTCCAGCGAGACCTTCATCCTGCGGTCCAGCCAGAGCTTGCCGAGGCCACCGCGCAGACGCTGGGCAGCTTTCTCTCCACCGGTGACTGCACGCCACATGCGTCCGGTGTTGTTCGGGGGGACGCGCAACGCGTTCAGCCCGAGCCGGGGCAGGGCGAGAGTGGTCCGGGCACCGTCGGCGAGCACGCCCCGCACCCGGTTGGAGGGCCCGGCCGTGGTCGCCTTGGCGTACTGCGCGATCAGCGGCAGTTCGCCACCGTCGTCGGGCGCGCTGTCGATCAGCGCGCCCAGGTCGAACAGTTGGGGGTCCAGTTGGTTGGCGGAGAGCAGGTTCAGCGCGTCGGAGGGGATTACCGAGGCGGCGCCGTCGCTGGCCGATCGGGTCAGGAACGTCACGTCCTGGCGGCCAGGGCCCGGGGTGACGCTGTACGAAATGATGCCCTTCGGTCCACGAGTGACGGCCACTGTATCGCCGGTGACAAGCGTGATCGTGTGGTGTTCGGCACGCTGCTGCGCGGGGCCAGGCTCGGTGGCAGGTTGCGGCGAGGCGAGCGCCGGTGGCGGAGGCACGGCCGCCAGAGCCGCGAGCCCCACCATGAGGGCACCGGATACCGCCGTCAGGGCAGTACGCCGGTGTGGCCGGGAAGGATGCACAGACATGGACCCCTTCTTCAAATGGCCGCTCTTGACCCTGTAGCGACCTCACGACAGGGCCCTCCTCCCGACCGCGGTCTCCCGGATGATCGTGGAATCGAGCTCGGCCGAGTGTCACACTTGGCACCACCCGGGGCTAGATCACTCAGGGGCGCAGATGAGTCGTGACTCAGGTGCGCCACGCCGATCACACAACCGCCGGCCTCGCCACCGGTCCCGTCCCACACCGCCGCTCGATGGGAGGCCCACGCATGCTCGAGCCCGCCGGACTCACCACCGCCGAGGAGTCGGCCTACCTTGGGCTGCTGCGGCAGGGCAGCGCCACCGTGGATCAGCTGGCCAGACGCACCGGACGGCCCACCACGCAGATCAGCCGGGCGGTGGCCGGCCTGCACCGCAAAGGAATGGTGCACCGCACGCCACCGCCGCACGGCCTGGTCGTGCCGGTTCCGCCAGACGAGGCGATCGAGCAGTTGATCCAGCGCCAGCACGCCGAGCTGGACCGGGTCCGCGAGGCGGCGCACGCGCTGGCGGCCCAGACCCGCGACCGTACCGCCGGACGGCGTACCGGTGAACTCATCGAGATCGTCCAAGGGCAAGCAAGCGTGCAGCGTGCCTTCGACCGGGTACAGCGTGTCGCGAAGGCAACGATGCGGATGCTGGTCGCGCCGCCGTACGCCGCGGCCGAGCAGGTCAACCGCGTACAGATGGAGCGCGGGCGGGAAATCACCTACCGCGTCGTCTACACCATCGACGCGCTCGCCGATCCGGCCACCCTGGCGGCGGCCGGGGAGCACGTCCGCAATGGCGAGATAGCGCGCCTCGCGCCCAGCGTGCCGACAAAGCTCGCCGCCGCAGATCGCACGCTGGCCCTGCTCCCTCTGGTATTGACGGATGCGGCGCAGGATGCGGCGGTGCTCGTCCACCCGTGCGCGCTGCTCGACGCGCTCGTCGCACTCTTCGAGGGCGTGTGGTCGACAGCGAGTCCCCTGGGCCTGTCGGGCGCCGGTGAGGTTACCGCGCGGGGCGAGATCTCGGATGAGGACCGCAAGTTGCTGTCGCTGCTGGTTGCCGGGATGACCGACGAGACGGCGGGTGCGCGCCTCGGGATGAGCCGGCGCACCGTCGTTCGCCGGGTGCAGCACCTGATGGAGACGGCGGGGGCTCAGTCGCGCCTGCAGTTGGGCTGGCGTGCCCGGGAGCGTGGCTGGCTGCCCGAGGCGTGAGTGTCGTGCGGTGACTCCACCGTCCGGCTGTTGGACTCCAGTAGCCGGCGCTCAAGCACTACCGGGGTGGCCCGGCTCCCGCCATGGAGTCGGCGCCGATGGATCAGTGGACCCCGGACGAGGTCGACGCGCACGTGCAGTTCATGCGCGACTTCGCGGCTCGGCTGGAGGAGACGGGCGAGTTCGTCGACACCCAGGCGTTGGCGTCCGGCGGCGCGTTCGTGCGATACGGCGGCGAGGGGCGGCCACCGGTGACCGACGGGCCGTTCGTCGAGACCAAGGACCTGATCGCCGGGTGGTACATCATCGACGTGGAGTCGTGGGACCGGGCGGTTCAGCTGGCGGGAGAGCTGTCGGCGGCTCCCGGGCCCGGTGGTAAGCCGATCTACGAATGGTTGGAGGTTCGGCCGTTTCTGGGCGGGTCGCCCACGGTCACCGAGTGAACGCGGCGCTGCTGCGGGACCTCGTACCGGCGGTGATCGGTGTCCTCGTCCGGCGGGGAGCCGACTTCGCGTCGGCTGAGGATGCCGTGCAGGATGCCCTGGTCGAAGCCGTGCGTGTGTGGCCGGATGATCCGCCGCGGGACCTCAGGGGCTGGTTGGTCACTGTGGCCTGGCGCAAGTTCCTCGATGCGGCCCGTGCCGATGCCTCCCGGCGGCGGCGTGAGGTACGCGTCGAGGTCGAGCCGATGCCCGGACCGGTCGAGGCGGTGGACGACACGCTCCGGCTGTATTTTCTGTGCGCGCACCCCTCCTTGACACCGGCGTCGGCCGTCGCGCTCACGCTGCGTGCGGTTGGCGGTCTGACCACGCGGCAGATCGCGCAGGCGTACCTTGTGCCGGAGGCGACCATGGCCCAGCGGATCAGCAGGGCCAAGCGGACCGTCTCCGGTGTTCGGTTCGACCAGCCCGGTGACGTCGCCACGGTGCTGCGGGTGCTCTACCTGGTCTTCAACGAGGGCTACTCCGGCGATGTCGACCTCGCCGGAGAGGCGATCCGGCTCGCCCGTCAACTGGCGGCCAGGACCAGCCATGAGGAGGTCGCGGGCCTGTTGGCGCTCATGCTGCTCCACCACGCGCGGCGCTCGGCGCGGATCCGTACGGACGGCCGTCTCGTGCCCCTCGGCGAGCAGGACCGCAGCCTGTGGGACACCCGCCTGATCGCCGAGGGCGTCGAGGTGCTTCAGGCGGCCCTCGGCCGTGACCGGTTGGGCGAGTTTCAGGCGCAGGCCGCCATCGCCGCGCTGCACGCCGACGCACGCACGGCTGAGGAGATCGACTGGGTGCAGATCGTCGAGTGGTACGACGAGCTGCTGCGGTTCACCGACAATCCGGTGGCTCGGCTCAATCGCGCCGTCGCGGTCGGTGAGGCCGACGGGGCGCGGGCCGGACTGGCCGCCCTGGCGGAGCTTGATTCCTCCCTCCCCCGGCTATGCCGCCGCCGCGGCGTACCTGCACGAGCGGGACGGTGACGCGGTCACCGCGGCGCGGCTCTACGCCGAAGCTGCCCGGTCAGCGCCCAATCTCGCCGAACGGGACCACCTCACGCGGCAGGCCGCACGGCTCAACGCGCGGTTGCGCAGTCGGGCGGCGGGCGGGAGTGAGTGAGGATCTGGCTTGCGGGCCGCGAAGCGGATCCGGCCAGGGGCCGGGAACGCCGACGGGGCGGCGTACGCCGACATGGTGTCGGGGTACGCCGCCCGTGGGCGGGACGAGCTGCGGGACGCGGCCCGCGCTGTCGCGGGGTTACTTCGGGTCGCGGTTGAACGTGGAGGTCGACCAGAAGTAGCCGAGTACTGCCAGAGCCAGGCACCAGGCGACCGCGAGCCACCCGTTGTGGCCGATCTCGCTGCCGAGCAGCAGGCCGCGCAGGGTCTCGATGGAGGGCGTGAACGGCTGGTACTCGGCGATCGGCCGGAGCCAGCCGGGCATGGCGTCGACCGGGACGAAGGCGCTGGACAGGAGCGGCAGCAGGATCAGCGGCATCGCGTTGTTGCTGGCGGCCTCGGCGTTGGGGCTGACCAGACCCATGCCGACCGCGATCCAGGTGAGGGCCGTGGCGAAGAGCGCGAGCAGCCCGAGTGCCGCGAGCCATTCCAGGACGCTGGCGTCCGTGGAGCGGAAGCCGATGGCCACGGCGACGGCGCCGACGAGGACCACGCTCATGACCGACTGCAGCACGCTGCCGACGACGTGCCCGACGAGCACCGAACCGCGGTGGATCGCCATGGTGCGGAAGCGGGCGATGATGCCTTCGGTCATGTCGTTGGAGACGGACACCGCGGTGCCGATCACGGTGCTGCCGATGGTCATCAGCAGGAGGCCCGGGACGATGTACGCGATGTAGTCGGAGCGGTCCGCGCCGCCGCCGTTGATGCCTGAGCCCATCGTGTCGCCGAAGACGTAGACGAAGAGCAACAGCAGCATGATCGGGGTGAGCAGCAGGTTGAGGGTGAGGGACGGGTAGCGCCGGGCGTGCAGGATGTTGCGGCGCAGCATCGTGGACGAGTCGCGTACGGCGAGGGTGAGGGTGCTCATCGGACGGTCTCCTTGGGCTGGTGGGGGATGTTGGTGCCGCCGGTCAGGGCGAAGAACACGTCGTCGAGGTCGGGGGTGTGCACGGTCAGCTCGTCGGTCTCGATGGCGGCCGAGTCCAGCCGGTCGAGGATGGAGCGGAGTTCGCGCTGGCTGCCGTCGCTGGGGATCTGCAGCGCGAGGGACTCGTCGTCGCGGGTGGCGTCGTGCAGCGCGAGGGCGGCGGACTGGTACGAGGCCGGGTCGGTGAAGCGGAGCCGGACGTGCCCGCCGGGGATGAGCCGTTTGAGCTCCTTGGCGGTGCCCTCGGCGGCGATCTTTCCGTCGTTGAGCACGGCGATGCGGTCGGCGAGTTCGTCGGCCTCTTCCAGGTACTGGGTGGTGAGGAAGACGGTGACGCCGTCGGAGACGAGTTCGCGGATGATCTGCCACATGTTGTGGCGACTGCGGGGGTCGAGGCCGGTGGTGGGCTCGTCGAGGAAGATGATCCGTGGGTTGCCGACCAGGGTCATGGCGAGGTCGAGGCGGCGCTTCATGCCGCCGGAGTAGGTGGAGGCGGGCTTCTTCGCGGCGTCGGCGAGGTCGAAGCGTTCCAACAGCTCTGCGGCGGCGCGGTGGCCTTCGCGCTTGGGCAGGTGGTGCAGGTCGCTCATGAGGAGCATGTTCTCCTCGCCGGTGATCAGATTGTCGACGGCGGAGAACTGGCCGGTGACGCCGATCGCGGCGCGGACCGCCTGGGGGTCGGTGGCGCGATCGTGGCCGCCGACGCGGATGGCGCCGGAGGCCGGGTCGGGGGAAATGAGGGTGGAGAGGATCTTGACGGCGGTGGTCTTGCCGGCGCCGTTCGGGCCGAGCAGGGAGAAGATCGTTCCTTCGGGGACGGTCAGGTCGACGCCGTCGAGGACGACCTTGTCGCCGTAGGACTTGCGTAGGCCGTGCGCCGCGATCGCCAGGTTGGTCATGGTGGGTGCTCCTCAGAGGCTGCGGGCGACGATGTCGCCGTGGGTGGTGGTCGCGTGGATGGTCAGGTCGGCGGTGCCCTCGGTGTTCCGGAGGGAGTTGTGGATCCGGCCGAGGGTGGTGCCGGCGTCGAGGGAGGCGGAAACGCCGTGGGCGGCGTCGACCGACAGGTTGCCGGCCTGGGTACGCAGCACGACGGTGCCGCGTACGGCCTCGGTGATCCGGATGTCGCCCTTGACGGTGCTGATCTCCCCCGGCCCGGTGAGGCGGCCGACCGAGACGTCACCGGCGGCGGTGGTGAGGCGGACGCTGGCGGCCTCGTCGATCTTGATCGCGGCGTGCGCGCCGTCGAAGGCGACGTCACCGAACCGTCCGACGGCCCGGAATTCCGCGCTGGCCGCCTTCGCCGTGACCCGGGAGTCGGCGGGCAGTTGGACCGTCACCTCGATGGATCCGGAGTGGCCGAGGATCTGGTTCTTCGCCGAGGCGGTGATCCGCAGGACGCCGTCGCTGTATTCGACCTTGGTCTGCTCCGCCACCTTGACGTCGCGGCTCTTCGAGGCGTCCGCGGGCAGGACCTCGACCGTGGTGTCGGCCCGGTCGGCGGCGATGAACTGGACGCGCCCCGCGGGGATGTCGAGGACGGTGGCGATCGGGGTGGGGGTGTCGAACTTCTGCATCGTGCTCTCCTCCTGCGCTTGTTTCTGACACCGGAAACGCTACGTTGCGTTCAAGGATCAGGCAACATGATCGTTGCGCGCAATCGGCGTATGAGCAGGTGGCAGCCCCATTTTCGTTGCAACAGTTCTGAATCTAACGCAACGTTGCTCGCCCTCAGCGTTGCATTGAAGTGGGAGTGAACGCTATGCTGGCGGTGTCAGGGAAGCGTGAAGGGAGATCGCGATGCCGGGAGGCAGGCTCAGCCAGCACGAACGTCAGCAGATCGCGTTGGGGCTGGCCGACGGGCTCGCGTACGCCGAGATCGCCCGGCGTCTGGACCGTCCCACCTCGACGATCACGCGGGAGGTGATGCGCAACGGCGGCCCCACCGCGTACCGCGCCGATCTGGCCCACCGCGCCACCGAACGCCGCGCGCACCGGCGCAGGCAGGCCGCTCCCCCAGGGCCGCAGGCACCCTCGCAGGCGCACGGACGCGACGCCGAGGCCGTACGCGAGTACGAGGAGATGTTCACCACCCTGCTCATGCAGCAGGGCCTGCCCAAGATGATGTCCCGGGTGTTGACCTGCCTCTACACCGCCGACGCGGGCAGCCTCACCGCGTCCGAACTCGTCCAGCGCGTCCAGGTCAGCCCGGCGTCGATCTCCAAGGCGATCACGTTCCTCGAGAGTCAGGGCCTCATCCGCCGGGAACGCGATGACCGCCGCCGGGAGCGTTACGTCGTCGACGACGACGTCTTCTACCAGGGCACGATCGCCGGCGCCCGAGCCAACGCCCAGCTCGCCGAGGTCGCACGGCAGGGCGTCAGCGTCCTCGGCCCCGACACCCCGGCCGCCGCGCGCCTGGAGAGCATCGCCCGCTTCGTCGACTTCATCGCCGAGAGCATCAGCCGCGCCGCGGAGCAGGCCCGGGAGATCCTCTACACGAAACCCCCGGCGGCCTCGGGCGACACCGCCGCGCCGGGTTCAGGTCGCGAATAGACAGCCGCGCCGGTCCGGGGTACTCCCCCGGGCCGGCGCGGATGAGACAGCTTGGTCAGGCGCCGACGTAGGCCGCGAGGTGCTGGCCGGTGAGGGTGGAGCGGGCGGCGACGAGGTCGGCGGGGGTGCCCTCGAAGACGATCCGGCCGCCGTCGTGGCCGGCACCGGGGCCAAGGTCGATGATCCAGTCGGCGTGCGCCATGACCGCCTGGTGGTGCTCGACGACGATGACCGACTTGCCGGAGTCGACGAGCCGGTCGAGCAGGCCGAGCAGGTGCTCGACGTCGGCGAGGTGCAGGCCGGTGGTCGGCTCGTCCAGGACGTAGACGCCGCCCTTCTCGGCCATGTGGGTGGCCAGCTTGAGCCGCTGCCGCTCGCCGCCGGACAGGGTGGTGAGCGGCTGGCCGAGGCTGAGATAGCCGAGGCCGACGTCGGCGAGGCGTTCGAGGATGGCGTGCGCGGCGGGGGTGCGCGCCTCGCTGGAGCCGAAGAACAACTCGGCCTCGGTCACCGACATGGCGAGCACCTCGCTGATGTCGCGGCCGCCGAGGTGGTATTCCAGTACCGAGGCCTGGAACCGCTTGCCTTCGCACTCTTCGCAGGTGGTGGCGACGCCGGCCATCATCGCCAGGTCGGTGTAGATGACGCCGGCGCCGTTGCAGGTGGGGCAGGCGCCCTCGGAGTTGGCGCTGAACAGCGCGGGTTTCACGCCGTTGGCCTTCGCGAAGGCCTTGCGGATCGGGTCCAGCAGTCCGGTGTACGTCGCCGGGTTGCTCCGCCGCGAGCCGCGGATCGCGCCCTGGTCGACCGAGACGACGCCCTCGCCGGCGGGGATCGAGCCGTGCACGAGGGAGCTCTTGCCGGAGCCCGCCACGCCGGTGACCACGCAGAGCACCCCGAGTGGAATGTCGACGTCGACGTCGCGCAGGTTGTGGGCGGTCGCGCCGCGGATCTCCAGCGTGCCGGTGGGCTTTCGTACGGTGTCCTTGAGGGCGACCCGGTCGTCGAGGTGGCGGCCGGTGACGGTGTCGCTGGCGCGCAGTCCGTCGATGGTGCCCTCGAAGCAGATGGTGCCGCCCGCCGTGCCGGCGCCGGGGCCGAGGTCGACGACGTGGTCGGCGATCGCGATCGCCTCCGGCTTGTGTTCCACGACCAGGACCGTGTTGCCCTTGTCGCGCAACCGCAGCAGCAGGTCGTTCATCCGCTGGATGTCGTGGGGGTGCAGGCCGATGGTGGGCTCGTCGAAGACGTAGGTGACGTCGGTCAGTGAGGAGCCGAGGTGGCGGATCATCTTGGTGCGCTGCGCCTCGCCACCGGACAGGGTGCCCGACGGCCGGTCGAGCGAGAGGTAGCCCAGCCCGATCTCGACGAACGAGTCGAGGGTGTGGCGCAGCGCGGCGAGCAGCGGCGCCACCGACGGTTCGTTGAGGCTGCTGACCCAGTCGGCGAGGTCGCTGATCTGCATCGCGCAGGCGTCGGCGATGTTGATTCCGTCGATCGTCGAGGAGCGCGCCGCCGCACTGAGGCGGGTGCCGTCGCACTCGGGGCAGGTGGTGAAGGTGACGGCCCGCTCGACGAACGCCCGGATGTGTGGCTGCAGCGCTTCCTTGTCCTTGGACAGGAACGACTTCTGAATCTTGGGGATCAGTCCTTCGTAGGTGAGGTTGACGCCGTCGACCTTCACCTTCACCGGGTCCTTGTGGAGGAAGTCGTGGAGTTCCTTGCTGGTGTAGTCGCGGATCGGCTTGTTCGGGTCGACGAAACCCGACTCGGCGTAGACCCGGACGGTCCAGAAGCTGTCCGACTTCCAGCCGGGGATGGTGAAGGCGCCCTCGGCGAGGGACTTGGAGTCGTCGTAGAGCTGGGTGAGGTCGATGTCGGAGACCGAGCCGCGCCCTTCGCAGCGCGGACACATGCCGCCGGTGATGGTGAAGGTGCGGCGTTCCTTCACGGTCCGCCCGGCGCGTTCCATGCTGACCGCGCCCGCCCCGCTGATGGAGGCGACATTGAAGGAGAAGGCCTGCGGTGAGCCGATGTGCGGCTTGCCGAGCCGGCTGAACAGGATGCGCAGCATCGCGTTGGCGTCGGTGGCGGTGCCGACGGTGGAGCGGACGTCGCCTCCCATCCGCTGCTGGTCGACGATGATGGCGGTCGTCAGACCGTCGAGCACGTCGACCTCGGGCCGCGCCAGCGTCGGCATGAAGCCCTGCAAAAAGGCGCTGTAGGTTTCGTTGATCATCCGCTGCGACTCGGCGGCGATCGTGCTGAACACCAGGGAGCTCTTGCCGGAGCCGGAGACGCCGGTGAACACCGTCAGCCTGCGCTTCGGGATCTCGATGCTGACGTCCTTGAGGTTGTTCACGCGCGCGCCGTGCACCCGGATCAGGTCGTGGCTGTCGGCGATGTGCGGCGCGGACGACCGCGTGTCCGTCCTCGTGGCCTTGCTCATCGTGTCTCCATCTGTCGGGGCGGGGCCTGCTGGGGGTCTCCGTCGGCGTCGCCGCGGGAACCACGGTATCCATGCGGCCCGTGCTGGCCCTGTGGTCCCGGCCACCCGGCGCGTCGTCGCGGGGGTCAGACCAACCAGCGGCCGTCACGCATCAGCTCACGGCCGGGCATCTCGTTCACCTCGCGCCACGCCTGGATGCGGCGTGGCGAGATCCGGAACCAGCGGTACGACGTGGTCAGCGCGCACGGGTCGAAACCGGTGTGCGCGGCGAACCGGTCAGCTCGCTCCCGCGGCAGCGTGTCGATCTCGAGGACCTCGACGTCGCCCTCGATCATCGACACGTCGCGGGTGTCGCCCAGGGCCAGCCGGGCACTCCGGGTGGCCGCCAGGTTCCGGCCGGTCGGGCTGTCGGCCGCCGTGGCCAGGAGCAGGGTCTCGCCGTCCCAGTGGAAGGACAGCGGCACCAGGTGGGGCGCGCCGTCGGCCGAGGCGCTGGCCACCCAGACGTCGATGTCGTGGCTGAGCCGGTGTTCGGTGTCGCGATGACGCTGGGCGCGAGGGCGGGGGTCAGCGCTTCGGGGCGGCTCGACGGCGGTGCCGTCGGTGTGGGTGATGGCTGGGGTGACCACGGCTCAGCGCAACTCCTGGATGCGGATCATGTTGCCCGCCGGGTCGCGCAAGGCGCAGTCGCGGACGCCGTACGGCTGCTCGGTCGGCTCCTGGACGACCTCGGCGCCGCTGCCCTCCAGCTTGGCGAAGGTGCCGTCGAGGTCGGTGGTGGCCAGGTTGACGCCGAAGAAGCTGCCCTTGGCCATCATCTCGAGGATGGTGCGGCGCTCGTCGTCGGTGAGGCCGGGGCTGGCGGTCGGCGGGTGCAGGACGATGGAGGTGTCGGGCTGCCCGGCGGGGCCGACCGTGATCCAGCGCATGCCCTGGTATCCGACGTCGTTGCGGATCTCGAACCCGAGGATGTCGCGGTAGAAGGCCAGGGAGGCGTCCGGGTCGGTGTGCGGAAGGAAGCTCGAGTGAATGGTGATGTCCATGGCGGTCACGCTAGTTGCGGCTGGGTGGCCCGCGCTTCTCGATTCCTGATCGGTCTGGTCACCTGTTTGGCCACGCACGCGGGCATCCCGGCCGTCGCGGCCGCCGCCTCGTCCCGGTAGACGCTGGGCGGCACGCCGACGAGTTCGGTGAAGCGGGTGCTGAAGGTGCCCAGCGACGAGCAGCCGACCGTGAAACAGACATCCGTGACAGTGAGGTCGCCGCGGCGCAGAAGCGCCATGGCGCGTTCGATGCGCCGGGTCATCAGATAGGCGTACGGCGACTCGCCGTACGCGAGCCGGAACTGGCGGCTGAGGTGCCCGGAGGACATGTTCACGCCGCGGGCGAGCGCCTCGACGTCCAGCGGCTGGGCGTACTCCCGGTCGATCCGGTCGCGGACGCGGCGCAGGCGTGCGAGGTCGCGCAGGTGCTGCGTCTCATCAGGTCTGCTGGTCACGTACGTGATCGTGCCACGTCGTGCCGACATCGCCCAGCAGGACGGCGGGGTCCGGGCCGCCTCGGACCCGGACCCCCGTGTCATCCGGTCAGAGCCATGGCACCTGCGGCGATGGGTAGAAGTCGACCTCCTGCAGGCGCCACCGGGGTGCCTGTTCCCCCAGCCGGGTCCGGAACGACTCCCAGTCGTGGCTGGCCGCCGTCGACCAGCCCAGTTCGGCGATCGCGGGCAGGCGCGGGAAGGCCATGTACTCGATGTCGTCCAGGCTGCGCAGCGTCTCGGACCACAGCGGCGCCTCGACGCCGAGGACCGCGTTCTCGCCGACGCCGGTCACCCGGGTGGCCGGGTCCCAGCCGTACGCGTCGGACACCTCGATGAGGCCGGCCCACCGCAGCCCCAGGCGGGTGTTGGCGTCGTACTTCATGTCCAGGTATGCCTTGTTGGCCGGTGACATGATCACCTTGTTGCCCCGGGCGGCGGCCTCGACCAGGTCGGCGTTGGTGGTGCCGGTGCCCCAGAACTGCGCCACGACGTCGGTGGGCGGGTCGACCTGCACGACCTCGTTCCAACCCGAGGCGCGCTTGCCGTACTTCGACACCAGCGGCAGGACCCGTTGCATGAACGTGCGGTAGTCCTCGTCCGTGGTGGCGTGCGCCTCGTCGCCGCCGATGTGCAGGTAGGGCCCGGGGGTGATCGCGGCGAGTTCGCGGATGACGTCCTCGACGAACCGGTAGGTCAGGTCGTCACCGATGCACAGCGAGCTGTAGCCGACGGCCGTGTCGGTGCGCGGGGCCGGTGCGACGCCGTCGCAGTTGAGCTCGGGGTAGGTCGACTGGGCGGCGTTGGTGTGCCCGGGCATGTCGATCTCGGGAACGATGGTGATGTGTCGGGCGGCGGCGTAGGCGACGACGGCCTTGTAGTCGGCCTTGGTGAGGAACCCGGGCCCGACGCCGTCGACTCCGGTGCCGGGGCCGCCGCCGACGGTGGTGAGCCGGGGCCAGGAGTCGATCTGGATCCGCCAGCCCTGGTCGTCGGTCAGGTGCAGGTGCAGGTAGTTGATTTTGTACTGACTGAGCAGGTCCACGTACTCGGTGATCTCGTCGACGGTGTGGAAGTGCCGAGCCAGGTCGAGCATCGCCCCGCGGTACGCGAAGCGCGGGTAGTCCACGATTCGTCCGCCGGGCACGGTCCAGGTGACCCGTTGCCGGTTGGACGCCTCGATCTCGGCGGGTAGCAGTTGGCGCAGGGTCTGCGTGCCGGCGTACAGCCCGGCCGGGGTGTTGGCCCGGATCGTCACGCCGTGGCGGGTGACGTCGAGCTGGTAGCCCTCCTGGCCGACGCGCCCGTCCGCTCCCCCGATGACCAGGGCGATCTCGGGCAGCGGCGTCGAGCGCACGGGCAGCACCGGCAGGGGGTAGCCGGTCGCGGGGCGCAGCGTGTCGGCGAGTTGCCGCCCCACCTGCCAGGCGGCGGCCGAGCCGGGTGAGGTGCGGATGACCGTCAGGGGGCTCAGGCGGAATGTGCCCCGGGCGTCGGGGTGGGTCTCGACGGGCGCGGGGACCACGTCGTCCAGGTGGCGGGCCGGGGCGGTCGGCGCGGCGACGGCCGGGGCTCCGGGCAGGATGAACGGCAGTCCGAGTGCGGCTATGACCAGCAGCCGCGTCATGGTGGGTCGGCGACGCACGGATACCTCCAGGCCTTCGTCGTGATCGGCGGTCATCGATCAGACCCGCACGCTACCCGCGCCGCACCTGGACTGTAAACCTTCCTTATCGTCCGGGCCGGTCCAGCCGCAACCCGGCGCGGCCCTGTCGCTGTCCCCACCCGGGCCGTCCGGCGGGGAATTCCGAGGTGGGCCGGGAGGTTCTCCGGTGGGAAGATCAGGTTCACTCGATCGGATGGAAGTGTCATGCAGGTGCGCTCAGACGCGGTGGTGCTGTTCGGCGTCACGGGAGACCTCGTCTCGAAGAAGCTCTTCCCGGCGCTGTACGACCTGACCCGGCGCGACCGCCTCGATGTCCCGGTGATCGGCGTGGCACGCTCCCCCTGGGATGATCAGCAACTCGTCACCACCGCCCGCAAGTCGATCGCCGAGGCCAACGACGAGATCGACGACGAGGCCTTCGACGCGCTGGCGCGGAACCTCTCGATGATCTCCGGCGACTACGCGGACCCGGTGACGTACCAACGGCTGGCCGAGCGCCTGCGGGGCGCCGAGCGTCCGATCTTCTACCTGGCGATCCCCCCGGCGGTGTTCGGCTCGGTGGTCGAAGGCCTGGCCGCGGCCGGGCTGGCCGAGCGGGGCCGGGTGATCGTGGAGAAGCCGTTCGGGCGTGACCTGGCGTCCTCGCACGAGTTGGACCGCACGCTGCGCGCGGCGTTCGACCCCGAGCGAGTGTTCCGCATCGACCACTACCTCGGCAAGGAAGCCGTCGAGGGCCTCTACGCCTTCCGGTTCGCCAACCGGCTGTTCGAGCCGCTGTGGAACAGCGAGCACATCGACAACATCCAGGTGACGCTCGCGGAGGGTTTCGGCACCCAGGGCCGTGCCGGCTTCTACGACACGGTGGGCGCCACCCGCGACGTGCTCCAGAACCACATCCTGCAGGTCGTCGCGCTGATCGGCATGGAACCGCCGGTCGCCGACACCACCGACGCGTTCCGCGAGGCGGAGGTCGCCGTGCTGCGGCAGATCGAGCCGCTGTCGCCGGAGTCCACCGTGCGGGGGCAGTACGCCGGCTACCGGGACGAGCCGGGCGTGCGGCCGGACTCGAACACGGAGACGTTCGTGGCGACCCGGTTGACGGTCAACTCCCGCCGCTGGGCGGGTGTGCCCATCTACCTGCGCACCGGCAAGTCGCTGCCGGGGACGGCGACCGAGGTGGTGGTCGAGTTCAAGCAGCCGCAGCGCTCCCTCGTGCGCGCCGAGGGCGGCGCCGGGGCCGCCGCGAACCTGCTGCGGTTCCGGCTCGGCCGCGGCGACGGCATCACGATGTCGATCCAGGCGAAGAGCCCCGGCGCCGAGGTGGCGAGCCGTCCGGTGGACCTGTCCGTGGACTTCGGCGCGGCCCTCGGGCACCGCCAGGAGGCGTACGAGCGGCTGCTCGACGACGCGATGGACGGGCAGCATCTGCGCTTCGCCCGCGAGGAGACGATCCAGCAGGAATGGCGCATCGTCGAGCCGATCCTGGACCTGGCGGCGCCGGTGCAGACGTACGACAAGGGCACCTGGGGTCCCGCGGACGCCGACGCCCTCGCTGGCGGCTGGCACGCCCCGCAGCTGCGGTGATGGTGGAGGACAGGGCGCGCGCACTCTTGACGGCCCGGGCGGCGGCTGCGGCGCAGGCCGGCTGCCGGTGGGTCACCGCCGAGACGGGCAAGCCAGCGCCCGGCTCGTCCAACCCGTCGCTGAACAACATGCTCCGGGTAGGCCTCACGCCCCTGTACGAGCGGCGCAACTGGATCTGGCGGGCGGACCCGGCCAGCTAGCAGCGTGCAGGGCTGCCCGACGAGGCACTAGGCCAGTGTCGCCGCGATGTCGGCACAACTCTGGAGTGCCCCCGACGCCCGCTCGGCCTCATCCGTGCTCAGCTCGACGCGGTCGATGCGGGTGAGCATCTGCGCAGCCGTCGCCGGCTCGTGCAGCACCACCGCCACTTCGGCGCGATAGGCGAGAGCCTCCACCAGCGCGACCGGGTCGTCCCCCGTTTCGAAACGGGCCAGAGCACTGTCGAGGATCCGGGCGGCTTGCGGGAAGTCACCCTTGGAATCCCCCTGCACGACAGCGTTCGCCAGAGCTTTGTCGAGCCGTCCAGTCGGCCCGGGCGCCGGTGTGGGGCTGACAGCCGCGTTCTGAACGACGCGGATCCAGTTGCCTCCCGGGTCGATGACGCTGAACCCGCTGAGCCCGTCATAGTTCTTCCGTGCCCGGGGCCTGGTCATTCGCGGTGTCCCGGAGATCAGCACCTTTCCGTACGCGGCCCGCATTCCCGCAGCGAACGCCTGATACAGCTCACCAGTGTCCGACGTCAGCACCAGGCACGAGCCGTAGGACTGCTCCGGATCGAACCCCGGCATCTCGAAAAAGTGCAGATGCAGGTCCGCACGCCGCAGCGCCACGTACGGGTTGGGCTTACGTTGCCGATGCGTGGTCCGGAAACCGAGCACCTGGTAGAACGCGACGATGTCGTCGATGGACGCGCAGGGCAGCAGCGGAACGGTCACCTCGTTGGCCATCCGTTCTTCGTAGCCGCTGCCGCGCAGCCGCCGCACATGGATTTGGCCGATCGTCGTCCGGGGTCGACCAGAAGGCGGAGGTAGCGAGGGGCGCCGGCGCCGGTGCAGACGTACGACAAGGGCAGTTGGGGTCCCGCGAACGCCGACGCCCTCGCCGGCGGCTGGCACGCCCCGGATGACGATCGGACGCCTGGCGGGCTGACTGACCGCTCAGCTCACCGTACCGACCGTCCGGCGCTGGTGAGGTTTGCTCCTGCCCTGCGGTGTGGGGAAGTGATGAGCAGGTTTCTCGCCCGCTTCGGAGAGGAAGCAGCTCATGCTTTCCGCACTCGATCGTCGGCACACCGTCGCGCCGCCCGGGTACAGCCGGTGGCTCATACCCCCCGCGGCGTTGGCCATCCACCTCTGCATCGGCCAGGTCTACGCGACCAGCGTCTACAAGAACTCGCTGATCGCCCACTTCGACACCAGCCAGACCGCGATCGGGGTGATCTTCAGCATCGCGATCGTCATGCTGGGGTTGTCCGCCGCGGTCGCCGGGACATGGGTGGAGGCGAACGGGCCGCGTAAGGCGATGTTCGTCTCCGCCTGCTTCTGGGCGGCGGGCTTCCTGGTGGGCTCACTGGGCATCGCCACGAAGCAACTGTGGCTGCTGTACCTGGGCTACGGCCTGCTCGGCGGCATCGGCCTGGGGATCGGGTACATCTCCCCCGTCTCCACGTTGATCAAGTGGTTCCCGGACCGCCCCGGGTTGGCGACCGGCCTGGCGATCATGGGCTTCGGTGGTGGGGCGATGGTGGCCTCTCCCCTGTCCCGGCAGTTGCTGTCGTTCTACGACCCGGGTTACGACCCGGCCAACGCGGGATCGACGGCGTCGGGCAGCGCCCTGGTGTGGCTGTTCGTGACGCTCGGCCTGGGCTATTTCGTGATCATGATGTTCGGGGTGGCGAACGTGCGGGTGCCGGCACCGGACTGGCGCCCGGCCGGCTTCGACCCGGCGACGGTGGCGTCCAAGCCGCTGGTCACCACGGCGAACGTGTCGGCGGCCAACTCGGTCAAGACCCGGTCGTTCTGGCTGCTGTGGGTGGCGCTGTTCTGCAACGTGACGGCGGGCATCGGAATCCTGGAACAGGCCAGCCCGATGATCCAGGACTTCTTCCGCGACAACGGCACGTCGGCGGTGTCGGTGGCGGCGGCCGGCGGGTTCGTCGGCCTGCTGTCGCTGTTCAACATGGCCGGCCGGTTCGCCTGGTCGTCCACCTCGGACGTGATCGGCCGCAAGCCGATCTACATGGTGTATTTGGGCGTCGGGATGGTGCTGTACGCGCTGCTGGCCCTGATCGGGCAGACGGCCACGGCGCTGTTCGTGCTGCTGGCCTGCGTGATCCTGTCGTTCTACGGCGGCGGGTTCTCCACGGTGCCGGCGTACCTGCGGGACCTGTTCGGCACGTACCAGGTGGGCGCGATCCACGGTCGGCTGCTGACCGCCTGGTCGGCGGCGGGGATCGCGGGCCCGCTGATCGTCAACGGGTTCCTCGACGCGCAGGGCGAGCCGGGCACCCTGACGGCGTCGGCGTACCGGCCGGCGCTGTTCACGATGGTCGGCGTGCTGGCGGTGGGCTTCGTGGCGAATCTGCTGATCCGGCCGGTGCCGGAACGGTTCCACGAGCCGCCCACCGACCGGGACGGCGCCGAGGACACGGCGCCGGTGGCGGCGGAGAGGAGTGGCACCCGATGAGCGAGAACGGACGGCCCGGGCAGCAGGCCCGGTTGTGGATCTCCTGGTTGGTGGTGGCGGCGCTGCTCGGCTACGGGGTGGCGCAGACGGTGATCACGGCGGCGAAGCTGTTCACCCACTGATCCGGGTGTGGGTGCCGCATCCGCGCGGCACCCACACCGGTCGGTCACAGACCGCCGGAGACGCGCAGCACCGTGCCGGTGGCGTACGAGGCGTCCGGACCGAGCAGCCAGGCGATGGCGGCCGCGACCTCGTCGGGCTCGCCGGCGCGGCCGAGCGGGATACGACCGACGGCGGTGTCGGCGCGGTCGGGTACGCCGGAGTCGGCGTGGATGTCGGTGCGCACGATGCCGGGGGCGACCGCGTTGACTCGGATGCCGCGCGGGGCGAGTTCCTTGGCCAGGCCGATGGTGAGGGTGTCGGTGGCGGCCTTGACGGCGGCGTAGTGCACGTACTCCCCGGGGCTGCCGAGGGTGGCGGCGGCGGACGAGACGTTGACGATGGCGCCGCCGTCGGCCAGCCGGCGGGCGGCCTGTTGGGCGCAGAGGACGTAGCCGACGAGGTTGACGTCGACGACCCGGCGCAGGTCTTCGACACGCAGCTCGGTGAAGGGCCCGATGGGGCTGGTGACGCCCGCGTTGTTGACCAGGCCGGTGAGCGGGCCGAGCTGCGCGGCGGCGTCGAACAGGGCGTCGACCTGGTCCGGGTCGGTGGTGTCGGCGCGTACCGCGGTGGCCCGCACGCCGGTGGCCCGCAGGTCGGCCAGCACGGCGTCGGCGGCGGCGTGGTCGCGGCGGTAGCACAGGGCGATGTGGTGGCCTGCCGCGGCGAGACGGCGGGCGGTGGCCGCGCCGATGCCGCGACCACCACCGGTGATGACGGTGACAGGTGCCACGGTGCCCCCCGAGTTTCTGACGGCTGCGTGCCGGCCCCGCCGACGCTACCGTGACCGCGCGGACCGGTCGTCGAGAGGAGAGTCACATGGAGCGCGCGTTGGTGCTCGGCGGTGGTGGGGTCACGGGCGTGGCCTGGGAGCTGGGGCTGCTGGCGGGGCTCGCCGAGCGGGGCGTCCCGGTGACCGAGGCGGACCTGGTGGTGGGCACATCGGCGGGCTCGGTCGTCGGGGCGCAGATGTGCTCGGGGGTGCCGCTGGAGCAACTGTACGAGGCGCAGTTGGCGCCGCCGTCGGGCGAGCTGACGGCGCGGCTGGGCTTGGCGGTGCTGGCGCGGATGGTGTGGGCGGGTGCCCGGACCCGCGACGCGGTGCGGGCGCGGGCGCGCATCGGTGCGATGGCGGTGGCGGCGCGTACCCCGTCGGAGGCGTCCCGCCGCGCCGTCATCGAGGCCCGCCTGCCGACGGCTGAGTGGCCGCAACGGCGGCTGCTGGTGACCGCGGTGGACGCGTCCTCGGGTGAGTTCGTGGTGTTCGACGGCGACAGCTCCGTGTCCCTGGTGGACGCGGTGGGTGCCAGTTGCGCGGTGCCCGGCGTGTGGCCGCCGGTGACGATCGGCGCGCGCCGCTACGTCGACGGCGGGATGCGCTCGACGGTGAACGCCGACCTGGCCGCGGATGCCCGACGGGTGCTGGTGATCGCGCCGACGTCGGGGGCGTTCGGGCCGATGCCGCGGCTGTCGGCGCAGGTGGCCGGGTTGCGGGCGGCCGGGTCGCGGGTGGTGGTGGTGACGCCGGACGCGTCGGCGCGCAAGGCCATCGGCCGCAACGTGCTGGATCCGGCGCGACGGGCGGGATCCGCGCGGGCCGGACGGGCGCAGGCCGCGGTGGTGGCGGACGAGGTGGCGGCCCTCTGGGTGTGATCGCTTACGCTCACCGCCTGTCTGGTCCGACAACGGAGGTGCGCGGTGGCGGGTGTGGGTGTCGGCGACGTCGTGGAGGACTTCGAGCTGCCCGATGAGACGGGCACGCCCCGGCGGCTGTCGGAGTTCCTGACGGCGGGGCCGGTGGTGCTGTTCTTCTACCCGGCGGCGATGACCCGGGGCTGCACGGCCGAGAGCTGCCACTTCCGGGACCTGGCGGCGGAGTTCGCGGCGGTCGGCGCCACGCGGGTGGGCATCAGCCGCGACAGCGTGGCCAGGCAGGCGGAGTTCTCCACGCTGCACGGCTTCGACTATCCCCTGCTGTCGGACGAGGACGGGACGGTGGCGCAGCGGTTCGGGGTGCGCCGGCGGCTGCCGTTGGGGCCGCTGAGCACGAAGCGGATGACGTTCGTGATCGGCGCGGACCGGCGGGTGATCGAGGTGATCCACAGCGAGGTCAGCATGAACGACCACGCCGACCGGGCGCTGCGGGCGTTGGGCGGCTGAGCGGGTGTGAGCCCCGTGCGGTGGGTGTCGCAGTCGGCTGGTATCAAGACAGCAATCAAACAGGTGTACGGAAGAGGGTTGTGATGGATGCCGGCCAGGGTTTGTCCACTGACGAGGTGCAGAGCCTGCGGGATGCGTTGGCGGCGGGCCGCCGGCCCCGGGTGGTGTTCACCGCATCGGCGGGGCAGATCGCCGGTCAGATCGGCCAGGTGGTCGAGCTGACCGATCCCGAGGTGTCCGACGAGTTCGTGGTGGTGCGTTTCGGCCGCGACGAGTTGCCGTTCTCCCCCGCGGATCTCGCGGTCGCGCCGAAGGGCGCCGGGCGTCGGGTCGCCGAGCCGAAGCCGGAGCCGCCGGCGCAGGAGCAGCCGGCCGCGGTGGTGGAGCCGGAGTTCGTGTTGGACACGCCGCGGGTGCCGACGCCGCGGCGGGAGGAGCCGAAGGTGGAGCAGGTGGAGAAGGCGCCGGCGCGGCGGGCGGTCAAGGCCGTGAAGCCGAAGGGCCCCGCGGGCCTGACGGTGACGTTGGCGTACGCCGAGGGTGAGTGGACGGTCGCCGCGCAGCAGGGCAGCAAGGCCCTGGCCAAGCCGTACGTGGTGAAGCCGGCCGAGGCGTTGAAGATGGTGGCGCTGGTCGACGTGCCGGGTGTGCAGGAGGCGGTGGAGCAGATCCTCGGCACCGAGCGGGCTGAGGCGGAGCAGCAGGCGGAGAAGCTGCGCGCCGAGCTGGCCGAGATCGAGGCGCGGCTGGCGGAGCTGCGCGAGGCCCGCTGACGGCTCCGGCGGGGGGGGGGGGGGGGGGGCTGGGGGCGGCCCCCCGGAGGTGAGAGGAGCCCTGAG
>NZ_JBSFYP010000064.1:0-37086 GCF_053599835.1 Micromonospora sp. NPDC005163
ATGGCGCCGCCGGTGAACGCGAGCCCAGCAGCGGTCAGAGCGGTCTTACGAATCAGATCGGTACGCATGATGGCGTGCTCCTCTGCATCGGGGGTCCGCGCGACACACAACAGGGGGCGTGCGCCGCACGAGAAGTTCACGGGGGACGACCCGGCGATCGGAGGGGACCTGCTCGGGTGTCCGGGGGATGTAACCGTGCCGGCCCGGCGGGTGTTCCCGGCGGTCGGCGGCTACGGGGGATGTAACCGTGGTGGCCTGGCGGGTGTTCCCGGCGGTCGGCGGCTACGGGGGATGTAACCGTGGCGGCCTGGCGGGTGTTCCCGGCGGCCTGTGGCTAGCGGGCCCGGGGGCCGCGGTGATCTGCCAGGTATAACCACCCCGGCCGGCCCCCGATTCCACCCTGCGGGTGCCCCCGGCCACAGGACGTTAACGCCGGAACCAGACACCACGTCCAGCCACGCCCATCACGAACCGGACATCGGGCCCTCGGGGGTCTCAATCCGGCCGGGCCTACGATCCGCGCGATCCCCGGGACACTGCCGCCTGCCAACCCGTCGAGGCCACATCCTTTCCGAGATCGCGGACTCGACCACCCCGGCCAGGCACACGAACCGTGCCAGAGGCAGGCGATCCGGACGTGGGCGGGTGAATCAGGCGCCAAGCGAGGGGGCAGGCCCGCCGGGCGGGCCGGACAGTCGGCATCGAGCCCGATACCTGTGAGGCATAAGTATGACTCTGAGGTATCACGCTCTTTGGCCGGTGTGGCTCTCGGGCACCTCGGCGACCTCCTCCGGGGGTGCCGGTGGGTGCGGATGCCGCCCGCGCCGCCCGTCCCCGGTCACTGGCAGGGTGATCGACTCGATTTCACTGACATCGGGGTATCCCCGATGCCGAGACACCGCGATATCAAGGAGACGGAGTCGATCAAATGGCCTCAACCCGCTGTGGCGGTCGGACGGCGACCAGGTCGTCGCCAGCCCCCGGTCCGGCGGCGACGCGCCCCACATCTGGGGCAGCTCGACAGGGAGCGCCGGGAGGTGCGGCCAGCCGGCTCACGAACTCGGGGTGGCCTCGGCCCCCTCGTCGGCCCTCGTGGTTCCCTTGGTGAGGGCGGCTAGGATCGACTCGGCCGTGCGCCGGCCCACCCCGGGCACCTCGGTGATCTCCTCGACGGTGGCGGCGGAGAGCCGCTTGAGCGAGCCGAAATGCCTCAGCAGCGCCTTGCGCCGCACCTCGCCCAGGCCGGGCACATTGTCCAGCGCCGACTCGGTCATCCGCTTGGAGCGGCGCTGCCGGTGGAAGGTGATGGCGAACCGGTGCGCCTCGTCGCGAACCCGTTGCAGCAGGTAGAGCCCTTCCGAGGTGCGCGGCAGGATGACCGGGAACTCGTCGTCGGGGAGCCAGACCTCCTCCAGCCGCTTGGCCAGCCCGCACAGGGCCACGTCGTCAATGCCGAGTTCGGCAAGGGCCTGGGCGGCCGCGGCGACCTGCGGCGCGCCGCCGTCGACGACCACCAGCTGCGGCGGGTACGCGAACTTGCGCGGCCGGCCGGTGGTCGGGTCGACCAGGACGCCGACCTGCGGCTCGTCGATTTCACCAAGGCCACCCGGGGCGGCGAGATCGTCGGCCGGCTCGACCCCCGCCTCGCCCGTCTCCGCCCGCGCGTCAAGGTAGCGGGCAAAGCGGCGGCGCAGCACCTCGGACATCGCGGAGAGGTCGTCGGTCGCGCCCCGCACGATGAACCGCCGGTACTCACTCTTGCGGGGCAGCCCGTCCTCGAAGACCACCATGCTGGCCACCACATCGGTGCCCTGGATCTGCGAGATGTCGAAGCACTCGATGCGCAGAGGCGAGGTGCGCATGTCCAGCGCCTCGCTGATCTCGTCCAGCGCCTTGCCCCGGGTGGTCAGGTCACCGGACCGCTTGAGCTTGTGCCGGGCAAGCGCGTCCTTGGCGTTGCGCTCCACCGTCTCCATCAGTGAGCGCTTGTCGCCACGCTGCGGCACCCGCAGCGAGACGCGGCTGCCACGGTGGGTGGAGAGCCAGTCGGCCAGCGCGTCCGCGTCCGCGGGCAGCTCGGGCACCAGCAGCTCGCGGGGCACGTCGGCCTCGCCGTGCTCGCCGCCGTACACCTGGGTGCAGAAGTGGTGCACCAGGTCGCCGGTGGTCAGCTCCTCGGTCTTCTCCACCACCCAACCGCGCTGGCCCCGGACCCGGCCGTCGCGGACATGGAAGACCTGCACGGCCGCCTCGAGGGGGTCGTCGGCGAACGCGACCACGTCGGCGTCGGTGCCGTCGCCCAACACCACGGTCTGCTTCTCCATCGCCCGGCGCAGGGCGGCCACGTCGTCGCGCAGCCGGGCGGCCCGCTCGAACTCCAGCTGCTCGCTCGCCTCGGTCATCTCGCGTTCGATCTTGCGGACCATGGTGTCGGTGCGCCCGGCCATGAAGTCGCAGAAGCCGTCGACGATGGCCCGGTGCTCGTCGGCGGAGACGCTGCCGACGCAGGGCGCCGAGCACTTGCCGATGTAGCCGAGCAGGCAGGGCCGGCCGACCTGGCCGGCCCGCTTGAACACCCCGGCGGAGCACGTCCGGGCCGGGAACACCCGTAGCAGCAGGTCGAGGGTCTCCCGGATGGCCCAGGCGTGCGAGTACGGCCCGAAGTAGCGCACGCCCTTGCGCTTCGCGCCGCGCATCACCTGGAGCCGCGGGTATTCCTCATCGAGGGTGACGGCCAGATAGGGGTACGACTTGTCGTCGCGGTAACGGACGTTGAACCGGGGGTCGTACTGCTTGATCCAGGTGAACTCCTGCTGGAGCGCCTCGACCTCGGTGCCGACGGTGATCCAGTCCACCGACTCGGCGGTGGTGACCATCTGCCGGGTGCGCTCGTGCAGGTTCCAGATGTCGCCGAAGTAGGAGTTGAGCCGGCTGCGCAGGTTCTTCGCCTTGCCGACGTAGATCACCCGACCGGTGCCGTCGCGGAAGCGGTAGACCCCCGGGGACTCCGGGATGGTGCCGGGTGCGGGACGGTAGGTCGAGGGGTCAGCCACGCCAGCAAGCCTAGTCCGCGGCACCGACACGCCGCCGGAAGCGCTAGATCGACTCGGGCTCCCGGGAAGTCGGGGCGTCGGCGGGTGCCGGACACCCCGACTTCCCGGACGGCGAGTCAATCAAGCGCCGGCCGGCGCGGGTGTCAGGCCAGCGAGATCTGGTCGCCGGTGACCTTGATGTCCTTCGCCGGCAAGGGCCGGGTGGCCGGACCGGCCTTCACCGAGCCGTCCTCGATCGAGAACCTGCTGCCGTGGCAGGTGCAGTTGATGGTGCCACCGTCGACGTTCGTCACCGGGCAGTTCTGGTGCGTGCAGATCGGGCTGAAGCCCTTGAACTGGCCGGCGGTGGGCTGGGTGATGACCACGCCCTCGGCGGCGAGGACCTTGCCGCCGCCGACCGGGATGTCGGCGGTGGTGGCCAGCGACTGGGCGCCCTGCCGATCACCGCCGCCGGCGTCACCGGTGCTGGGCACCGCCGGGCCGCCGCTGGTCGGGGCGGCTCCGCCGCCGGTGTCGTCACTGCCGCAGGCAGCCAGGACGACGGCCGCGCCCACCGCCCCGACGCCGGTGAGCAGAGCCCGACGGGTCTGCGTACCCGGACCGGTCAGCGCCTGATCGTCACTCATGCCTCGCCTCTCTCTCGGCCGCTGCGCCGGTCCCGATCTCCCGGCCACACAGGTCAACACGGGCAACTGTGCCGGATGGTTCACGGTGACACGGCCTCGACCCAGGAAATGGGAACGCCGGCGATGCCCGATGGGCACCGCCGGCGTCGGGTCGGCTCAGCGCGCGGCGGCGGTCGCCTTGCGCGGGGCCCGGGTCTTGGCGGTGCCGTTGGCCTTGGCGGCCCGGGTGGTGGCGGCCGCCGCGCCCTTGGCCTCGCCGTCGAGCTTGAGCACCTGACGCAGGAACTGGCCGGTGTGGCTCTCGGGCACCTCGGCGACCTCCTCCGGGGTGCCGGTGGCGAGCACGCTGCCGCCCCGGTGCCCGCCCTCCGGGCCCATGTCGATCAGCCAGTCGGCCGTCTTGATCACGTCGAGGTTGTGCTCGATGGTGATCACCGTGTTGCCCTTGTCGACCAGCCCTTCCAGCACCATCAGCAGCTTGCGGATGTCCTCGAAGTGCAGGCCGGTGGTCGGCTCGTCGAGCACGTAGACCGTCCGCCCCGTGGAGCGCTTCTGCAGCTCGGAGGCGAGCTTGACCCGCTGGGCCTCGCCACCGGAGAGGGTCGGCGCGGGCTGGCCGAGGCGGACGTAACCGAGGCCGACGTCGACCAGCGTCTTGAGGTGACGGTGGATGGCCGGGATGGCGGAGAAGAACTCCGCGGCCTCCTCGATCGGCATCTCCAGCACGTCCGAGACGGTCTTGCCCTTGTAGTGCACCTCGAGGGTCTCCCGGTTGTACCGGGCGCCCTTGCAGACCTCGCAGGGGACGTACACGTCGGGCAGGAAGTTCATCTCGATCTTGATGGTGCCGTCGCCGGAGCACGCCTCGCAGCGCCCGCCCTTGACGTTGAACGAGAACCGGCCCGGACCGTAGCCGCGCACCTTGGCTTCCGTGGTCTCGGCGAAGAGCTTGCGGACGTGGTCCCAGACCCCGGTGTAGGTGGCCGGGTTGGAGCGCGGCGTCCGGCCGATCGGCGACTGGTCCACGCCGACGACCTTGTCCACGTGCTCCAGGCCGCCGACCCGGGTGTGCCGGCCGGGCACCAGCCGGGCGCCGTTGATCTGGTTGGCGAGCACCGCGTACAGGATGTCGTTGACCAGCGTCGACTTGCCCGAGCCGCTGACCCCGGTGACCGCGATCAGCTGGCCCAGCGGGAAGGAGACGGTCAGGTTGCGCAGGTTGTGCTCGCGCGCGCCGTGCACCACCAGCTCCCGGTCCCGGTCCTGCGGGCGGCGCTTCGTCGGTGTCGGGATCGACCGGCGGCCGGACAGGTACGCCCCGGTGACCGAGTCCGGGTTCTCCAGCAGCGCCGGCACCGAACCGCTGTGCACGATCTTGCCGCCGTGCTCACCGGCGCCGGGCCCGATGTCGACGATCCAGTCCGCGGTGCGGATGGTGTCCTCGTCGTGCTCCACCACGATCAGCGTGTTGCCCAGGCCACGCAGCCGGATCAGGGTCTCGATCAGCCGGTGGTTGTCGCGCTGGTGCAGCCCGATCGACGGCTCGTCGAGCACGTACAGCACGCCCACGAGCCCGGAGCCGATCTGGGTGGCCAGCCGGATGCGCTGCGCCTCGCCGCCGGAGAGGGTGCCGGCCGGCCGGTCCAGGGAGAGGTAGTCCAGGCCGACGTCGAGCAGGAACCGCAGCCGGGCGTTGATCTCCTTGAGCACCCGCTCGGCGATCATCTTCTGCCGGTCGGTGAGCTCGATGCCCACGAGCAGGTCGGCGCACTCCCCCACGGACAGGTTGCACACCTCGGCGATGCTCTTGCCGGCCAGCGTGACCGCGAGCACCTCGGGCTTGAGCCGGGCGCCGCCGCACGCCGCGCACGGCACGTCGCGCATGTAGCCCTCGTACTTGTCGCGGGACCACTCGGACTCGGTGTCGGAGTGCCGGCGCTCGATCCACTGCACCACGCCCTCGAAGCCGGTGTAGTAGGAGCGCTCGCGGCCGTACTTGTTGCGGTAGCGCACGTGCACCTGGTCGTCGGAGCCGTGCAGGATCGTCTTCTGCGCCCGCGCCGGCAGCGCCCGCCACGGGGTGTCGACGTCGAAGTGCTGGGCCTCGCCGAGCGCCTCCAGCAGGCGCAGGAAGTATTCCAGGTTGTGGCCGGTGGACCAGGGCTGGATGGCGCCCTCGCGCAGGGTGCGCTCCGGGTCGGGCACCAGCAGCTCCGGGTCGACCTCCTTCTTGGTGCCCAGGCCGGTGCACTCCGGGCAGGCGCCGTACGGCGCGTTGAAGGAGAAGACCCGGGGCTCGAGGTCCTCGATGGCGAGCGGGTGGTCGTTGGGGCAGGCCAGGTGCTCGGAGTAGCGACGCTCCCGGTCCGGGTCGTCCTCGGGCAGGTCGACGAAGTCGAGCAGCACCAGGCCGCTGGAGAGGCCCAGGGCGGCCTCGATCGAGTCGGTCAGCCGCTGCTTGGCGCTCGGCTTGACGGTGAGCCGGTCGATCACCACCTCGATGGTGTGCTTCTCCTGCTTCTTGAGCTTCGGCGGCTCGGTCAGCGGGTGCACCACGCCGTCGACGCGGGCCCGGGCGTAGCCCTTGGCCTGCAGCTCGGCGAAGAGGTCGACGTACTCGCCCTTGCGGCCGCGGATGACCGGGGCGAGCACCATGAACTTGGTGCCCTCGGCCATGGCGAGGACCCGGTCGACGATCTGCTGCGGGCTCTGGCGGGAGATCCGCTCGCCGCAGACCGGGCAGTGCGGCTCGCCGATGCGGGCGTACAGCAGCCGCAGGTAGTCGTAGACCTCGGTGATGGTGCCGACGGTCGAGCGCGGGTTGCGCGAGGTCGACTTCTGGTCGATCGAGACGGCGGGGCTCAACCCCTCGATGAAGTCGACGTCGGGCTTGTCCATCTGGCCGAGGAACTGCCGGGCGTACGACGAGAGCGACTCGACGTAGCGCCGCTGCCCCTCGGCGAAGATCGTGTCGAAGGCCAGGCTCGACTTGCCCGACCCGGACAGCCCGGTGAACACGATGAGTGCGTCCCGGGGCAGGTCGAGACTGACGTCACGCAGGTTGTGCTCGCGCGCGCCACGGATGATCAGTCGGTCGGCCACGGTCCGTGTACTCCCGGGTGAAGACGAAGCGAAGGATGTGTCCCGCTCTGGCATGTTCTGAGCGGTCGTGCGGGCGCGGAAAAGACGCCTCGGCAACTCTAGCCCCGAGGTATGACAGTTTCCCCCGCCCGCACATTCCCCCAGCTCAGCCCGGTCGGCCGGGCCGGTCAGTAGCCCCCGGGCGACGGCGGTCGGGCCGCCCGGCGCCGGCCGGAACGCCACCCGCCACGCCGCTCCGCGGCCAGCCGCGCCTCGCGCCGCCGGCTCTCCTGGGCCACCTCCCCCTGCAGCCGCCGCCAGCTCTCCCAGCGGCGGGTGGAGAGTTCCCCGGTGTGCAGCGCGTCGCGGACCGCGCAGGCGGGCTCGCCGTCGTGCCCGCAGTCGGCGTACCGGCAGCCCTCGGCCAGCCCGGCGATGTCGGCGAACGCCCGGTCGAGCCCGGCCGCACCGTCCAGCAGGCCGACCGCCCGCACGCCGGGCGTGTCGATCACCGCGCCGCCGCCGGGGATCGGCACCAGTGCCCGCCAGGTGGTGGTGTGCCGGCCCTTGCCGTCGACCCGCCGGATCGCCTGGGTCGGCATCAGCACCGCGCCGGCCAGCGCGTTGACCAGGCTCGACTTGCCGGCGCCGGAGGGCCCGATCAGGCCGAGCGTGCGGCCCGGCGCCACCTCGGCGCGCAGTGGTTCCAGGCCCAGGCCACCCTCGGCGCTGACCGGCAGCACCGGCACGCCGGGGGCGACCGCGGCCAGCTGGCGGGCCAGCGCGTCCGGGTCGGCCGCGAGGTCGGCCTTGGTCAGCACGACCAGCGGCCGGGCACCGGACTCGTGGGCCAGGGAGAGCAGCCGCTCGATCCGACCGACGTCCGGCTCCGGGTGCACCGGCTCCACCACGGCGGCGGCGTCGAGGTTGGCGGCCAGCACCTGGCCGCTGGCGTCCTTGCCGGCGGTACGGCGGATCAGCGCGGCCCGCCGGGGCAGCACCGTCTCCACGGTGGTGCGGCGGTCCGGCCAGTGCGCGAGCAGCACCCAGTCGCCCGCACAGGGCAGCGCGGAGGGGTCCCGAACGGCGCCGGCCAGCACCGCCCCACCCAGGCTGGCCCGCACCGGGCCGGCCTCGGTGAGCACGGTGCAGACCCCCCGGTCCACCCGGGCCACGCGGCCCGGGTGCTGATCGCCGCGTCGCCCGGCGTACGCCGCCCGCTCGGCGTCCCAGCCGAGGGCGGTCAGATCGATCGTCATGGCATCCTCATCGGTGTCGAAGCTGGTGATGGCGGAACACTCGTGCCACGTCCGGCATGGTCATCACCTCCGTCCGACGTCCCGGTGCCGCGTATGCCGCTGACGGTAGGGCGCGCGCCGACGCGCCGAAAGCGATTTCCCCGGCGACGCCGAGACGGCGGACCGCTAGGGTCGACGCGTGACCACCGATCCGCTGCTGCTGATGGGCGAGGTGGACGACGCCACGAGTCGACTCCTGCGTACCGCGGCCTCCTTCGACGGCGCGGGCCTGGCGGCCGCGTCGCTACTGCCGGGCTGGACGCGCGGCCACGTGCTGGCGCACCTGGCGCGCAACGCCGACGGCTTCGTCAACCTGCTCACCGCGGCCCGCACCGGCGAGCCGCTGCCGATGTACGCCTCGCCGGAGGCCCGCACGATGGACATCGAGGCCGGCGCGGGCCGCCCACCGGTCGAGCATCTGGACGACCTGCGGCGTACCGCGGACCGGTTCACCGAGGCGGTCGCGGCCATGCCGGTCGAGGCGTGGGCGGCGACGGTGCAGACCCGCCGTGGCCCGTGGCCCGCGGCGCTGCTCGTCTGGGGCCGGTTGCGCGAGATCGAGGTGCACCACCTCGACCTAGCCGCCGACTACCGGCCCGCCGACTGGTCGGAGGCGTTCGCCCACCGGCTGCTGCACGAGGTGGCCGCGCACCACGGCGACCGGCCGGCGCCGCCGTCGATGGTGCTGCGCTTCGACGGCAGCCGACACGAACTGGTGATCGGGGAACGCGCGGGCGCGCCGATCATCGCCGGTCCCGCCCCCGACCTCGCCGCCTGGCTGATCGGCCGTGACGGCGGCGGCGCGCTCGCCGTCACTCCCGACGGCCCCCTGCCCACTCCACCGGAATGGATATAGACACCTCATGACCTACAGCGGAGACGTCACCCCCGGCGAGGCGCCGGCGGTGCGGGAGCTGAGCGGGCTCACCATCAGCAAGTTGTCGGTGGGCCCGATGGACAACAACGCCTACCTGCTGCGCTGCACGGCCACCGGCGAGCAGGTGCTGATCGACGCCGCCAACGAGGCGCCCCGCCTGCTGGACCTGATCGGCGACGGTGGGCTGACCGCCGTGGTGACCACCCACCAGCACATGGACCACTGGGTGGCGCTGGAGGAGGTGGTCGCCAAGACCGGCGCCCACCCGCTGGTGCACGCCGACGACGCGGCCGGGCTGCCGATCGAGGCGGAGCGGCTCGCGGACGGCGACACCGTGCCGGTCGGCGACTGCGCGCTGGAGGTCATCCACATCAAGGGGCACACCCCGGGCTCGATCGCGCTGCTCTACAGCGACCCGGCCGGCATCCCGCACCTCTTCACCGGTGACAGCCTTTTTCCCGGCGGCGTCGGTAACACGGACAAGGACCCGGCGCGCTTCGCCGCGCTGATCGACGACGTCGAGCACAAGCTGTTCGACCGGCTCCCGGACGAGACCTGGTTCTATCCCGGTCACGGCAAGGACAGCACGCTCGGCGCGGAACGACCGGCCCTGCCGCAGTGGCGTGCCCGCGGCTGGTGACCCGCGCGGGGCCGGCCCCCCGGCCGGCCCCGCACCACCTACCCGACCGCGTGGGCGCACCCCCGCACCCACCGCCGGGCCGAACCGGTCAGGGCGTCGGAGCCCCGGTCACCGCACGCAGTCGGCGCCGGGTGCCCAGCAGCACCACGGCGGCCAGCACCAGCCCGACACCCATGGTGACCAGCAGCGGGCTGGCCTCTCCCGGAAGCAGCCCGGCCAGTGAGCGGGACGCGGTGCCCAGCGCGAGGTAGAGACCGGCCCAGGCCGCCGCGCCGAGCGCCGCGCAGCCGAGGAACCGCCGGTACGACATCCGCAGCCCACCGGCGGCCAGCGGCAGCAGCGCGTTGAACACCGGCAGGAATGGCGCGATGACCACCATCCGGCCCCCACCTCGACGCAGCAGCCCCTCCGCCGCCGTCCATCGCGCCTCGCCGATCCAGTCGCCGATCCGACTGCGCCGCAGCCGCTCCCCGTACCGACGGCCGACCAGGAAGCTCAACGACCAACCGGCCAGGCAGCCGACCAGCACGGCGGTGAAGGTGGCGAGCCCGGTGGCCGGGCGGCCCACCCCGACCGCGGCCAGGATCGCCACGTCGCCGGGGACCAGAACCCCCAGCAGCGGTACGGCGTCGAAGAGCATGACCAGCCCGAGCGTGCCCATCAGCAGCAGGATGGGTAGTTCCCCGACCTGAGCCAGCCATTGCGTCATGCCCCGTACGCTATGGCCGCGGCACCACCGTGGACATCCGGTCGCATCCCCCACCGACCCCTGGTATCCGCCTCGGGGTCGCCCCTGAGACGGTCCCCGGCCTCAGGCGGGTCGCAGCACCTGCACCCGGCGCAGCGACGAGTCGACCGAGGGTTCGGTGGTGGGCACCGGATAGTCGGCCAGCACCGTCAACCGGTCCGCCGGCAGGTGCCCCCGGCCGGGATCGCCCACCAGCACCTCGGCGCCGCCGGCGGCGGCCCGCTGGAGGAACGGCAGCATCCGGTCGGCCATCGCCCTGCTGTAGAACACGTCGCCGGCGAGGACCAGGTCCGCCTCCGCGTCGGCGCTGTCGAGCAGGTCATCGCCCGTGGCGTCGACGGCGACCCGGTTGGCTCGCGCGTTGACGGTGACGGCGGCGACGGCGTACGGGTCGATGTCGTTCGCGACCACCGTCGACGCGCCGGCCAGCGCGGCGGCGATGGCCACCAGCCCCGATCCGGCTGCGAGGTCGAGCACCCGCTGGCCGGCGACCAGTTCCGGATGGTCCAGCAGGTGACGGGCGAGGGCCTGCCCCCCGGCCCAGGCGGAGGCCCAGTACGGCGGCGGCAGGGCGTGCCCGACGGCCGCCTCCATCCGGGCCCACCAGACGATCGCGTCTTCGGCCAGGTGCAGCCGCACCTCCGGCACGAACGGGGTGGGTACGAGTCGGAGCCGGTCCAGGCCGGCGCCGGGCGCGTCGATCTCGCGCTCCAGCTCGGACAGCGCGGCGGCTGCGGCACCCCTCATCGGCGCTAGCATGCCGCAGCGGGGGGCTGCCGGGGCGGGTTTCACGTGCCGGCGCGCAGAGTTCACCCGACTTCACTCGAAGACCTACGGCACTTCGGCCGGCGGATCGGCGTTTCGCCCGTTACTGTCGGACAGGTACGGGCGATCATCGGCCACAGGTCGAGGGTCAGCCGCTTTGAACAGGGAGAGATGCATGGCAACCGGCACGGTTAAGTGGTTCAACTCGGAAAAGGGCTTCGGTTTCATCGAGCAGGACGGTGGAGGGCCGGACGTGTTCGTCCACTACTCCGCCATCGCCTCGAGCGGCTACCGGGAGCTCAACGAGGGCCAGAAGGTCGAGTTCGAGGTGACCCAGGGGCAGAAGGGTCCGCAGGCGGACAACGTCCGCCCGATGTAGCTCCGTGCCGGTGACGGCGGCCGGTCTCCGGCCGCCGTCGCAGCGCACTCAAGACGCCGCCGGGGCGGCGGGCAGGTCCCGCCGCCGCCGGAGCGGCCCGATCAACAGAATCAACGGGGTGAGCGCCAACCAGGCGGTCATCACTCCGATCGCGGTCGCGACGCCGTAGCGCGCACCGAGGGCACCGGCCAGCACGGCCGCCAGCGGGATGGTGCCGTAGTTGAGCAGTTGCATGCTCACCGTCACCCGGCCGAGCAGGTGGTGCGGGGTGTACGTCTGCCGGAAGCTGCCCTTGAGCACGTTGCCGATCGCCACTCCGAGGCCGATCAGGATCCCGCCGAGGGCCGGCCAGATCAGTCCCACACCGGGCGTGGCCAGCGGGATGAGCAGGGCGGGCGGCCCGGTGAGAGCCGCACCGAGCAGCATGGCGCGCGCGGTGCCGCAGCGCCGGGCCAGCGCGGTGGCCAGCAGCGCGCCGATGATCCCCCCGGCGCTCATCACCGCGACCAGGACGCCCACCAGGCCGGGCGCGAGCCGTAGCTCGCGGACCAGGAACACCACAAGGACAGCCTGGTAGCCGATCAGCCCGATGTTGCTGGCGGCGCCGAAGAGCGTGAGCACCCGCAGGTACGGGTCACGGACGACGAAGCGCAGTCCCTCGGCGATGTCCCGGCGCAGCGACGGGGACCGGTCGGTCCGCGGGGTACGGGGTTCGGCGGTGCGGATCCGCAGCAGGCAGGCCGCGGAGAGCAGGAACGTGACCGCGTCCAGCAGCAGCGCGGCGACCGCCCCGGTGAGCTGGGCGATGAGGCCGGCGAGGCCGGGCCCGACGACGTAGCTCACGGTCTGGGTGGCCTGCAGCTTCGCGTTGCCCTCGGGCAGTTGCTCGGGGCGGAGCAGCACCGGCAGGTACACCTGGTCGGCGGTCTCGAAGAAGACCCGCGCGGTGCCGGCCCCGAGCGCGACCAGCAGCAGGTGCCAGACGGTGAGCCGGTCCAGTGCGGCGGCCAGCGGAACGGTGAGGAAGGCCACCGCGCAGAGCAGGTCGCAGGCGACCATCACCGGCCGGCGCGGCAGCCGGTCGACCCACGCGCCGGCCGGCAGGCCGATCAGCAGCCACGGCAGCCAGGCCGCGGCGGTGAGCACCGCCACCTGGAAGGTGCCGGTGTCGAGCACGGCCACCGCGACCAGTGGCAGCGCGACAGTGGTGACGTTGCTGCCGACGCTGCTGATCGCCTGGCCGGCCCAGAGCAGCCGGAAATCCCGGTGCCGCAGCAGCCCGCCGGTCTCCCGGACCGGGCTCGGATCGGTGTGCGTGGCCGCGGTCACGGACGGGCCGGGACGCCGTGGGCGAACACGAAGACCGGCTGGCGCTCGCGCCCGTCGTCGGGCGCCTTCCGGTCGGCCCAGCGGGCCAGCAGGTCGATCACCTCGCGGTTCAACTCGGCCAGTTCGTCGGGTGTGAGATGCAGCCAGCGGTCGGTGGAGAACGGCGCGTCGTTCCATGCTGCCTGCGCCGGCTCGTCGGCGGCGTGCCACGCCCGGGCCAGGGCGACGTGCCGGTCCAGGTTGAGTGAGGTGGCGGCGTCGGCGACCGCGCGGGCGGCCGGGTCGGCGTCGAAGTCGGTGTTGGACCAGCGCACCGACCGGGTGGCCAGCCGCCACCACCGCTCGCGCCGGTCCCGGGCGAGCTCGGGCGCCTCGGCGACCAATTCACCGGCGGCGAGCACCTTGAGGTGGTGGCTGACGTTCGCTGGCGCCTGGTCGGTGTGCTCGGCGAGCATGCCGACGGTCGAGGGGCCGTGCACCTTGAGCACGTCCATCAGTCGGCGGCGCAGCGGGTGGGCCATGGCGGCCAGCACCCGTGAGTCGGTGACCTGACGTACGTCGGGGTTCTCCATGCCGCCCAACCTGCCATCCGCAACAGTGGTTGCGCAACACCTATTACGTAACCACTGTTGTGGAACAGGGGCGGTCGGCCCGGAGGCTCAGGCGACCAGCCGGCGGGCCAACTCGTCGGCGACCTGCTTGGCCACGCTGGGCGGGATGGCCGCGGCGATCTTCTCCGGGGTCAGCCCGGCCAGCACGCCCTGGATGATCGCGGGCTCGTCGGTGAAGTCCCGGCCGGCGAGCGCCTGCAACTGGGCGGGCAACCCGTTCAGCACGATGGCGTGCGCGGACGTCTTCCCGCCGTGGTCGGCGGGTAGGAACTCCCACGGCGCCCGCCGCAGGACCTCGCGGATGACCGGGTCGCTGGTGACGCCCTTCCGCAGCGCGGCGATGATTTCGGCTTCGGTCATGTCGTTCTCCTCCAGGAGTCCGATGGAGCTGAGATAGCGGCGGAACATCGGCCGCTGGTCGCGGCCCGCCTTGATGGCGTCACGAAAGAAGCTGAAGTGGGTGTGCCAGCGGTGCGAGCTGTCGCCGCTGCTGCGCTTGCCCAGCCGGTCCCACCGCCGCACCGTGCTTCCGTCGGGGCTGTAGATGATCTCGCGGATGTCCCGGGTGTCGGCCGCGTTCGCGACGCACTGCCCGACGCACCAGAGCGAGAAGCTGGGCAGCGTGTGCGTTCGGCCACCGGCACGGACCTCGAAGCCGCCGACGTCCAACGCGGCCGCGTCCAGGGTCAGGCCGGCCCGGTCCCGAGGTGACTCCACCACCGAGTAGTCGTTGGTGACCACCCGGTCCGATCCACAGTGGTAGCCGCCGCGGTGCGCCGGATCGCCGACGATGCCGACCTCCGCCGGCTCCAGATCGTCCGGCCCGGGGGCGTTGTCGAGGTGGGTCAGCAGCAGGGTGCGCACGGCCAACAGGTTCGCCGGGGCCCGGGTCATGGGGTCCCCCTTCCGATGAGCGGGGGCCGGGCACGACGTCACACCGCGTACGCGGTGCGGGGCTACGGACGGGCCCGGCCTACTGGTGCACAGCGCCGGGCGTTGACCCAACGATAGCCCGCATCAACCGCAAAAGCCCAGCTCAGGGGCGATCTGTTCACCTTGGAGATCGCTAGGAGCCAGAGTGGACGATCGGTAGACGCAGCGCCGAGGGGTACCCGGGGTCGTGCAGAACCTGCCGCCATCCGGCACGCAGAGTCACCGCCGTACCGAGTGGTTCGTCGGTGCCCGGGTTGCGCGCCCAGCGGGGATGGGCGCCACCGGCGACCTGCAACCGCAGCCGGTGCCCGGCGGCGAACCGGTACGCCGTCGGCCAGAGCGGCACCGCGACCCGGCGCACCCCGGACGGGTCGGCCGGGAAGCGCCCGGGTGCCACCCGGACCAGACCGTCGCACACGTTCCACGAACGACCACGACGGTCCACATCACACAGTCGGACGAAGACGTCCAGGTACGCGAGTTCACTGCGGACGTGGATCTCGGCCCGCACCGGGCCGATCACCTCGATCGGCCCGCTCAGCGCGGCGCTGGTGTACGTCAGCACGTCGGGGCGGGCCTCGACGCTCCGGTTGTCCACCGGGCCGGCCCGCTGCGCCACCAGCAGTGGCCCGCCGAGCGACGGGGTGGGGTCGGCCGGGTCGTACCGGAACTCGTCCGCCGGCGAGGGGACCGGCGGGCGCACCGCCAGCTCGCCACCGGGGTGCAGGTGCCAGGCGGTGTCGACGGCCGGCGGCGGCCAGTCCGGCAGGTCCCGCCAGCCACCGCCGGCGCCCCCCACGTACAGCCGCACCGGGCCCGGCGTGGACCGCCCGGCGCGGCGAGGCCGCTCGCCCGCCGGAGCCAGCCCGGTCAGGTGCTCGTCGAGCCAGGCCAACCCCTCCCGCAGGGCGGCCACGAACAGGCCGGGGCTGCCGTGCGTCCAGGGGCCGATCACCAGGCGCGGACGGGCACCGTCGGCGCGCAGGGTGGCGTAGTCGTCGAGCTGAGCGGGCAGGAAGATGTCGTGCCAGCCACTGACCATGATCACCGGCGCCCGCACCCGGGCCACCCGGTCGGCGAAGACCCGGGTCCGCCAGTACTCGGCATCCGGGGTGTGGTGGCGCAGCCACTCCTGGAAGAACGGGATCGTCACACCGGTGGCCACCAGGTCCGCCCCGGCCAGTGGCAGGTGCTCCAGCGCGGCGGCCAACCGGGGCTGCCCGCGCTTGAGCTCCCGCTGCCGGGCCAGCCACGGCACGGTCTGCGCGTGCAGCAGCTCCGCCCAGGTCAGCACGGTGTCCAGGGCGAACGACTCCCCCGCGTACGTCGAGTCCCGGGTCGCCGAGGCGGTCACCACGGCGACCATCGCGCGCAGCTCGTCGCCGGCGTCGGCGGCCAGCGCCCACTGCGCGAAGCCCTGGTAGCTGACCCCGAACATGCCGAGCGCCCCGGACCACCAGGGCTGGCGCCGCAGCCAGTCCAGGGTGTCCACTCCGTCGTCCCGCTCGTGCACCAGCGGAGCGAACGTCCCGCCGGAGCCGCCGGTGCCCCGGCAGGACTGGATCACGGCGTGCCGCCCGCGGGCGGCGAGCAGCCGGCCGAGCAGCCGCAGCGGTCCACCCCGCCCGTACGGGGTGCGGATCAGGACGGTGGGCGCGTCCCGGACGCCCGGGGCGTAGTGGTCGGTGCGCAGCACCACGCCGTCGCGGACCCGGACCGGGATGTCGCGGGTGACCCGCACCGGGCCGGGGCGGGTCGTCGCGGGAAGCCGCAGCGCGGCACCGGCGAGGCGGGCGAGGAGCCGGTCCGGCACCGGTCAGCCTGTCGGGCGGCGGGTCGGCTCGGGCCGGGCGGCGCGCACGGCGTCGCGGTGCGCGCGCAGCGAGTCGCTCATCCGCGCCATGAACCGGTGCACCACCTCCAGCTCGTCCTCGTCGAACTCGGCCATCACCGAGTCGGTGCGGGCGCCCAACGGCTGGAAGAACTCCATGGCCAGCGCGGCCCCCTGGTCGGCGTAGTGCAGCAGCACCTTGCGCCGGTCGACGGTGTCCCGGTCCCGGCGGATGTGGCCGGCTCGTTCCAGCCGGTCGATCAGGGCGGTGACCGAGCCGGAGGAGAGGTTGAGTTGCTCACCGAGGCGGCCGGGGGTGATCGGGTCGCCGAGGATCTCGGCGTCCATCACCGCGAGCAGCGCGTTCAGGTCGGTCGGGTTGAGCCCGTGCAGGTTGGCGAAGGCGTGGCCGACCTGCTGGGCGTCCGCCGCGTACCGCCGCAGGTTGTTGGTGATCTCCGCGACCAGCTGCTCCCGGCGCGTGTCGCGCCGCCGGTACATGCCGTGAGTCACCACGTCGCGCCGCTTCTTCCCGTCGTCGGTCCCTCGGATTGCAGCATAGAACAGCCGTCGATAATCTCGGTAATCAAGATACTCTCTGATCGAGATGCTCCGAGGTCACCCTGATGTCTGCCTTCACCAGAGTCGCCCGCGGCCGGTTGGCCGCCTGGCTCACCGTGGCCGCCGCGATCGTCGTCGGCGCGGCCGTCTTCGGGCTGCCCCAGCCGGACAACCCGGCGCCGGTCTCCGCCACCGGCCTGTCCGCGCAGTGGCAGTCGACTCAGGTGCAGCGCTTGCAGGACCAGCTGCCCGCCAGCGAGGTCCAGCCGGCCATCGTGGTGGTCAGCCGCGGTGACGGCGGCGCGCTGAGCGAAGCCGACCGGGCCGCCGTCGCCGGCCGCTCCGCAGACCTGGGCAGCTTCGCGGTGGGCGGGCGGGTCAGCCCCCCGCAGCTCTCCCCGGACGGGACGGTTGCGCTGGTCGCCGTGCCGCTCAGCACCGTCGGCGGACAGGACGAGGTCACCGAGACGATCGCCCAGCTCCGCGCCGCGCTGACCAACCTGCCCGACGGGCTCGCCGTCGAGGTCACCGGCGCACCCGCCTTCACCGCCGATCTCGCCTCGGTCTTCGAGGGCGCCGACGTCACCCTGCTCGCGGTGACCGCCGCCGTGGTCGCGCTGCTGCTGCTGATCACCTACCGCAGCCCGTTCCTGTGGATCGTGCCGCTGGTCGTCGTCGCGGCGACCGAGCAGCTCACCCTGCGCGCGGTGGACACGATCGTGCCGGCCGTCGGCATCAACCTCCAGCAGGGCCAGGTCACCGGCATCGCCAGCGTGCTGGTCTTCGGCGCCGCCACCGACTACGCGCTGCTGCTCATCGCCCGCTACCGGGAGGAGCTGCGCCGCGAGGAGGACCGGTACGCGGCGATGCGCGCCGCGCTGCGCCGTACGGCCGAGCCCATCCTGGCCAGCGGCGGCACGGTGGTGCTCGGCGTCCTCACCCTGCTCCTCAGCGAGCAGGAGACCAACCGGGCACTGGCCGTGGCCTGCGCCACCGGGGTGGTCTTCGCGGTGCTCTCGGCGCTGTTCGTGCTCCCCGCCGTGCTGGTGCTCTTCGGCCGCGGCCTGTTCTGGCCGTTCGTACCCCGGGTCGGCGGCGCGATCCGCGAGGGCCGGCTCTGGGGCCGGCTCGGCGCCGCCGTGCAACGCCGTCCGGTACCGGTCGCGGTGCTGGCCACGCTGCTGCTCGCCGCCCTGGCGCTGGGCGGGCTCGGGATCCGCACCGGCCTGTCCGAGACCGAGCAGTTCCGGGCCCAGCCCGAGGCGGTGACCGGCGCGCAGACCCTGGCCCGGGCCTTCCCCGCCGGGACCACGCAGCCGGTCGCCGTGCTCACCACCCCGGCGGCGGTGCGGACGGTCACCGACGTCGCCGCCGCCGTTCCCGGGGTCGCCTCGGCCCGCCCCGGGGAGGCGGGCCAGGGCATCGCACAGGTCGACGTGGTGCTGGAGGCCGAACCGGGGACGACCGCGTCCGACCGCACGATCGAGGCGCTGCGCGACGCGGTCGCCGCGGTCCCCGACTCCGCTCCGCCCGCGGTCGACGGCGCCGACGCGCCGTCCGGGGCGATCGTCGGCGGCACGGTGGCCGGCACCTACGACTCGGAGGAGGCCAACGACCGGGATCTGCGGCTGATCCTGCCGATCATCCTGTTGCTGGTCGGCGCGGTGCTCGTCCTGCTGCTGCGGGGTCTGGTCGCGCCGGTGCTGCTGGTGCTCACCGTGATCGCGTCGTTCTTCGCCAGCCTCGGTGCGGCGTGGCTGCTCTTCGACCACGTGCTGGGTTTCCCGGCACTGGACAGCGGTGTGCTGCTGCTCGCCTTCGTGTTCCTGGTGGCGCTGGGTGTGGACTACAACATCTTCCTGGTCACCCGGGCCCGCGAGGACGCCCGCAGCGCCGGCACCCGGGAGGGGATGCTCTCCGCGCTCCGGGTCACCGGCGGCGTGATCACGAGCGCCGGCGTGCTGCTCGCCGCGGTCTTCGCCGTGCTCGGGGTGCTGCCCCTGATCACGCTGACCCAGATCGGCATCATCGTGTGCATCGGCGTCCTGCTGGACACATTGCTGGTCCGCACGGTCCTGGTGCCGGCGCTGGCGTTCATGCTCGGCGACCGCTTCTGGTGGCCCGGCCAGATAGCCCGCGAGAGCGCGGCGGACACGCCCGTGCCGCCCGAGCCGGTGGCCGCCCGCGGCTGACCGATCGGCTCGCTCAGTACCCCAGGCAGACGCACTCGGTCATCAGCGCGCGCACGTTGCGCACGTAGGACGGGTTGGGGATGGCCAGCGGCTCCCCCTCCTGCGCCACCGCCCCGTGCCCGAAGTTGTACGCGGCGATCACCGCGTTGAGCAGGCAGGAGTTCAGCTCGGAGGTGCACAGGCCGGCGTCGAGCCGGAAGTCGGACTCGAAGTACATGTCGCCGATGTACTTGGTCAGCCAGGCCAGGTAGTTGGCGCCCAGGAACGCGTTGTCCCGGTAGTCGTCGATCTTGTAGCTCTGCTCGAACCGCTGGTTCATCCAGGTCGCGGTGCCCGGCATCACCTGCATCAGCCCGACGCCGCCATCGCAGGCGTAGATGTTGGACTGCCAACCGCTCTCCTGCCA
Source organism: Micromonospora sp. NPDC005163 (assembly GCF_053599835.1). Classification (NCBI taxonomy): domain Bacteria; kingdom Bacillati; phylum Actinomycetota; class Actinomycetes; order Micromonosporales; family Micromonosporaceae; genus Micromonospora; species Micromonospora sp. NPDC005163. The sequence continues at coordinate 19,331 of NZ_JBSFYP010000064.1, forward strand.
GGCGGTGGCCTTGACCAGGTCGAGTGGGATCTTGATGTCCGGTGCGGAGGTCGGCCAGTAGACGCGGGCGGCCGCGTCGGCCAGCGCCGCCTTCGTCTCGGCCCGGGTCGCCTGGGTGCCCTTGTAGCTGGGCTTACAGGAGGTCGGTGCCGGCTTCGGGGGCGCCGGCGGGACCTTGGTCTCGGTGGGCGGCTTCGCCACCGGGCGCGGCTTCGTCGCCGGGCCGGACGGTCGGGTCGGCTTCTTCGTCGGCTTCGGGGTCGGGGTCGGGGTCGCGCTGCGACTCGGCGCGGCGCCCATCGCCGCCACCCCGCTCGCCGACGGGCTCGGCTCCGCGGCGGCCTCGTCGACCGGGGCGTCCGTCGGCGCATCGGTGACCGCGACCGGCTCGGCCTGGCCCTGCGGGCGCTCACCGCGGTCGGCGCAGCCGACCATCGTGCCCGTCAGCAGAAGCCCGGCGAGCACCACGGCACCCACCCGACCGGTCCGTCCACGCATGCCGTTCCTCCCCCGTGTGACCGTCGCCGCACCCTAGCAAGGTTCGACCGGGCGGCGAGGCCCCTGCGAGCGCGGCAGGACCGGGTCCTCCGGCTGCTCCCGCTCCCCCATCGCGCGGTCCCGGGTGGCCCAGGCGACCATGAACACGACCGTCCAGAGCACCCCGAGCAGCACGGCCGCCGCGGTCCCGCTCGCCGTGTCCAACCCGAGGTAGAGCCGGGCGCCGCCGACCCCGAGCACCCCTGCCGCGGCGGCCGTCCAGGCGGCCACCGCCACCGGCCAGCGGGCGCCCCGGGACACCAGCCAGGCCAGGGTGCAGAAGCTCGCCGCGACCACCGCGTTCTGCGTCGGGAACGGGACCCCCTCGCCGCCGCCCGGCCCCGCTCCCGGCGACCCGGTCAGCTCGGCCACCACGGCCAGCACCAGCAGCGGCACGAACGCGCCCACCGTGCCGACCACGCTGAGCAGGTCCGCCCGCCACGGCCGATTCCGCCAGGCCAGCACCGCGGCCACCAGGGCCACCAGAACGATCAGCACCCACCCCCGCACCACCGACACCAGTGCCAGGGTGGCATCGGCGGCGTCCGGGGTCCGCCGGGCGGCGAACCAGCCCCCGATCGCCCCGTCCAGCGCGGACAGCCCGCTGTTGCGCACCACCACGGCGAGCAGGCCGGCGATGGCGAGCCCGGCGGCGAAGAGCAGCAACAGCCCGGCGGCGAGGTTGAGCAGCAGCGTCCACGCCGGCCCGATCCGTATCGCCACCAGGAAGAACAGCACCCCGTAGCGGGCGCTGAGCCAGCGCACCGGCGGGAGCGCGCCGGCCCGCGAGAGCAGAGCCCGGACCGGGTCGGGGTTACGGCCCAGCCACCGGCCGGTGAGCACCACCCCCAGCAGGCCGGCCAGCAGCACCAGCGCCGCCCCGGTGGCCCGGCCGAGCAGCCGGGAGACCGTGTCGTACGACTCACCGGCGACGTGACCGAGCAGCACCGAACCGCCCACCCAGGTCACCACGCCGGCCAGGTTCCACGGCGCGAACCGCCGGTACGGCATGCCGGCCGCGCCGGCCAGCCGGGGCACCAGAGTGCGGGCGAAGGCCACCCAGCGCGCGGCGAACACACCCCGCCCGCCCAGCCGGGCGAGCATCGCGTCGGCCCGACCCCACCGCTCGGGCCCGACCCGGTGGCCCAGCCGGGTACGCAGCCGCGAGCCGTACCGCCGCCCGGCGCGGAACGCCAGGGCGTCACCGGCGACCGCGGCGACGATCATCGCCAGCAACGACGGGCCCAGCCGCAAGGTACCGTTGTAGGTGAGGAAGCCGACGAGCAGCAGGGTAGCCTCACCCGGCACGAGCAGGCCGAAGATCACCGCGGTCTCGCCCGCCACAATCAGCGCGGCGACCAGGTAGATCCACAGGGTGGGCAGACCCTGCACCAAGGTCAGCAGGTCATGCACTCAAGCCCCCGGGACACGGGAGCCAGCATGCCAGCCGGGAGAACCACCCGGACAGCAGTTTCACCAGAGATCAGGGGCACCTGGGGGTGACCCCGACGCGGCCTGCGCGAGCGCAGGCGGAAGGATAGAGGGTATGCAGCTTCGCACCGACCTCCGCAACGTCGCCATCATCGCTCACGTCGACCACGGCAAAACCACCCTGGTCGACGCCATGTTGCGGCAGGCCGGCGCGTACGGCGCCCGCGGTGAGACGACCGAGCGGGTGATGGACTCGGGGGACCTTGAGCGGGAGAAGGGCATCACCATCCTGGCCAAGAACACCGGCGTGCGTTACCTGCCGGCGGATGGCTCCGACCCGGTCACCATCAACATCATCGACACCCCCGGCCACGCCGACTTCGGTGGTGAGGTGGAGCGCGGCCTGACCATGGTCGACGGGGTGGTGCTGCTGGTCGACGCCAGCGAGGGCCCCCTGCCGCAGACCCGCTTCGTGCTGCGCAAGGCGCTGCGCGCCCGGATGCCGATCATCCTGGTGATCAACAAGGTGGACCGCCCCGACGCCCGGATCAAGGAGGTCGTGGACGACACCTACGAGCTCTTCCTCGACCTGGACGCCGACGAGGAGCAGATCGACTTCCCGATCGTCTACGCCTGCGCCCGCGACGGCATCGCCTCGCTGACCCAGCCCGCCGACGGCTCGGTGCCCGACGACAGCACCTCCCTGGAGCCGCTGTTCCGCGCCCTGCTGGACACCATCCCGCCGCCCGCGTACGACGAGGACGCGCCGCTGCAGGCGCACGTCACCAACCTCGACGCCTCGCCGTTCCTGGGCCGGCTGGCGCTGTGCCGGGTCCGGCAGGGCACCATCAACAAGGGTCAGACGGTGACCTGGTGCCGCACCGACGGCAGCACCCAGCGGGTCCGCATCTCCGAGATGCTGATGACCGAGGGCCTGGAGCGCAAGCCGGCCGAGTCCGCCGGCCCGGGCGACATCATCGCGGTCGCCGGCATCTCCGAGATCATGATCGGTGAGACCCTCGCGGACGCGGAGAACCCCGTGCCGCTGCCGCTGATCACCGTCGACGAGCCGGCCATCTCGATGACCATCGGCACCAACACCTCGCCGCACGTCGGCCGGGTCAAGGGTTCCAAGGTCACCGCACGGATGGTCAAGGACCGGCTCGACAAGGAGCTGGTCGGCAACGTGTCGCTGCGGGTGCTGCCCACCGAGCGGCCGGACGCCTGGGAGGTGCAGGGGCGTGGTGAGCTGGCGCTGGCCATCCTCGTCGAGCAGATGCGCCGGGAGAGCTACGAGCTGACCGTCGGCAAGCCGCAGGTCGTCACCCGCGAGATCGACGGCAAGACCTGCGAGCCGGTCGAGCGGCTGACCATCGACGCGCCCGAGGAGTACCTGGGCGCGATCACCCAGCTGCTGGCCACCCGCAAGGGCCGGATGGAGCAGCTGGTCAACCACGGCACCGGCTGGATCCGGATGGAGTGGCTGGTCCCGGCGCGCGGCCTGATCGGCTTCCGCACCGAGTTCCTCACCGACACCCGGGGCACCGGCATCCTGCACCACGTCTTCGAGTCGTACGAGCCGTGGTTCGGCGAGCTGCGGACCCGCAACAACGGCTCCCTGGTCGCCGACCGGGCCGGCGCGGTCACCGCCTTCGCGATGATCAACCTGCAGGAGCGCGGTCAGCTCTTCGTCGACCCGACCACCGAGGTGTACGAGGGCATGATCGTCGGGGAGAACTCCCGCTCCGACGACATGGACGTCAACATCACCAAGGAGAAGAAGCTCACCAACATGCGGGCGTCGACCTCCGACGAGACCGAGAAGCTGATCCCGCCGCGCAAGCTGTCGCTGGAGCAGGCGCTCGAGTTCTGCCGCGAGGACGAGTGCGTCGAGGTCACCCCGACCGCGGTGCGCATCCGCAAGGTCGTGCTCGACCAGCAGCTGCGTGGCCGGGCCGCCGCCCGCCGCAAGCACGCCGGCTGACCCCACCAGCAGCCGGCACCGGGCGCGTCGACCGCTTGCGGTCGGCGCGCCCGTCCGCGTTCCGGCGGGGTACGCGGGCCCGCCCGGCCGACCCGCCGGTGATCCGCTACGGTCACCGGCATGACCTGGGATGATCTCGACGCCCACCTGGACAAGGTGCCCGGCACCGTCTCGGCGTACGTGGGCCGCCTCGACGCGCCGCCCACCTGGACCCGCCACGCTGACGCCGCCCACTACGCCGCCAGCACCATGAAGGCGGCGGTGCTCGCCGCGCTGCACCGCGCCGCCGAGGCCGGCACGCTGGAGCTGGACGCCCCGGTCCCGGTGATCAACGAGTTCGGCTCGGCCCAGCCCGGCGCACCCCGGTTCTCCTGCGCGCAGCACTACGACAACGACGACGCGGTCTGGGACCGGGTGGGCGGCACCGCGCCGCTGCGCTGGCTCGCCGACCGGATGATCGTGCGGTCCAGCAACCTGGCCACCAACCTGATCATCGGCCACGTTGGCCTGCCCGCGGTGGCCGAGGTGTGGGCGCTGGCCGGAGCCCGGCACAGCGTCACCGGCCGCGGCATCGAGGACTTCGCCGCCCGCGAGGCCGGCATCACCAACCTGGTCACCGCCCACGACCTGGCCGCCCTGCTCGGCGCGGTCGCCACCGGGGGCACCAGCCCCGGCCGGCTCGCCTCGCCGGCCGGTTGCGCGGCCATGCTGGACGTGCTGCTCGCCCAGGAGCACCGCGAGGACCTGGCCGCCGGCCTGCCCGAGGGCACCCGGATCGCGCACAAGAACGGCTGGGTACGCGGCGTCCGGCACGGCGCCGGGGTGGTCCTGCCCGACGACGCCCCGCCGTACGTGATCGCCGTCTGCACAACGACCGACCTGGCCGACGGCGGCCCCAGCGGCGACGAGGTCGAGGATGACGCCTGCCGGCTGATCGCCCACGTCTCGGCGCAGGTCTGGGCGGCCCGCCACCAGCTCTGACCCCGACACCCGCGGGCCGGCCGGCGCACCGGTCACTCCAGCAGGTTCTCCCGCAGCGCCGTCAGGACCTCGTCGGGCAGCCCGAGGCCGTCGCGGAGGTAGCCGTCGAACGAGCCGTGCACTCGGCGTACCTCCTGGTAGCCGGCGTCGAGGTACTCGGGGCGAACCTCCAGCACCGGCAGCACCGCCTCGACGTCCAGCTCGGGCTGGCGGCGCCGCATCGCCTCGACGATCACCGCGCGCAGGCTGTCGGTCAGCGCGTTGTTGCGCAGGTATTCGGCGCGGACCGTCGCCTCGTCCACCCCGAGGGCGGTCAGCAGGATGACGGTGAGCCAGCCGGTGCGGTCCTTGCCGGCCGAGCAGTGGTAGATCAGCGGCAGGTTCTCCGGCTGGGTGGCCAGCCGCACGGCCTCGGCGAAGCCGACCCGCGCCGACTCGCCGGTGACGAACCACCGGTAGATCGCGGCCATCGCCGCCGCCGTGCCCTGCCGGGCCAGCTCCGCGTACGCGTCGAGGTCGTGGCCGAGCAGCACCGCCGAGACGTACGTGAAGACCGGGTGCTCCGGGTCGTGCACGGGCAGGTGCACCACCTGCGGCTCGCCCACCAGCCGGTCCGTCGGGGCCACCGCGATCTCCGAGCCGTCACGCAGGTCGACCACGCAGGCCGGGCCGAGTTTCGCGAGCACCGGCAGGTCCTCGTCGGTGAGCCGGCCGAGCGCCGGAGTCCGGATCAGCCGCCCGGGGCGCACCCGCCGGCCGTCGGCGCCGACGATGCCGCCCAGGTCACGCGCGTTCGGTGCGCCCACCATCTCCCAGTCCCGCCCGGTCATCCGGTCTCCCCTCCCGCCGCGCGCCTGCGTATAGGGTGCCCCACATGACGATCTCGGCGGTACGCACCCACCGGGTTTCCGCCCCCTTACACACCCCGTTCGTCACCGCGCTGCGCCGTACCACCACTGTGGACACGTTGGTCGTCGAACTGGTCGACGCCGACGGCCGGTCCGGTTTCGGCGAGGCGCCGCAGGTCTGGCAGGTCACCGGCGCGTCGGTCGCTGGCGCCGAGGCGTGCGTACGGGAGCTGCTCGGACCTCTGCTCACCGGTCGCGACCCGGACGACCTGGTGGCCCGCTGCGCCGAGGTGCAGCGCGCGGTGGTCGGCAACGAGGCGGCCAAGGCAGCGGTCGACGTCGCCCTGCACGACCTGGCCGCCCGACGGTTGGGCGTACCCCTGGTGCGGTTGCTCGGCGGCACCACGCTGCGGGTGCCCACGGACGTCACGCTGGCCGCGGGCGACGCGGCGGACCTGGCGTCGGCCGCGCGACAGCGACGGGCCGACGGCTTCGGCGTGCTCAAGCTCAAGGTCGGCACCGACGCGGCCGGCGACCTGGACCGGGTCCGGGCGGTCCGCTCGGCGGTCGGCGCCGGGGTCCGGATCCGGCTCGACGCCAACCAGGGCTGGACGCCCCGGGAGGCGGTACGGGTCATCCGCGGCATCGAGGACGCCGGGCTCGACGTGGAGCTGGTGGAGCAGCCGGTGGCCCGCTGGGACCTGGACGGGCTGGCGTGGGTCAGCGACCGGGTGTCCGTGCCGATCCTGGCCGACGAGGCGGTCTTCGGGGTCCGTGACCTGGTGGAGGTGATCCGTCGACGGGCCGCCGACCTGGTCAACGTCAAGCTGGCCAAGGCCGGCGGGCTGCAACCGGCGCGCACCCTGCTGGAGCTGGCCGCCGCGCACGGGCTCGGCACGGTGGTCGGGTCGATGATGGAGACCCAGGTCGGCATCGGGGCGGCGGCGAGCCTGGTCGGCGCGTACGGCACCACCGCCGTCGCCGACCTGGACGCCGCCTGGTGGCTGGCCTGGTCACCGGTGCATGGCGGCCTCCGCTACGAGGGCGCCACGGTGGTGCTGCCGGACGCTCCCGGCCTGGGCATCTCTGGCCTGGCTGAAGTAAAGATGCAGCCCCGCAGTTGATGATCGTTGGTTTCTTTCATAGGGTTCCAGAGACAGCGGACACGAGCTGGGGGTTGACGTGGAGCTGCAACCGGGTTGCGAGGCCGTCGTCCGGGTCGCGGTGGCGACGCTGTGGACCTCCCCCGAGGCGGTCCGCCCGGTGGATCAGCCGGCGCTGACCGCGCGCGCCGACATCCCGACCTGGGTCTCCGGCCTGGACACCGACCAACAGGTCGGCGACTGCGTGCTGAGCCAGCTGCTGCTGGGCGAGCGGGTGCTCATCAGCGAGCTGCGCCCGGACGGCTGGGCGCGGGTGGTCGCCGTCGAGCAACCGGCCGCGAAGCTGGACCCGCGCGGCTACCCGGGCTGGTTGCCCGTCGATCAACTGGCCCCCGTCGACCCGGCCGTCACCGGCCGCCCCCTGGTGGTGGACGCCACGGTCACCGGGCTGCGCGCCGCGCCGAACGGGCCGGTGGTGCTGCCCGGCGTGGTCGTCGGCACCTGCCTCGTCCCGGCCGGCCCGGTGCGCGACGGCTGGCAGCCGGTGCACGTCCCCGGCCAGGCCGCGCCCCTCTGGCTGCCCGACGGTCAGCTCACCTGCGCGCCGGCCACGCCGCCCAGCGCCGCCGACGCGCTCGCGGTGGCGCAGCGGCTGCTGCACGTCGTCTACGTCTGGGGTGGGCTCTCCGCGTACGGCATCGACTGCTCGGGGCTGGTGCACCTGGCCTGGCGCCGCTTCGGGGTGCTGCTGCCCCGCGACGCCGACGACCAGGCCCAGGCGACCACACCACTGCCGCTGGGCGAGGAGCGCCCCGGCGACCTCTACTTCTTCGCCCGACCCGGCCGCAAGATCCATCACATCGGCATCGTCACCGCCGTCCCCGGCGACCACGAGAACCGGCGGATGCTGCACGCCTGCTACCGGCGGCGGCGAGTGGTGGAGGAGCCGCTGCCGGCCGATCGGACCGCCACCCTGGTCGGCGCGCACCGGGTCTGACCGGCCGGGCGCGTCCCCGCACCCGGCCGGCGGCGGGTCAGCGTCGAGCCTCGGCCAGTTCGCGGCGTCGGTCCCGGGCGGACTTCATCAGGCTGGCGATCGTGGCGACCAGCAGGGTGCCGAGGATGACCAGCAGGGAGAGCCAGATCGGGATGTGCGGCGCCCACCCCACGTGCTCACCGCCGTTGATGAACGGCAGGTTGTTGTCGGCCAGCGCCTCGAGCACCAGCTTGACCCCGATGAAGCCGAGCACCACGGCCAGCCCGTAGCTCAGGTAGATCAGCCGGTCGAGCAGGCCGCCGAGCAGGAAGTAGAGCTGACGCAGGCCCATCAGCGCGAAGACGTTCGCGGTGAAGACCAGGTACGGCTCCTGGGTGATGCCGAAGATCGCCGGGATGGAGTCCAGCGCGAAGATCAGGTCGGTGGTACCGATCGCGATCATGACGATCAGCATCGGCGTGAAGAGCCGCCGGCCGTTCTCGTGGGTGGTCAGCTTCGCGTCTTCGTAGCTCTTGGAGATCGGCAGCGCCCGACGGCTCCACCGGATCAGCAGGTTCTCCGAGAACTCGTCCTCGTCCGGCTCGCCCTGCCGGGCCAGGTTGACCGCCGTGTAGATCAGGAAGGCGCCGAAGATGTAGAAGACCCAGGAGAACTGCGAGATCAGGGCGGCGCCGGCGGCGATGAACCCACCGCGCATCACCAGCGCCAGCACGATGCCGACCAGCAGCACCTTCTGCTGGTACTGCCGGGGCACCCCGAAGCGGGCCATGATGATCACGAAGACGAAGAGATTGTCCACCGAGAGGCTGTATTCGGTGAGCCAGCCGGTGTAGAACTGCCCGGCCGCGCTCGCCCCGGAGGTCAGCCAGAGACCGGCGCCGAAGAGCAGGGCCAGGCCGACGTAGAAGGCGACCCAGAGGCTCGACTCGCGCACACTCGGCTCGTGTGGACGCCGACCGATGATCAACAGGTCGACGAGTAGAACCGCAGTCAGTGCGACGAGAGTCCCCGCCCACACCAATCCGGACACGTCCAACTTCATTCCTCCGGCAGACACGCGGCGTCGGGCACACCGTACGCCCCCGAAAGGGCCGGTGTGCCGCTGACGCTCACTCTGGTGACTGTCGGAGGTCTCTTCCGCCGCCTCCCGCGAGCGGGCGGCGACCGACGGGGCCGGGTCGGGGGCCGCCGACGTTCCGGCGATCGACCGTGCTGACGACTCCGTCGCGAGGGAATACTCCCCTCCTCGATGGCCATTCTCCCCCACCACGCGGTGTGATCGCACCCCGGGCATTCGGTGTCACCGCCCACTCGCCGAACGGGAATAGCGTCCGACACGTCCCCTCGGGCGTCCTAGGAGGCTAGTGCGTGTCAGGTGCGACAAGGGGGTCGGTGAGCGACCAGCCGGTGGCGAGCAGGGCGTCGCAGGCCGCCACCGCACGGGCCAGCCGCTCGGCGTGCGGTCCGGTCAGCTCCACCACCGGCACGCCGCACCCCGCCAGCTCGGTGCGGAACCGCTCGGTCATCCAGCCCCGCAGGTGTTCCCCGTCGCGCAGACCGTCGTCGGCGAACGGCACGTCCCGGTGGTCGGTCAGCAGATACAGCGCCGGCCGGCGTGCCGCGGCCCGGACCTGCGGGGACGCGCTGCCGAGGTAGCGCTCCTCCCAGACGGCGGTGGCCCGCGCATCCGTGTCGCAGAACAACAGCGGCCCGGACGATCGGGCCGCCGCGTCCTCGGCCGCCTGCTGCTCGCGGACCACCGTGCGGAAGTCGCCCCGGTCCCAACGGACGTCGAACACACTCGCCCCGGGCGAGCGTTCGCGGAGCCGGGCCAGCTTGCGGGCGGTCAACTCCCGGCCGTACTCCGGCACCCAGTCGGTGCGGTAGTGCGCGGCCAGCGCCGCTGCCATCGTGGTGGTGCCCGTCGACTCGGCGCCGACCACCACGACCCGCCGGACGAACCAGGCGCGCACCGGCGGGCTCAGCCATCGCCAGTGACCCGCCGGGTCCGCGCGCACCGCGGTGCCGGAGACCGGCACGGTCCGCCGGTCCAGATCCACCGACACGGGTACGGCGTCGAAGCGCCGCGCCAGTTCCACGCCGTACGCCTCGGAGGAGAAGACCGCGTCCACCGCCTCCGGTCCGACCGCCGCACGGAACACCGCGCAGTGCGCGTCCCAGACCGCCGGGTCGGCGTACTCCACCGGGTGGTCGTCGTACCGACCCACGAACCGGACCCACGGGGTGTGGGCGTGCGCCTCCCGCAGCCATTCCAGCCGCGCCTCGAGCGGGATGGACTCGCGGCGCGATGGCGCCACCACCACGGTGACCGCGGCACAGCGGGCGGCGGCGGCCTCGATCAGCGCGTGGTGCCCGGCGTGCGGCGGATAGAACTTCCCCACCACCATCCCGTGCCCGAACTCCGGACTCGACGCCCGTCCGGGCGACCTCGGCGTCGGTGCCGACGGGTGGCCCGGTGCCCGCCCGGTCACGCGCTGACCGGCGCCGGCCCGGACGGCACCGCGGTCGGCCCGGCGGCCCGGCGCAGGTCGGCCCGCCAGGCGCGCAGCCCGAGCACGCAGAGGGCCAGGAAGACCAGGTACAGGACGGCGGTCAGGTGCAGGCCCTTGTACGCGTAGAGCGGGATGTAGATCAGGTCGGCGGCGATCCACAGCCACCAACTCTCCACCCGCTTGCGGGTCTGGCCGTACGTCGCCAGCAGGGACAGGGCCGTGGTCAGCGCGTCCGGCAGCGGCACGGTGGAGTCGGTGGCCCGGTCCAGCAGCGCCCAGAGCGCCCCGGTGAGCAGCACCCCGACGACGGCCAGCGCCAGCCACTCCCGCCGCCCGGTCCGGCTCACCGTGAGCCGGGTCCGCCGCTCGCCACCGAACAGCCACTGCCACCAGCCGTAGCAGCCGAGCGCGACGTAGACGACCTGGAGCCCGGCGTCGGCGTACAGGCCGGCAGTCCAGAACAGCAGCATGAGCAGCAGCACGTTGGCGATGCCGATCGGCCAGTTCGAGATCCGCTGCCGGGCCACCAACCAGACGTTCAGCACGCCGGTGGCGAACCCCAACAGCTCCGCCCAGGTGGTGCCGGTGCCGGCCATCCGGAACGCGGTGCCGGTCAGCCAGTCGATCATCACAGTGCCACCCTAGGGTCTGTGCCGACACCGGAACAGACCCCACGACACCACTCGGCCGACCCGTCGTGGGAGGCTCTCCACCATGGTGCTTGAGGTCGCGCTGATCGACGTACTGCCCGGAAACGAGGACGCGTTCGCCGCCGCGTACGCCCAGGGTCACCCGGTGCTCGCCGGGACGCCCGGCTGCCGGTCGGTGCGGATGACCCGGGGGATCGAGTCCCCGACGCGATTCGTGCTACTGGTCGAATGGGACTCGGTCGAGGCGCACGAGGAGAACTTCCGGGCCACCGAGCGGTTCGAGCGGTGGCGCGAGCTGATCGGGCCGTACTTCGCCGGGCCGCCCCTGGTCGAGCACTTCATCGACGTGCCGGCCTGAGCGGAGCTGTCGTACCGCGCGGCTATCGTGCCCACCGCACGCGCCGGCCGCCGGTCCCGACGGGCTCGGGGGCGCCGGGCCCGGTGGTCGCGCCGTGCCCTCACTCGCCGACGCGGCGGGCCAGCGCGGTGACCGTCTCCTCCGGTGACAGCGCGGCGGTCAGCAGAGCCTCGGTCATCCGCTCGTACCGGTCGACGTCGAGCGGGGTGGTCAACCGGACGTCGGTGGTCAACGCCTCCAGCATCACCGTCCGCGGATCCGCCGGGTCGGGAAAGGCATAGCAGGAGTACGGGGTGAGCGGGTGCAGCCCGTCGCCGGCCACGCTGCGGGGCAGCAGCCGCACCGTCACGTGCGCCAGCCCGCTCACGGCGACCAGGTGCCGCAGCTGCTCGCGCCAGACCGGAACCGCCAGCTCAGCCGGGTCGCAGACGGCCTCGGCCAGCACCGCCGTGTAGCGCGGCGGGTCCGCTCGGCGCAGCACCTCCTGTCGCAGCGCCCGGGCGCGCACCTCGGCCTCCACGTCGATCTCCGGTGTGAGCAGGGCACCGGCGGCGACCCGCAACCGGGCGTACGCCGGCGTCTGGAGCAGCCCCGGCACGACCGCCGGCTGGTACTCGACGATGTGGGCGGCACCCGCCTCCAGCTCGGCGTAGGTGCGCTGCCGCTCGCTCATCTCGCCGAGCGTCTTCCACCAGCCGTGGCTGGTGGCCGCGTCCCGGGCGATCACGATCAGCGCGTCCCGGGCGGGCGCCGGCACCTGGTAGACGTCGAGCAGGTCCAGGACGTCGGCGAGGTCCGGGCGGCTCTGGCCCAGCTCGATGCGGGACAGTTTCGACGTCGACGCCCAGCCCAGCCGGTCGCAGACCTGCTCCAGGGTCAGCGCCTCGCGCCGGCGTAACTGGCGCAGCTCGGCGCCGAGCCGCACACGTCGAATGACAGGACTTGTTGGCACCGGCATCCCCGCCTCCCCACCGAGGGAGAGTACGCAGGACGATCACCCAGTGCAATACCACGCTCGCGTAGCGCAACCGCCGAATCGCCCACGGTGGACCGGTCGGACCGGCCCGTACCTGCCGTTTCGGCCCGCTGGCGTGGTCGTCACTTCACGCCGGCGGCGTCCATGCCGCGCAGCTCCTTCTTCAGGTCGGCGACCTCGTCGCGGATCCGGGCCGCCAGCTCGAACTGCAGCTCGCGTGCGGCGGCCAGCATCTGGTCGTTGAGCTCCTGAATGAGTTGGGCGAGGTCGGCACGGGCCATCCCCTCCCGGGACGGGGTGGTGGCGGCGGCCCGACTGCGGCTGCGGGTCTCCTTGACCGGCGCCTTGCCCCGGGAGAGCTGGCGCACCGCGCCCCCGACCCGGGAGTTCTCGGTGTCCTCCGCCTCGCGGTAGATGTCGTCCAGAATGTCGTGGATCTTCTTGCGCAGGGGCTCCGGGCTGATCCCGTGCGCCTCGTTGTGCGCGATCTGCTTGGCCCGACGCCGATCGGTCTCGTCGATCGCGGCCGCCATCGACGGGGTGATCTTGTCGGCGTACATGTGCACCTGGCCGGAGACGTTACGGGCGGCCCGGCCGATGGTCTGGATGAGTGACCGACCGCTGCGCAGGAAGCCCTCCTTGTCGGCGTCGAGGATCGCCACCAGCGACACCTCGGGCAGGTCCAGCCCCTCGCGGAGCAGGTTGATGCCGACCAGCACGTCGTACTCGCCCTTGCGCAGCTCGCGCAGCAGCTCCACCCGGCGCAGGGTGTCGACCTCCGAGTGCAGGTAGCGCACCCGGATGCCGTTCTCCAGCAGGTAGTCCGACAGATCCTCGGCCATCTTCTTGGTCAGCGTGGTGATCAGCACCCGCTCATCCCGCTCGGTGCGCAGCTTGATCTCGTGCATCAGGTCGTCGATCTGGCCCTTGGTCGGCTTGATCACGACCTCCGGGTCGATCAGCCCGGTGGGGCGGATGACCTGTTCGACGAACTCGCCCTGGGCCTGCTCCAACTCCCACGGGCCCGGAGTCGCCGAGAGGTAGACCGTCTGGCCGACCCGCTCCAGGAACTCGTCGAAACGCAGCGGCCGGTTGTCGGCCGCGCTGGGCAGCCGGAAACCGTGGTCGATGAGCATCCGCTTACGCGAGGCGTCGCCCTCGTACATGCTGCCGATCTGCGGGATCGTCACGTGCGACTCGTCGATGACGGTGAGGAAGTCGTCCGGGAAGTAGTCGAGCAGGCAGTGTGGCGGGCTGCCGGGCAGCCGCCCGTCCATGTGCATCGAGTAGTTCTCGATGCCGGAGCAGAAGCCCACCTGCCGCATCATCTCGATGTCGTAGGTGGTGCGCATCCGCAGTCGCTGCGCCTCCAGCAGCTTGCCCTGCCGCTCCAGCTCGGCCAGCCGCTCGGCCAGCTCCACCTCGATGTCGCGGATGGCCCGCTCCATCCGCTCCGGGCCGGCCGCGTAGTGCGTCGCCGGGAAGATCACCAGCTGGTCGACCTCCCGGACCACGTCACCGGTCAACGGGTTGAGGTAGTAGAGCTTCTCCACCTCGTCGCCGAACATCTCGACGCGGACAGCCAGCTCCTCGTACGCCGGGATGATCTCCAGCGTGTCGCCGCGGACCCGGAAGGTGCCGCGGTTGAAGGCCATGTCGTTGCGGGTGTACTGGATGTCGACCAGCCGGCGCAGCAGCTTGTCGCGGTCGAGCTCCTGGCCCACCTCGACCCGGACCGCCCGGTCGAGGTATTCCTCCGGGGTGCCCAGGCCGTAGATCGCCGACACGGTCGCCACCACGATCACGTCGCGGCGGGTCAGCAGCGACATCGTCGCCGAGTGCCGCAGCCGCTCGACCTCCTCGTTGATCGAGGAGTCCTTCTCGATGTAGGTGTCGGTCTGCGGAATGTACGCCTCGGGCTGGTAGTAGTCGTAGTACGAGACGAAGTATTCGACCGCGTTGTGCGGCAGCAGCTCGCTGAACTCCTTGGCCAGCTGCGCGCAGAGCGTCTTGTTCGGGGCGAGCACCAGCGTCGGGCGCTGCAGCCGCTCGATGAGCCACGCGGTGGTGGCGCTCTTGCCGGTGCCGGTCGCGCCGAGCAGCACCGTGTTGCGGTCGCCACGCCGAACGCGACGCTCAAGGTCGTCGATGGCGGCGGGCTGGTCGCCGGCCGGCTGGAAGTCACTGACGACCTGGAAGCGGCTGTCCAGCCGGGGAATGTCGAGCGCCATGACCTCAACGGTACGCCGGAGGTCCGACAGGAACGGCCGTCACGGCGGTTACGTGATCAGCTTCAATATTCCCATTGTGTGGCACATGTCACCGGCGCTAGGCTCTCGCTGTAGGCCGCTCGCGGCGGCCGACCGGGCCGGTGGCCCAGGCCGTCATCTCGGCCGGCCACCCCCGGCACAGCGGTCGCAGCACCCGGCGCGTCCGGCGTGCGCACCGGTGTGGTCGCGCTCGAGGCGCTGACCGGCCGCCGCGAGCGCCCCTGCTCGTTCCGGCGACGCCACCCGACCGTGCTCGTCACCCCGCCGCCGCTCGGCCCGTTTCACATCCGTGGACACCTCTCCGAACCCGACGCGCGACACCGGCAGCACGCCCCGCCCCGGCGGCGCCACCGACCCGGCCGCCGACACCACCGGCCCGGCCCGAGCCGGCCGCCGCCGCCGCCGCCGGACGGTGCTCCTGCTGCTCGGCCTGACCGCAGTCACGTCCGCGACCGCGCTGGTGATCGGGTTGTTGAGCTGGGCGCCCGACCCACCCGAGCCCGCCCGGCCGCTGACCGTGGCCGAAGGCGAGCGACTCGCCGCGATGCGGGTCACCAACCTGCGGGACCTGCGCGCCGGGGTCCGCGTCACGGTCGGCGCCGGTGCCGCCCGTACCGAACTCGTGGGGTGGGTGGACTGGTCGCGGCCGCTGCTCTACCTCGACGTGGGTGGGCCGGGCGCGGGCGTCGAGCGGGGCCTGTTGCAGAGCGTCGGCCCGTTGCTGGTGATCCGGCCGGACCCGTCGGCGGTGCCCACTCCCGCCGCGCCGCCACTGGTGCCGCCGGCGGACCACTGGCGGCTGCACCACCTGGCACCCGGCGCGGGCCTGGCTCCCGTGCTCGACCTGCTCCTCGGCCTCGCCGCCGACCGCCCGGACCCGGCTCAGGCACTGCGCGACGGCGGTGCCCGCTGGGTGGCCCGGGACACCCTCGCCGCCGGCCCGGTGGACATCCTGCAGGCGCCGCTGCCGGGCGGCGCACCCGCCAGCGGCAACCCGGCACCGGGCAGCGCGGCGGCCGACCCGCCGGGCGTCGAGGCCGACCCGGACGGGCAGACCCGCTACTGGCTCGACCAGGACAGCCGGTTGCACAAGCTGGTCGCCCAACTGCCCGGCGTCGGGCCGGTCACCGTGATCCTCAACCGGGCGGACCGGCCGACGCTGCGGCCGGTGGACGCGCTCGGTGGCCGGCCGGGGCTGCCCCGCGCGCTGACCGACGCCGAACGGGACCGGCTCAGCCGCCTGCCGGCCCGGCTACGCGCGCAGGGCGGGGCCACGCTGACGCTGACCGCCCCGGTGGGCACGGACACCAACCTGCGGGGCGCCGGCTGGTTGAGCTGGACCGCGCGCACCGCCTACCTGGCGGTGGCCGATCTGGGCGTACCGGATCGCCGGACCCTGCTCCGGCGGGACACCGCCGGCCTGGCCCGGGCGGACGTACCGGCCGCGGCCGGTGGCGGTGGCACTGCGGAGACGCCGGGTCGGCCGCCGCTGCCGCCCCCGGCCGGGGCGTGGCGGTTCACCCGGACCGGTACGGACGACCTCAGCCTGCTGGTTGGCGCGGCGGTGGCCGCCGCCGGGTCGGCCGGGCAGCGCGGCGCGGCCGTACGGGTACGCGAGGACGTCGCCGCCGGGCGGACCGTGGACGTCGTCGAGCTGCGCACGGCGGACGCGCTCCTGCGCTACTGGATCGACCGGAACGGGTCGCTGCGCCGGCTGGAGCTGCGCACCGCCCCCGGCACGTGGGCACAACTCGACCTCAATCCCGCCTCGGTACCCCGGCTCGCTCCGGTGCCCCGCTCCGCGGCCACCACCTGACCGAAACAGTCCCTACGGCCGCCAGCCGGTCTGCGCGGCCCACTGCTCGGCGCGCAGGTACTCCTCGTCGAACCAGGGGTCGCCGGCCGTACCGGGACCGCCGACAACCGGCGCCGCGTCGACCAACTCCCGCTTGAGCAGCAGGTACACGGCCCGCTGGCCCGGATCGGCGCGCAGGTAGTCGCGCATCAGCAGCGCGTACCGCCAGCCCGGCGATCCGGCCACCCGCACGTGCAGGCGCACCGGGCGGGCCGGGTCGGCGCCGCCGTGCAGCCGCTTCTCCCACCGGCCGCTGCCGGCCGGGCGCGGATCGTCCCACCACAGCCCCGGCACCCGCGGGAACCCGGCGTTCGCCAACCGGTCAGCCAGCGTCCCGTCGGCGTCGGCGAGACTGGGCACGGCCACCTGCACGTCCATGACGTCCTCGGTGGCGACGCCGGGCACCGCGGTCGCACCGACGTGGTCGATCCGCAGGTCCGCCGGGGCGAGCGCGTGCCGGATCCGCGCGGCCAGCCGCTCGTACTGCTCGGGCCAGGTCGGGTCGGCCTCGGCCCGGTCGACCCGGCCCGGCGGGACCACCCGCCGCTCACGCAGGTTGCGCTCGAAGGGCAGCAGCCGCTGGTGCCAGAGCCTGTCCACCTCGGCGTGCAGCGCCGCGAGGCTGCCGTCATTGGTCAGCACCACATCCGCCACCGCGCGGCGACGGGCGTCGTCGGCCTGCGCGGCGATCCGCCGCTCGGCCTCCGCGCGGTCCATCCCCCGGTCGCCCGCCAGCCGTTCCAGTCGGGTCGACACGGCCGTCTGCACCACGACCACCAGGTGGTACGTGGGCGCCAGACCGACCTCCACCAGCAGCGGTACGTCGTTGACGACGATCGCATCGGGTGCCGCCGCGGCGACCAGCTCGGCGGTGCGGGCCCGGACCCGGGGATGGGTGATCGCCTCCAACCGCCGGCGGGCGGTCTCGTCGGCGAACACCACCGCACCCAGTGCGGCGCGGTCCAGCGCGCCCTCAGCGTCCAGCACCCGCTCGGAGAAGGCGGCGACGATCTCGGCCAGCCCCTCGGTGCCCGGCGCGACGACCTCCCGGGCCACCCGGTCGGCGTCGACGAGCACGGCACCCCGCTCGACCAGCCGCGCGGCCACCGCGCTCTTGCCCGACCCGATCCCGCCGGTCAATCCCACCCTCAGCACCGGACCAGTCAACCGGATCGCGGACCCCGCCGCCAAACCCACCCCGCGCACGGCGGGCGGCGGGCGGCGGGCGGCGGGCGGCGGGCGGCGGGCGGCGG
>NZ_JBSFYP010000065.1:0-36768 GCF_053599835.1 Micromonospora sp. NPDC005163
TCGGTCAACACCAGCGGTGCGGTAGGGCGCCCGGTTCGTGCCATCACCTCACCCTACACCAACTTATTAGGCGAATTTCCGGCGCAGGACACTAGCCTCGGTCTTTCATTTGGGCGGCCGTTCATAGCTTCTGATCGATGGAGCCGGTTCGGAATTCGCGCTCCAGTTTCGCCGGCATGCTGACGGCCCGGCGCTGGGCCGGGTTCCTCCGTGTTGATGGTCGGTGCGTGGGGTTGCAGGGTCAGCCGGCGGGTCGTGGTAGTGCGGCGAGGCGGTTGAACGCGGCGGTCAGATCGTCGGTCCAGGGCCAGTCGGCGGCGATGGCGAGTCGGGTCCGGCGGGCGGTGCGGGTGAGGCGGGCGGCGACGTGTAGCAGTCGGTGACGCAGTTTCTTGGGTTCGGCTCGGGCGAGGTCACCGTCGAGGAGCAGGGTTTGGGTCCAGGCGAGTAGGTCGATGCCGGTCAGGGCCAGTTGGAGCCATGCCTGGTTGATCGCGAACACTCGGGACGGGAACCGGCCGAAGCCGGTGTCCTTGCCGGTGCGGATACGGTCCTCGACACGGGCGTGGGCGCGGTGCCGGGCCTCCAGGTGCTGGATGCCGCCGTCGCCGGGTGGGGTGTCGGTGGCGACGACCTGGTGCCGCCAGCCTTCGACAGTGTCGAACAGTGACAGTTGGGCGCCGGGATGCGGGCGTTCACGGCGGACCAGGAACCGGGTGCCCGCAGGCCAGCCGGCCGCTTCGAACAGGCCGGTGATCTCGCAGACCTCGGCGTGTTCCCGCAGTTCACCGTCGGTGTCGACAGCGGGGACCCAGCCGGTCGCAGCCTGAATCGCGACCCGGAGGGGTTCGGTGATCGCGGCGCCGACGGAGAACCGGATGTCCAGGTGGTGTTGCTCGCGCAGGGACCGGATGTGGGCGAGGAAGCCGTGGCTGGAGCCGGCCGAATCGCTGCGCAGCAGGATCGGGGTGCCGTGCCGGACAGCGTCGGGGATCTGGGCCAGGGCCTGGTCCAGGACGGTGATGTGGTCGGCGGTGGTGTTCGAGCCGGCCCGGCCCTCCCGCAACAAGCCGGCGAGGGCCTCGCCGGTGTTGTCCAGGAAGCAGAGCAACGGGTGATAGCCGAAGGTCTACTTCCAGGTACGAGTCGCCGACTCCTTTTCGGAATGGCAGATCACGATCGTCGCGTCGATGTCCAGGACCAGACCGTTGACCTGCCGGCCGGCCGCCTTCACCGCCGGCAGGTCACCGTTGACCTCGGCGTGCTGGGCCCAGGCGACCTCGCGGGCTCGAGCCCGCGCGGCACGTAGTTCGGCCAGCATCGCCTCGTCGAGTCGGGACAACAGCCGCCACGCGGTCGGGTCGGAGGCGACCAGCCCGAACAGGGCCGACTGGTCACGCAGCACCGCCAGATCGGCGATCACCTCACCACCGTCGGCGAGCATCACCGCCAGATCCACGGCGACGCGGCCCGGGTCGTGGCCGCTGCGCCGTTGCCGCAACGCCGCCAACGCGAGGCTGAACGCGCTGGTCAACCCAGTTACGTCGGCCAGATCGGCGAGCAGGCGGGCACCGACGTGCCCGACAACGCCCCGCCCGCCGCCGGTCACCATGATCTTCGGACGTGTTGCGGTAGCCTTCACCCAGCAAGTGCCTTCCGTGACAGGAACATCGGACCCTCAGCAAGTCCTATTTTCCCTGATCAGAAGGCACTTCTTCATTTCTGCCCAGCCCTTGGACAGCCCTTAATGAAGGGCCGAGGCTAGCGGATCCAGCGACGCTACCTGTCACGGAGACACACACCCATACTGGCGAAGGCGGCATTCACGACTTCGACTCGGACGGCGACGTGCGGCGCAGAACTCTCCTGACGGGCGTGACGATCAGCGGCATCACCCTGCCGAACGTCGCAACCCTGCTCGAAGCACTGGTCGCACCACGACCTCGCAACGCCGAGCCAATCACCTTGCCGCTCCGGCAATTCGCTCGGGACGTGGCCGCCGCGAAAATCGACTATCAGGCGTGCCGTTACGAGCAGGTTCTCGCCGGGCTCGTGGCCCTATTGCCCGCCTTGGAACCAACCCGTGCGGACGCCGAGGGTGAGCAGCGGGCGCAGGTCGATGCCTTGACCAGCGACCTCTACCACGTCGTCGGCAGCGTGCTCCTCAAGGTCGGTGACAAAGGCATGGCCTCGGTCGCCGCAGAACGCAGCACCCGTGCCGCTGCGATCAGTCAAGACCCGGTGGCGATGGCTGCAAGCGCCCGGATCATGACCCACGCCCTGATGAGCAACGGCCACAGCAATCAGGCAGCAGCTCGCTGAAGACGCGGCCGAGACCCTCCGACGCGGCACCCGACTCGCCTCGACCGACGCGGTCGCCGTCTATGGCGCGCTGCTGCTGCGCGGCGCTATCGCCGCCGCCCGCGACAACAACCGAGACAACGCACAGGCCATGCTCGATGAGGCCGCCCATGCCTCCGACCGCCTAGGCTACGACGGCAACGACCGGTGGACCGGCTTCGGTGCCACCAACGTCCTGCTGCACCGCGTCAACATCGCGCTGACCCTGGGTGACGCAGGCACCGCCATCGCGCTGGCCCGCGAGGTGCCGCTGGACAAGATCGGCCTTACCGAACGCAAGGCCTCCCTGTTCGTCGACGTGGCCCGGGCCTACACGCAGTGGGGACGCTACGAGCACGGCCTGAACGCGCTTCGCAGCGCGTATGAGGTGGCACCGGGGGAAATCCGGTGCCGGCCAACGGTCCAGCACATCGCCAGCGACCTGGCAGTCCTTACCCGGGCGCACGTTCGCAGCGCCGTCCTTGACTTCGCCCAGCACGCCGGGATCCGCGTATGACTCGCGCCCACCTGCAGATCATCGTCTGCGCTGCCGGGCCCGCCGCAGACGTGACACAACTGGTCACCACCGCGACGCAACAGTCGTGGACAACGGCGGTCACCGCCACCCCCAGCAGCCTCGACTTCATCGACGCCGAAGCGATAGAGCGGCTAACCGGGCACCCGGTCCGCTCCACCTACCGGTCGTCCCCAAGCACACGCCGATCTCTCCCCGCGGCGGACGCGCTCATCATCGCCCCCGCCACCTACAACTCCGTCAACAAGATCGCCCTCGGCATCGCCGACAACTACGCGATGACGACGATCGCCGAACTGATCGGCCGGCATGTGCCCACCGTGGTCGTCCCATTCGTCAACGCCGCACTGGCCGCCCGCGCACCCTTCCAACGTGCCGTGGCGAGCCTCCGCGATGAGCGCGTCCGGATCCTTCTCGGCACCGACGACGGATGGGAGCCACACCCGCCCGGCAGCGGCAACAGTCGCCAGAAGGCCTTCCCGTGGACGACGGCGTTCGACGCGGCAGCCCGGCTGGCTGGCAAGGGCGCCGGCCGGCAGCACTGACAGCAACCGGCTCCGCAGTGCATCTGCCTCGGCAGCATGAACGACCAGACCCCGAGGTCGGTCAGCTGCCGGACGATGCCGTCCCGGCATCCTCCACACCTTTTCATTGGGCCAGCCAGAGCCTTAATTGCTGGTGCGCCGCTAGTGTCCTGAGTCGTTAATTCGCCGGCAGTACGTGGCGAGGCTGTTGAGGATGTCGTCGGCGGTTCTGGTCCAGACGAATGGTTTCGGGTCGGCGTTCCACGCGTCGATCCAGGTGCGGACGTCGGCTTCGAGTTCGGCGAGGCTGCGGTGGCTTGACCTGCGGAGCTTGCGGTTGGTCAGTTCCGCGAACCAGCGTTCGACGAGGTTGAGCCAGGACGCCGAGGTCGGCGTGAAGTGCAGGTGGAAGCGGGGATGCGCGGCCAGCCACCGCTGCACGGCCGGGGTCTTGTGGGTGGCGTAGTTGTCCAGCACCAGGTGCAGGTCCAACTCGGCGGGCGTGTTCGCGTCGACGACCTTCAGGAACTTGAGGAACTCCTGATGGCGGTGCTTGCGGTGGACCTGCCCGATGACCGTGCCGGTGGCGACGTCGAACGCGGCGAACAGGCTGGCCACGCCGTGGCGGACGTAGTCGTGGGTCTGCCGGGCGGGGACGGTGGGCATCATCGGCAGCATCGGCCGGGTTCGTTCCAGGGCCTGCATCTGCGACTTCTCGTCCACGCACAACACCATCGCCTTGACCGGCGGGTCGAGATACAGACCCACCACGTCGCGGACCTTCTCCACGAACAGCGGATCAGCCGACAGTTTCCACGTGTCCACCAGATGCGGCTTGAGGCCGAACGCCCGCCAGATCCGCGACACCGCGGTCTGCGACAACCCGGCGGCCTTGGCCATCGACCGCGTCGACCAGTGGCTGTCCTGGTTGGATGGCTGTTGCTCCAGCGTCCGCACGATGACCTCCTCGACCCGGTCGTCGCTGATGCGGCGAGGCGCCCCAGGCCGCGGTTCGTCGGTCAACCCCTGCAACCGGCGGGCTAGAAACCGGCTACGCCACTTGCCCACCATGTCCCGCGAGACACCCAACCGCTCCGCGACGTGCGTGTTGACCAGGCCATCGGCGCACAACAACACGATCTTCGACCGCAACGCCAACGCCTGCGATGACTTACCCCGCCGCGCCCACCGGGTCAAACACGCACGCTCGTCATCACTCAGTTCCACCACACCACGCGGACGACCAGCCATCCCGACAGCTTACTATCTGGCGGCGGATTAACGACTCAGGACACTAGGGACTCGAACCCCTCAAGTCGTGCGGATCCGCCGCAGACGCCGCCGGCTGGGCACGAAGAAGTGGACCACCGAGGTCGTCTACGCGATCACCGGCCTACCCACCCACCATGCCCGACCCGAAGAAATCGCCGCTTGGGCCCGCGAACACTGGACCATCGAGAACAACGTGCACTGGATCCGCGACGTGACCTTCGCCGAAGACGCCAGTCAGGTCCGCTCCCAGAACACCCCGCCGTCATGGCCGCCCTGCACGACATCATCCGCAGCACGTTCCACCTCACCGGCTGGGCGAACACCGCCAGCGCCCGCCGCGCCCACGCCATTCCCAAATGCCGCCCTCACCCTCCCACGGCATTCCATGATCAACCGGACATTCCCGGAACACTCCGAGGCCCTGGCCGCGCTGCACCTGACCCATTTCGAATACAAATACCTACCGCGAAGTCGCTGAGATTACTTTTTGGATGTCCGATTTTCTCGTTGGCTCGGAGTGTTCGACCAACTCGATCTCGCCCTACTCGAATGCGTGGATTGGCCTACCGGCGACGTCTCACACGAGGTCCGACGGCGAACGTCACCCGTCGAGCATGAACTCCTCGCCACACCGAAAAACCCCAGACGGCAATTGGTGTGGCCGCTTCACGAGCGTCCGCTGCCGTGCGGCGACCCGGGCAACTGTCACCGGTTACGTGACCGGCAACCCGGCCACCGGTCAGGGGGCCTCGTCAAACATGAAAATCCATCGGTTAAACTTGCTGGTCAATGACCTTCCTCGACTACATCTCCGGCGTGCCCGCATATCTGGAACGAGAGTGGTCTGACCTACTCGAGCTGGCCTTCGAGCATTTGCTTGTGGTGCTCGTCACAATCGTGTTGGCGACTGTGATCGCGCTCGGGTTGGGCCTGGCAACCTATCGCAATCGGAACGGAGCCAGAGCCGTACTCACGGTGACCGGCACGTTCCTGACCGTCCCGTCGTTCGCCCTGTTCGGACTGTTCATACCGATTTTCGGTCTCGGGGCCGTGCCCACGGTCGTCGCATTGGTGCTGTACTCACTGCTTCCCATCGCGCGCAACACGATCACTGGGCTGCGTTCGGTCGATCCAGCTATTGTCGAATCGGCGCAGGGCATGGGGCTCTCCCACCGCCAACGGCTGCTCCGCATCGAGCTACCGCTCGCCTGGCCGGTCATCATGACCGGCGTACGCGTGTCGACCCTGATGATCGTTGGGATCGCCGCCATCGCGGCCATCGTCAACGGGCCCGGCCTCGGTGGTCCGATCTTCCAGGGGCTCTCGGCGATCGGCACCCAGCGCGGCTTCAACCTTGCCTTCAGCGGAACCCTCTTCGTGGCGATGCTGGCGCTGCTGCTGGACGGCGTCCTCGGAATGATCTCCAAGTTGACGACATCGAAGGGGCTGTGATGCCTGAGCATAAACAAGGGACCGTTACGGCGGCGTCCATCCGCCTCGAGTCGTTGACCAAGCGCTATCCGGGTCAGGCCGAGTCGGCCGTGGACAACATCACCATGGACATACCGGCAGGCGAGATCGTGGTTCTGGTCGGACCCTCTGGTTGCGGCAAGACCACCAGCCTGAAGATGATCAACCGGATCATCGAACCGACCTCCGGACGCATCTTCATCGACGGCGAGGACGTGACCCACGTCAACGCTGATCAACTACGCCGCCGGATCGGCTACGTCATCCAACAGATCGGCCTGTTCCCGCACATGACGATCGCCGAGAACATCGGCATGGTGCCCGGGCTGCTCGGGTGGAGCCGGGCCCGGATCTCCGAGCGTGTCGACGAACTGCTGGATCTGGTGGGCATGGAACCGTCGGCCTACCGTGCGCGGTACCCGAAGGAACTCTCAGGCGGCCAGCGCCAACGGGTCGGGGTCGCCCGGGCGATGAGCGCCGACCCTCCGGTGCTGCTGATGGACGAGCCGTTCGGCGCCATCGACCCGATCACCCGCGAGCGTCTCCAGAACGAGTTCCTCCGCCTGCAGAGCAACATTCGGAAGACCATCGTCTTCGTCACCCACGACATCGACGAGGCGATCAAGCTCGGCGACCGGATCGCGATCCTCAGGAAGGGGTCGAAGATCGCCCAGTACGACACGCCCGAAGCGATCCTGACGGCTCCGGCCGACGACTTCGTCGCGGACTTCATCGGCTCGGGGGCATCGCTCAAGCGCCTGAGCCTCAGCCGCGTCCGAGACGTGGAGCTCAACCAGTGGGCAGTCGGCCGGCTCGACGACGATCGGGCACACCTGCGCCAGGCGCTCACCGACAGCGATCACGGGTCGCTGCTGTTGCTCGACGAGAACCAGCGGCCGGTTCGCTGGGTCACCGGGCATGACCTGACACGGTCGGGTGAATCCCTCGATCGGGTGGGGCTTCCCGCGGCGGCCACCGTGGAGCCGCACGCCACGCTGCACGACGCGCTCAACGAGATGGTCACCTCGCGGGTCGGGTGCGCGATCGTCGTCGACGACCAGCGGCGGTACCAGGGCATCGTCGACATGCGCACAGTGATGCGCGCCATCGACGAGATGCGGGAGAGTTCCCGGGCCCGGGACCGGGACACGGCAGGCCAGCCCGCGGAGGCCGGTTAAGGTGGCCATCCCAGCATTCGGGGCCAGGACCCGCGAGGTCGCGCGCGACGCCGACGACCTACTCAGCGAGCTCGGCGGACCGTCCCGGTTCTGGCGGCGGTTGGGCACTCCGGTGCTCCTCGCCGCCGTCTGCGTCGCCCTGTACCTCTACGTGCGGAACCAGGAGCTCGACAGAATCTCCCAGGCGAGCCTCAACGCCGACACGATTCGCGAGAAGCTGATCGAGCATGTGGAGCTCACCTTCGTCTCCACCCTGATCGTCGTCCTCCTGGCGGTGCCGTTGGGGGTGCTCCTGACCCGGTCAGCGGTCCGCAGGTTCTCCCCGGTAGTGCTCGCCGTCGCCAACATCGGTCAGGCGATACCGTCGATCGGGGTTCTGGTGTTGATGGCGATCACCGTCGGCATCGGCTTCGGCCAGGCTGTCTATGCGCTGGTCATCTACGCCGCGCTGCCGGTCCTCCGTAACACCATCGTCGGCCTGAACCAGGTCGATCGCGCGCTCGTCGAGGCGGGCCGGGGAATGGGCCTGAGCGGCTGGCAGGTGCTTCGCCGCATCGAGCTACCGCTGAGCGTGCCGGTCCTGCTCGCCGGCATCCGTACGGCACTCATCATCAACGTCGGCACCGCCACCCTGGCGACCTTCGTCGGTGCCGGCGGCCTCGGCTTCCTTATCGACCAGGGGATCCGCTTCGATCGGATGCCCGTTCTCATCACCGGAAGTGTCCTCACCGCAGTTCTGGCGCTGCTCCTTGACTGGGTGGCCGGAATTGTCGAGGAGGCTCTGCGCCCGAAGGGGCTATGACCTCCGCGGCTTCGTCCTGAGTCGCTGACTATCAGAGGAGGAACATGAGGAACATGAACAAGCGAGGCCGTTGGCCGCTGCTCACCGGCGCACTGGCGCTGGTGATGCTCGTCGCCGCGTGCGGCAGCGACGGCAACGACGATGTCGCGGGCAGCGGAAGCATCGGGGAGAAGTTCGACCTCGGCGGCGCCACGGTCACCGTCGGCTCCAAGGAGTTCACCGAGCAACTCATCCTCGGAAACCTGACCAAGCTCGCACTCACCGCCGCGGGCGCCAAGGTGGAGGACCAGATCGGATTGCAGGGCAGTACGACCGTCCGCGCCGCGCTGACCTCCGGCGAGATCGACCTGTACTGGGAGTATCTCGGTACCGGCTGGGTCACCTACCTGAAGAACGAGAAGGGCATCCCCGGAGGCCAGGCGCAGTTCGAAGCAGTCCGGGACGCCGACGCCGCCAACGGTGTCACCTGGCTCGACCCGGCCCCGTTCAACGACACCTACGCGATCGCAGCGAGCAGCGAGACCGCCGAGCGGCTCGGCGTCGCCTCGATCTCCGACGTCGCCGCACTGGTCGCAAGCAACCCCGCGGACGCGACCTTCTGCGTCGGCGGCGAGTTCTCCACCCGGCCCGACGGCCTGCCCGGCCTGGAGAAGGCGTACGGCTTCAAGGTCGCACCGGACAACGTCTCCAACGTGCAGGACGCCCTCGTGTACAACCAGGTCGACAAGGGCGAGTGTGCCTTCGGCTCGATCACCTCCACCGACGGTCGGGTGGGTAGTCTCGGTCTCACCGTGTTGACCGACGACAAGCAGTTCTTCCCGCCCTTCAACGGTTCCGTGAACGTCCGCAGTGAGGTGCTCGACGAGCACCCCGAGATCAAGGACATCTTCGCTCCAATCGCAGCGGCCCTCGACGACGCCACGATGGTCGGGCTCAACGCGAAGGTCGACGTGGACGGTGAGGAACCGGCGGATGTCGCCAAGACCTGGTTGACGGAGAACGGCTACATCGGCTGACGACCCTGCCCCACGGCACCAACGTCGGGCCACTGTGTCACCGCCTAGGGGTTCGATCCCCTTCGGGCGCACAGACAATCAAGGCCGTGACCCGCGCAACCGCGGGTCACGGCCTTGGTCGCTTCTGCCGCTTGCTGCCCGCGCGACGCCCCTGCCCGTCAGAACTCCTCGTACACTGCCGGGTCCTGATCCCTGAGACGACCATCGGGCGGCCCAGCGCGGTGATGGCTCGACCTCGGCGTCGGTGAGCTTGATGCCGAAGATGTCGAGGTCCTCCTGCTGCCGCCGGGGTGAGGCTTCCTTAGGCAGCGGAACCACCTGACGGGCCACGTGCCAGGGAGGAGGGCCTGCGCCGGGGTGATATGTCCGCGGTGCCGGAGCACCCGTCGAGCACCCGTCATGCCGTCGTGCGGAACGGCAGGCGACCATTCAGGAGCCCAGCCACATAGCTACGTCGAGGCCGATCGGCCGGCCCCGCTCGCCGATTCGTCCCAACCACTCCGGCGTACGTAAGCAATCGGTAACGCAACGACGCCCGACCGTTCGGCCGGTGCTTCCGCAGGTTGTAGGAAATCACGCCGGAGCAGAGCAGGACCAGCACGGCCAGCAAGATGGCGAGGAGCACCATTCCGGCCTGGTCGTCGGCGGTCGACCCGGGCTCGGACCGGTTTTGGGCCGCTCTTGAGTGCTCGGATGCGGGAGCACTGCGGACCGGACCTGGACAGCCGCCGATACCGTGCCATCTATGGGTGATTTGAGGGCGGACTTCGCCGAACGTGGCGCGTTCTTTCGAGACACCAGCCTGCCGAGCGCTGTGCTGGCCAAGTACCGGCCCGGCTTGTTTCTTCGTGAGCCGACGTTCTGCGACGCCTCGGGGCGACCGGGTGGCTTCGTCGCCCCGCATCGCTATGTGATTTTCTCCGCCAATGCGCGGACGCTTCCGCTGATGCCGCCCGGGTGGGGCCTGTGTCTGTGGCCGAGGGACCGGCTGTTCAAGATTGTCGACAGGGTGACCGACGGCGTCCGTACTCAGATCACCCTGCTGGAGGTCCCGGACCGCCACGTCGCGGTGTTCTCCGGCGAGGAGCCCAACGGCATCGAGACCGCGTACGCCGCGCATGGTCGGGAGCTGTTCGAACAGCTTCGGTTAGCAGGTGTGGTGCCCGAGTTGGACACCGACCGGTGGCGGGAGCGGCTGGTGTACCCGGTGGGGGTCGACGACGAGGCTGGCTACTTCCCGCTCTACAAGCCGGCGGAGTACACCGACGGCGCGCCCCTTACTCAAATGGCGCAGGCGGTTCAGTATCAGGCGAAACGTCTCCTAGAGGCCGGCGCGTTCGGCGACGCGCAGGCGCAGCTGCGTTCGAGCGTCGAGCCGTTGCAGCCGTTCGCGTCCCGGCTGCCTGAGGCGCTGACGGGTCTGCTGGCGGTGCGCGCGGAGCTGCACACGCAGCTGGGCGACGGCAACGCGGCGGAGGCTGACCTGCACGAGGCGTTCAGGTTGTGCAAGCAGCTCAACGAGGATCGGCTACCGGTGGCTGCCATCCTGTCCCGCCTTGGCCACCTCTATCAGAGTGCCGGCGAGCTCGACGCCGCGGAGAAGCACTACCTGCACGCGCTGGCGATCAAACGACGGGTTGCCGGCGATCGCAGCGCGGAGGTGGTCCCGACGCTCGTGTCTGTCGCCGTCCTGCACGAGCAGCGCGGCCAGTACGCGCGGGCGCAGGAGCTGCTCGATGACGCACGCTCCATCACACGGGAACTCGGTCGGGACGACGACCCGGTAATGCTGAACAACCTCGCACGGCTGCAGCAGGCGCACGGCCGATACGACGACGCGTGGGAAAACTATCGGGCAGCGCTGGCGGCAACCCGCCCGTCCGCGATCGGGGGGCACCAGCACACCGCGCTGCTGGGCAATCTGGCCGAGCTGCACGCGGCGCGCGGCGACGCGGAAAAGGCCCTTCGGCTGCTGACCGAGGTACTCGACCGGCAGCGGGAGATGTTCGCCGAGCTTGGCGCCTACGGCTCACAGGAACAGCATGTGCAACTACTGAGGGCGTCGCGGGCCCGCGTCGCGCAGTACGTCGCGCTGGTGATGTCGCGGTTCACGAGCTCACCGGCGCGTGTCCGCCGGCTGGCGGACCTGGTGGTGGACCACAAGGGTCTGGGCATTGACTCGTTCGCGCGGCGGCGTGAGGCGGCCGCTGCGGATCCTGATCTGCGGGCGCGACTGGATCGGTTGGCCCAACTACGCGGGTGGGTTGCCGAGCAGCAGTTCGCCGGCCCCGGCCAGAGTAACCAGGCGGGCTTCCACGAGGGGCTACGTCGGGCTCGCCAGGAGTGTGAGGCGTTGGAGGCGGAACTTGCGCGGAACCTGCCTGGCTTCGATACGGGCCGCCTTGGCCGGCGGGTGGACAGTGCGATGGTGGCGCGGGTGACGCCGGCCGGCGCAGCGTCGGTGGAGCTGCTGCGGTACGGCGACTTCGACTTCGAAGCCGTTCGGAGCCGAGGCGAGCAGCAGTGGCGGGCGGCACGGTACCTCGCTGTCGTCCTGCTGCCCGAGCGGCCCGATGAGCCGGTCCTGGTCGATCTCGGGGTGGCCGCGGCAGTGGACGAACTTGTCGCGGCCGTGAGGGCCCAGGCCACCGGCCGGCGCGACCAACCCGCTGGGGCGCGGCAGCCGATCACCCCGCAGGCTGCGCCCCGGGATGCGTCGCAGCGCCTCCGGACCGTCGTGTTCGACCCGTTGCGCGCCGCGGTCGGCGACACCCGCCGGTTGTTGATCGCACCGGACGGCGACCTGCTGCGGCTGCCGTTCGAGATGCTGGCGACCATAGACGGCCGGCAGGTGATTGACGATTACACCATCTCCTACCTCACCGCGACGCGGGACCTGCTCCGGCTTGCCGCACCGGCCCGGCTCGCGTCAACGCCGCCGCTGGTGGTGGCGGGCCCCGACTACGACCTCGGGTCGCCCGCCGCCCTGGGTAAGCCGCTGGCGCTGCTGCCAGCCGCCGTCGAGGAGGGCGAACGCATCGGCAGGCTGCTGGGTGTACGCCCCAGACTCGCCGGTGAGGCAACGAAGACGGCGATCCGAGATGCTCACGCACCGGTGGTCCTGCACATCGCTACGCACGGTTTCGCCCTCAAGCGCCAACCGCCACTGGGGCCGCACGAGGTCACCGTCGGCATGACCACCCGCCTGGCCGACCCGGATCAGATGTCGCTCGTGCTCAACGGTGTCCTCGCAACTCCGGGCCCGTTCGTGGCCGCCGACGACGACTTCACCCGCATGGCCGGGAGCCGGTTGGCGAACCCGCTGTTGCGTTCCGCGCTCGCGATGGCCGGCGCGAACACGTGGTTGGGCGGCGGCGAGCCACCGGACGGAGCCGGCAACGGCATCCTCACGGCGTTGGAGGTGACCGGCCTGGATTTGGACGGCACCGAGCTTGTGGTGTTGTCCGCGTGCGACACCGGCCTGGGCGAGGTGGAACCCGGCGAAGGTGTCTTCGGTTTACGCCGCTGTTTCGTGCTGGCCGGCGCCCGCACCCTCGTGATGAGTCTGTGGAAGGTCCCGGACGAGCAGACGGCGCAGCTCATGGCGGACTTCTATCAGCTTCTGCGCGATGGGCTGCCGCGCGCTGAAGCGCTGCGCCAGGCACAGTTGCGCACCCGCGAGCGGCACCCCGATCCCCGTTACTGGGCGGCGTTCGTCTGCCAGGGTGACGACGGTAGCCTGTCTATATAGAAGCCTCACCCGTACCGGAGCTGGAGCCTGAGCGTTGACCGACCGCGGCGCATTCCCGATCGACGACTTCTGCCCCGAGTGTGAGCTCACCCATGGCCGCCACGAGACGTGGTGCTCCGCCCACTACGCAGGGGACGCCGGCATGCCGACCGAGGACGGCTGCGGTGCTGCGGTGCCGGTGCGCACCGATGAATCGCCTGCCGACACCGAGTAGGCCCACCACCATGTCGAACGGACCGCGCTGGCTGGTGCGCTACCCCCTGGGCACGACCGACGCATTCCGGTCCATGGGCACCGTCGCCGCGCCGCTGCTGGCCGGTTTCGCCCTCGCCACGCTCGCGGTGCTGCTCACCAGCGATGTGAAGGTGCGCCTTGCCGGGCCCGCCACGTTCGCGCTCGCCCTCGCCGCGGCCATGTTCGTTTTCTGTGTGCA
The DNA here is from genome assembly GCF_053599835.1 of Micromonospora sp. NPDC005163. Taxonomy (NCBI): domain Bacteria; kingdom Bacillati; phylum Actinomycetota; class Actinomycetes; order Micromonosporales; family Micromonosporaceae; genus Micromonospora; species Micromonospora sp. NPDC005163. The sequence continues at coordinate 13,322 of NZ_JBSFYP010000065.1, forward strand.
GTTCACCGTCGCTGGGCTGCTGTATTCCGCCTCGCCCGCCGAACGCTCCGACTGGCAACCCGCCGCCAACGATTCGGACGTCGCGGAGCGGATGCGGCGGGTGCAGCGCAGGGACTACTTCCTGCAGGGAAGGTATCTTTTCCGCGCCCGGCTGACCTACGACGTGGGAATCGTCAGCCTGCTTGCTGCGCTCCTGGCCTTAGTCACCCCCCACGACTGGCTGTCTTGGCGGGGCGCCGCGTTCGCGGTGGTCGCGGCAGCCTTGGCGGTCGAGTTCGTCTGGGTGATCGCCGGCCGCACCCGCCACGCACCTGGCTGGCTTCTTCCCTCCTACCGTCACACCCGCCAGTAGCATTTTCTGCGATCGGAGACGGCAAGCATCGGCTGGCGCTCGCCCACCCGGCCGAGTTGAGCTGTAACTACATGATCAAAATGGCGGCTGAACTGCAGCTGTGCTGACTGTAAAATTGACGTGGATCCTGGGTGCCGATTTCGGGTGATCGTGGCACGGCTGGCCCGCGTCGCGGGCTAGCCATGTTCAGTTCGGCGCTCGGTCCGGTGGCTACTGAAAGGCGAGCCCCGCCGCCGCTACACAAGGCGCACCGTCACCGGTCGTCGCCGGCACGATCGACATCATGTGCGGGGACCTGTTCCAACAGACGCTCACCGGGAAGCGGACTGGCGACGTCCGAACTGGCAGATGAAGGGTCCGCAGGTTGCGCGTCTGCTGGCCCTCAGTCTTTCGTGGCCCCGCGCCCGACCCGCCTGACCCTGCCCTTGCCGGAAGCCTCGTGCGCCCAGGTCAGGCGGCATGTTCGTACTCGTGAAGGATGCCGCGTAGGCGTTCACGCCTACGTATGTCGAGGCGGGCGATCTGGCCTGGATCGGTGATCGCCCGAGGCAAGGCGTGCAGCGGTCGGGCGTTCGCGATGCCCTGATGCGGCCGATGGGAGTTGTAGAACCGCTGGAACTCCCGCAGGGCTCGGCAAAGGCGGCGCTGGCTCCCAGATCAACGCGCGGTCCAGCAACTCACGCCGACAGGTCTGCACCCTGCCCCTGCCGAATACCTAATGGCCCAGGTAGGCATCGAAAAAAGCGGTGCTCAGAGTGGGCGCCTCACCGGGTGATCGGTTCGAGGCGTACCCGATCCGCAGATCGCCGTCGGCGGCGGCGTCCTCGTCGGGATGGTCCTTTCCGCCCGTTCGCCGGCACGGGCCGGGAGGGGGCGCCGTCGCCCCCTCCCGGGAAACCCGCGGTGCTACTTGCCGGACTCGTAGAGCGCCGTCACCTCGGCGGCGCTCAGCGCACGGTCGTAGACGTGCACCTGGTCGATCGTGCCGTCGAAGTAGTCGACGGGGTTGCCGCCGAACTTGCCGCGGCCGATGACCAGGGGCCCGGTGGAACCGTCGCCGAGGCAGGCGCTCGCCTGCCCGGCGAGTTGCCCGTCGATGTAGAGGCGCAGCTGGCCCGTCGCCGCGTCCCGGACACCGACGAGGTGGTACCACTGCCCCGCGGCCGGGGTGGTCGGCGCGAGGGCCCGCACCCCGGCGAAGCTCATCGCGAACCGCCGGTCAGCGCCCGAGTACTGCAGGTAGAAGGCGCTGTTCGAGGCGCCGTCCTGGCTCACCACCGTCTGGAAGGCGCCACCCGCGCTGTCGAGCCGCACCCACGCCGAGGCCGAGTAGCTGGCGGTGGTGTCGAGGATGGTCCTGCCGGTGTCGACGTACTGGTTGCTGCCGTTGAACAGCAGGCCCGAACCCGTCTTGCCGGCCGTCCAGGTGGGCCCGGCGACCAGCCGGCCGTCATTGTTGCCCGCCTCGTCGTTGGCCGTGTCGCCGGCATTCTCGTCCAGCGGCCAGTAGCCGACTCCGGTGAGGCCGGGCGTGCCGGGCGGCGGCGGAGGAACGTTTGCGCCGGTACCGTCGGCCGAGCGGATGACCGCCTCGTTCACCGCGCGCACCTGGTCGAAGTCCATCTTCTCGACGCGCCGGTCGTAGGTGAAGAAGCCATTGACCTCGTGCTCGACGTCGGTGATCTGGGTGTAGACGCCGGCCGAGACCCCGCAGGTGTTCGCTATGCGCAGCAGGTCGCGCTGGTTCTCCACGTACCGTCGGGTCAGCGTTTCGGAGTCCGGCGCCATCCAGTACGCGCCGCCCTCGCCGAACCACATGTGACCGTCGACCTCGAGGCCCATTCCGCCGTGCTCTCCGTCGACGGCCACCCGGTCGGCGGTGGGCAGTGGCGACGCCGGACCGAGGTACTGGTGGTGGTCGATGATGTCCCCGCGTCCGGAGTCACCGAGGGAGTCGCAGCAGTTCACGCCGCTGTGCGCGTTGACGAGCCGGGTCGGGTCCTGCTGCTTCACCGAGTCGGCGATGCGGCCGGTGGCGCCCCGGTCCCACTCACCCCAGCCCTCGTTGAACGGCACCCACACCACGATCGACGGATGGGCGGCGTGTTCCCGGATCATCTCGCCGAGCTCGGATTCCCACTGCCGCTGCCACTCGACCGGCGGGCGGCCGGGCTTCGTCGCGGGCATGTCCTGCCACACCATCAGCCCCAGCCGGTCCGCCCAGTAGTACCAGCGGCCGGGCTCGACCTTGATGTGCTTGCGGACGGTGTTGAAGCCGAGCACCTTGTGCTGCTCCAGGTCGAAGCGCAACGCCTCGTCCGTCGGTGAGGTGTTCAGCCCGTCCGGCCAGAAGCCCTGGTCGAGGGTGGACATGTGGAACAGGATCTTGCCGTTCAACGTCATGCGAAGCTTGCCGTCGGCGCCCTTCGCCTTGCCGATCTCGCGCATCCCGAAGTAGGAGCCGACCTCGTCGACCCGCTTGCGGCCGTCGAACAGGCGTACCCGGAGGTCGTAGAGGAAGGGCGAGTCGGGTGACCACAGCTTGGGCTTGGCGATGGGTATCGTCAGGTCGGTCCCGGCCGGACCGGAGACGCGCGCGACGGCCTTGCGTCCGTCGTACGCCACGGCCTCGACGGTGAGGCCCTCGGCCCCGGATGTGGGGTTCGCGCGCAACCGCAGGGACTTGTCGCCCAGGTCGGGCGTCAGGTTCAGCGAGTCGATGGCGCCCGTGGCCGAGACGGGCTCCATCCAGACCGTCTGCCAGATGCCGGAACTGCCCTGGTAGAAGATGCCCCGGTCGCCGACCCGGCGCTGCTTGCCGATCGGCTGGAACGACGCGTCGGTCAGGTCCTCGGCCCAGACGATCAGCTCCTGCTGCCCGCCGGGCCGCAGTGCGTCGGTGACATCGGCGTCGAAGCCGTCGTAGCCGCCCCGGTGCGTCGCCACCTGGTGGCCGTTGACCCACACCTTCGAGTCGTAGTCGACCGCGCCGAAGTGCAGCACCAGACGCTGGCCCCGGCCGACCTGCCACTGCTTGGGCACGGTGAAGGTCCGGCGGTACCACATCCGGTCCTCGTGCCGTTGGATGCCGGAGAGGGCCGATTCGATGGGGTAGGGCACCAACACCCGCTCGGCCAGCTGCTCGCCGACCGGCGGAGCCTCGCCGGCGGCCGCACCGGCGAACTCCCACACGCCGTTGAGGTTCTGCCAGCGGGACCGGGTCAGCTGCGGCCGCGGATATTCGGGCAGCGCGTTGGTGGGTGAGACGTCATCCGTCCACGGCGTGGAGAGCGGCGGTGTTCCCTTCGTCCAACCGGTGTCGGCGTCGGGTTGGGGCGCGGCGGTCGCGGCGGTCGGCGCTGTGGTCGCGACCAGGACGGCCGCGGTGGCGAAGGCGAGGAATGGCCAGCGTCGGCTGGAGGCGCGTCGGGTCATGCGGTCGGCCCTTCGGGAGTGCGGACGGGGGCGGCGGCTGCCCGTGGTGCGCTCCGAGGGTGGGCGGTCGGGTCACTGGTCGATGTTCCCGGGGCGGGACGTGCCCGCTGCCGGATCCCACCACGCGCAGGTCACGGGCTGAACCCATTCCAACGTTGTTCTGACAGTGATGTCAATAGATATCGACAAGACTGAGCCGATTCGGCCACCACCGAACACGCTCGAACAGCGGGCAACCCTGGCGCTGACGGGTCGGGCGGGGAACTCGGCCGCCGGGCTCATTGGAGGGTCCTATCGATAGTCGGCGAAAATTCGACGTTCCACGCCATCAACGGTGATGGCTCCGCCGTGGGGAAGGATCCATTGCGGTCGGGTGTGGCCGAAGGGGATGCCGACGCAGACGACTGCCTCCGGGTTGTAGCGCGCCACGACGTCGACGACCGTGTCGCGCTGCTGCTCGCGTAGCCGTGCCCGATCCGCGGCAACGGGCCGGCGGGTGTGGTCGGAGACCGGCGGACGGGCGAGCAGGACCGCGTCGACGGCGCTGAGGATGCCGCGTTCACCGAGTGAGCGGACGATGAAGCTGACATCGCGCGCAGGGAGGAGTTCTTCCGACGTCTCGATGATCAGCACCCCGCCCTGCAGAATCTCCGGGGGAAATGGGAAGCGTCCCGCCGTCAGGATCCACTGGATGACTTCCAGGCAGCCGCCCCAGGTGGTGCCGGTGACCGCGCGGCGCGGCCCGTACCAGCTCCACGGCTCCGTCGGTTCGCGTTCTCCGAAGGATTCCAACGCTTGCGGATTGGCCCAATCAATTCCGACATCTTCGGACTCGCCCGGATCGGTGATCTCCAGCCGCTCCCCGCTGAGTAGCGCCGCTCGCAGCGACCGGGCGTGGATGTCGTCTACGGCCGGCCCGGGGCCAAGGTGCACCTGAGAGGATCCGCCGTAATAGCTGGCGATGCCAAGGCCCCAGAGCCAGTGGTGCACGTTGGTGTTGTCGCTGGTGCCCAGGAACGGCTTCGGATCGGCTCGGGCGAGGTCGGCGTCCAGATGCGGGATGACCGTGATCTGGTCCTCGCCTCCGACGACGGCGAGAATGCCGCGCACCTCGGGATCTGCGAAGGCGGCGTTGATGTCCGCCGCGCGCGCCGCCGCGGTCGCACCTACCTTGCGGGTGGTTGGGTATTCGACCGGAACGAGGCCGGTCACGTCAGCAAGCCGTCGCATGGCCTGCTCGTGGACTTCGGGATAGGCACCTGCTGCAGCGAAGGACGGCGAGAGGACTGCGATGTGGTCCCCTGGGCGTGCCTTTTGAGGACGAATAGGATCATGCTTCATGCCGAGATCCAACAGGTGCGCCAGTTCGTGCGCATCCCATTTGGGGCGGGTCACCGCGTTGGCCTGGATTTACCGTCGCTGTGTTGCCCGGGCGTCAACGGGCGAGCCGTACGGGGTGCCACCTTCAACCGGACGGGTGCCAACCCGGTGCCAACTCGCCCCGGACGGTGCCCTCACCCTGGATGGGACAGCCGCCGTCACGCTGCTCCGATGCCGCCGGAGGTAAGGAGCCAACGGCATGCAGGCATTTACATCTATGCGCCGGCCGATTACGGTGATCGCAACTCGAGTACCCAGTGGGTTGCAACCCTCACAGAACGTAGCTGCCCCTGCCTACGCGCGGGCAAGCACCACGTGACACGGGAGATTTGCCTTGGGTTCCGACGTTCGACAGCCCTCATCCGGTCAGTCACCAGCCTCCTCTCACTCCGCCGCCGTTCAGCGGTCGCTGGGGAGAGAGCACCTCCGCCGACGCCCGCGCCCGCTCTTCATGGTGGCGGCCCTGGCAGCGGGGGCCCTCGTCCTCGGCGCCACGCCCCTCTGGGGGTCGGACCGCGCGGACCTCCTCGACGGCGCGGCCCTCTCCTCGACCCCCACCTACACCGTCGGCCTGCAGCCGCCGCAGGATCCGGGGCCGTTCCCCGGCAGCGTGACCCCCACGTCCCCCACCATCACCATCGCCGGCCAACGAGACGGCGAAAGCACGTTCAAGGTCGTCAAGTACGACCAGGTGCAGCCGAAGAACCCCGGCCAGATGGACTTCGACCACTACCACACCGGCATCGAAATCCAATGGTGGCTGCGGAAGTGGGCACACGAACGTCCCGACATCGTCGACCTGCACATCGTCGGGGAGAGCTTCAGCGGCCAGCCGATCTACCAGGTGACCATCACGGACAAGTCCACCGGCGCGGACACCGACAAGCCGGCGGCCTACTTCGAGGGAAACCGGCACTCCGGCGAGGTCTCGTCGGCCGAGAGCTCGCTGTGGCTGGCGCACCACCTCATCACGCAGGCCGGCCGCGACCAGAAGGTCGACAAGCTGCTCGACGACAAGACCGTGTACATCCGTCCGGTCAACAACCCGGACGGGCACGACATGTACCTGTACACCGCCCAGACCAACCGGTCGACGGTGCGGCCGTACGACAACGACGGGGACGGCAAGCGCGACGAGGATCCGGGTGAGGACCTCAACGGTGACGGGTACCTGAGCCAGATGCGCCAGTACGTCGGCGCCGGCAAGGGGACGCACGTCGTCGACGAGCGGGACCCGGCCGGGAACGCCATGCTCAACGTCGGCGCGGGCAAGGGCGACTACCTGATGTTCTCCGAGGGTACGGACAACGACGGCGACGGTCGCTACGACGAGGATGGGGTCGGCGGCCTGGACCTGCACCGCAACTACCCGTACAACTGGCACGTCATGCCGGAGGACGACGCCACCGACCGGAACCTGACCCAGGGCGGCGCCGGCGAGTACCCGTTGTCCGAGCCGGAGACCCGGCACGTCTACACCTGGCTGATGTCGCACACCAACATCGGCGCCGTCAACAGCATGGACACCCGGGTGCCCATGCATCTGCGGGGGCCCTCGACCTGCGACCCCGTCGAGTGCATGTACTCGACCGACCGCAAGCTCTACGAGCACTTCGACAAGGCGGGGGTCTCGTTCACCGGCTATCGGCATGCCGGCAGCGTCTACATCGACTACGCCACCCGCAACGGTGGCCAGCCGACGCCGCTGTTCGGGCACGGCCCCGACTTCGGCTACTTCCAGTACGGCGCCATCTGGTACGGCGACGAGATCTGGAACGGTGGTGACTTCACCGACTACGACAAGGACGGCAGGTACGCCGACTGGGAGCGGTCGCGGTGGTGCGCCGAGAACGGGCGGACGAACTGCTTCCTGCCGTGGACGAAGGTGGAGCACCCGACGCTGGGGGCGGTCGAGATCGGCGGCATCAACCCGAAGTTCTGGTCGCAGAACCCTTCGGCCGATCTGATCGGCGGGTGGGCCACCAACCAGGCACGGTTCAACCTGTATTTGACCGAGTCCCTGCCCCAGGTCGACCTCAGTGACGTGAAGGTCAAGAAGCTCAAGGGCGCTCAGGGTGACGGAGCGACGCACGAGATCACGGCTTCGGTCCGGAACACCGGCCGCATCCCGACCGCTCTCGAGCAGGCGAAGGAAATCAAGATCGTCGCTCCGGACACCGTGAAGGTGGAGGGCGCGCGCGCCGTCGGAACCGCACCCCAGTTCTATCTGGACGGCGGTGACCGGCAGAAGGTCCGCCTGCGGGTCGTCAAGGCCGCCACCGACACCATCACGGTGAAGGCTGTCAGCGTCCGGGGAGGCCTGGACTCCGCGTCGGCACGGCTGAACTGATCGCTCGAGAGGTCCCCGTCCCGCAGTGTGGGGCGGGGACCTCGCCATGTCGGCTCTCCGAAGGCGGCGACGAGAGGATCCGGTCGGTCTTCTGCGAGTCGATGAGGAGCGCAGCCGCGCGGTGGACGACTTCGGTGCACTGGGCTGCTCGGCAGGGACTGATCGTGGACGCGGGACGATCGTCCTACGCGCGTGCGGTGGCCGAGCGCAGGAGTGCGCTCGGCCACCACGACCCACGTCAGGTCAGCGCTGACCCCCCAGGTACATCGCGTTGAACAGCAGCCGGTAGGTGCCGTGCGACTGGGCCCGGTGCTGCGGCTTGAAGCCGATCATCACCACCTGGCCGTCGCCCACCTTCGCGGTCACCACGGCCGCCTTGCCGCCGATGACGTCCTCGCCGAGGAGGAAGCCGCTCTTCAGCAGCTTGGTCTTCGGCCAGGTGGCCGCCACCGTGACACCCTCGGCGCCCTCGTCGACCTCGAACGCCGGGCCGTTGGCGACGAACGCCGACGCGTTCGGGCCGAACCCGGCGGCGACCGGGTCACTGGCGTCGAGGTTGAGGTTCAGCACCGACCCCGGGATGTTGTAGGTGGTCTCCGGTACCCCTTCGGTGACGTCCTTGACCGGTACGCCGAACGCCTTGATCGGCAGTTGGGCGGCCTTGTTCAGGGTCACCACCGTGCCGCCCGCCTCGACGAACGCCTTCAGGTTGGCCACACCCGCATCGGTCATTCCGCCGGTGTACTGCGGCGGCAGCGAGCCGGCCGCCCGGCCGTTGCGCATCGAGTTGTAGGTGGCGTCGGGCAGCACGATCGTGTCGAACTTCGCCCGCAAATCACCGGCCCGGACCGACGCGTTCGTCAGCTTCTCGTACTGAAAGCCGAACTGGTCCAGGATCAGCCGGGTCCAACCCTCGTCGTAGTTGTTGAAGCCGTCGTACAGTCCGATCCGAGGCGCGACGAGTTCGGTCACCTTCGCCGGCTTCGCGTCCACCGCGGCGATGCTGAGCCCGAACTGGGTGGCGAGCCGCGTCACCCGCGCGTCGGTGCCCGGACGCGGTGTGACCAGGAACGTGCCAGCCGGCAGCTTGCCAGTGCGGGTGGTCACCTCAGCGCTGCTGTGGAAGACCTTGTCCCCCGCCGCGAGCAGGGCGTTCACGGCGGCCGAGCTGTCGTTGACCCGGGGGTCGAGGGCGTACGCGTACTTCGGCGCACCGGCCACCGCGCCGGTCGGCACCGTCGGCCAGTCGACCGCGACGGTCTCGGCCCGCACGGCCTGATCGAGCTTGTTGACGGTGACGCCCATCTGGAACGAGAGCGTGTATCCGGTGATGTCGTACGGCGGCTCGAGCGGGCCGCCGGGGTAGAGCCGGCGATCCGGGTAGACCTGCGGGTTGAGCAGGTCCAGCACCGCCGCCCGGTACGGCTGCGCCTCCCGGACGAGGTAGCTGCCGGCCGGGTACCTGCGGTCGCCCACCGTGAACGGCTTCACCGCGCGCTCGACCCGGATGTTGTTCCAGCGCAGCTTGTCCACCAGCTTCGTGGCAGTCGGGAAGTCCGCCTGATCCGCGGGGATCACGTAGGTGGTTCCGGCGCCGTTGCGCCCCCCCTCCCGGGCCATCTGCGCCGAGCCGTAGAGCAGGGCCTCGCGGTCGTCACTGGCCACGCGCAGCATCGCCCACGAGGCGGTCTTGATGTAGTCGCAGCTCTGCGACAGGTGCCACTCGCCGCCCTTCCAGGGGCTCGGGTAGAAGACCGAGGGCTCGCTGGTGGAGGTGCCGTCCGCGAAGGTCTTCGGGAAGGTCGCCGGGTCGTAGACCCGCGGCGTCGCCGAGGCGTGCGCGGTCTCGGTCAGGATGCCGATCTGGTTGTGGTAGTACGGCGCGGTCCGCGCGCCGCCGTTCCACCAGATGTCGTACGACTGGCGGGCCAGCGCGCCGCCCTTGCCCTCGCGTTCCAGCCGCTGGCCCATCGCGTCACCGACGATGTTGACGCCCCGGACCACCTGGGGGTGGATGTTCGGGTTCAGCGGGTCCTCGTACGGCGGGATGCTGATCCGGGCGGGGAAGACCGCGGACTGGTGGACGTTGTGCATGACCTGCGGGATCCACTCGTGGAACAGTTGGCGCCCGACGTTCTGCGTCTCCTGCAGGTTGAACATGTACCAGTCACGGTTGTTGTCGTGTCCGGCGTACTTCTGGTACAGCTCGGGATAGCCGGCGTCCTGGTAGGGCCCGCCCAGGTTCTGCCGGTACCACTCGGCGACCTTCGTTCCGCCGTCCGGGTTCACGTTCGGCACCAGCAGGGTGATGAGGTTGTCCCGGATCTCTCGCGCCTCGGACGTCTCGCTGGTCACCAGATCGTACGCGAACTGCGGGGCGGTCTGGTGCCCGGCCACCTCGGTGGAGTGGATGCCGAAGTCGACCCAGGCGATGGCCTTGCCGCCCTTCGCCAGCGTTCGCGCCTCCGACTCGGAGAGCGAGTCGCCCTGCGAGAGGCGTACCGAGGTCTCCCGGTAGCGCTTGAGGTTCGCGTCCTTGAGGTTCTTCTCCGACGAGACGATGGCCATCAGCTGCGGCCGTCCCTCGCTGGTCTTGCCGATCTCCACCAGCTTCATCCGGTCGCTGGCCTTGTCGAGCTTGCGGTAGTAGTCGGCGATCTGCTCGTAGGTGGCCAGCTTGTAGTCGGTACACGGCGCCCAGCCGATCACCGACTCCGGCTTCGGTACCCGGTTCGAGGCGGTAGCGGTGGTCGCCGACGTCAACACCGGCGTACCGACCAGAGCCAGCGCGCATACGACCGGCAGCGCCGCCCGAGAGACTCTTCGTTTCACCTGATACCCCTTCGCAGTACAGGACGGAAAAGGGTCCGGCAGGGGCGGCCGCGCCAACTCGGATGGCTTGATTCAACAGGCTTCGATCGATGTCTGGAGCGCTCAGGGTGGCAATTGAGGAAATCTTGAGCCTCGCCACCCGCAATGAGGACAAACGAACGGCGGGCATCGACTGCCCGCCGTTCGCACGTTACTGGCTGAGCTCGGCGACCTCCTCAGCCGTCAGGCGGAGCACTTGGGCCGGAGCCGCACCACGCGCGCCGGCGTCGGTCGGCGGGTCGGCCGGCCGCCGCAGATGCCAGTCCGTCACCGCCTGGTAGGCGGCCACCACAGACAACAGCCGGTCCTCGGCGTACGGGAGGCCGCCCAGGATGGTGCCGATCGGCAGCCCGGCGGCGGTGGCCCCGATCGGGAAGGCGATCTCGGGCAGGCCCAGGATGTCGAAGGGCACCGGGTCGGTCTGCACGACCACGTCGCAGCCGTCGAAGAGCTCGTTGAGCACCCGGTCCAGCAGCAGCAGCTTGGCCCGCTGAGTGGTGATGAACTCGTTGCCACCCAGCAGCGCTCCCTGCAGCCAGCTGGTCACCGACACCCCGAAGCCGCGCAGGTCGGTGCGCAGGTAGGGCATGAACGGCTCGGTGCGCTCGGGCAGCCGGGCGTTGTTGAAGGTGCTGCCGGTCAACAGGCTCCACTCGTCCGGCAGCGGCACGTCCACCAGGGTGGCGCCAGGGATCGCGGCGAGCTGCGCCAGGTACGCCGCACGGGCCAGTGCGGTGGGCGAGGTGCCGTTGGCGAAGCCCGGCAGCACCCCGATCCGGGTGTTCCAGCGCAGCTTGACGCGGCGGCGGTGATAGACCGGGCTGGCCGCGTCGATCAGGTCGGGCACCTGGGGCAGGCCCTGGCTGCGCGGGTCCATGGAGTCCTCGCCGGCCATCGCGGTCAGCATAATCGCGGCGTCCTTGGCGTCCCGAGCCAGCGGTCCCGGATGGTCGCGGGTGTAGGTGAGCGGGATGATGCCGGCCGCCGAGACCCGGCCCATGGTCGGCTTGAGGCCGGTCAGGTTCTGCGCGTTGGACGGGGCGGTGATCGAGCCGCCGGTCTGCGTGCCGATGCCGGAGGTGGCCATCCGGCCGGCGACCGCGGTGGCGGTGCCGGTGGACGATCCGCCCGGGTCGATGCCGCGGTTGGTGGGCGCCCAGGCGTTCACCGTGGTGATCACACCGGCTGGCGTGGTGGCGCGGGTGGTCGCCAGCGGGCCCATCTGGGTTTTGCCGAGCACGATCGCACCGCTTGCCTTCAGCCGGGCCACCGCGGTCGCGTCGTACGGCGGCACGAAGTCCTGGAACAGGAAGGAGTTGGCGGTGGTGGGGACTCCTTCGGTGTAGTAGTTGTCCTTGATGGCCAACGGGATGCCGTGCAGCACGCCGTCTCGGGGCCGGCGTGCGGCAGCTCTCGCCGCCGCGATGGCGGCGTCGGCGAGCACCAGGTTGAACGCCTGGTAGCTGCCGTCGTACCGGGAGATGCGGGCCAGGTACGCCTCGACCAACTGCTCCGGGGTGAGGCTGCCGGCGCGGATGAGCCAGGCTGCCTCGGCGATGGTCAGCTCGGTCGGCTCGGCCAGTGCCGCCGGCCGGGGCTCGGTGTAGGCGTTGGGCTGGTCCAGTGGCCGTCTCCTCGTTCCCGGCCCGGTGTTGGTGGACAGGCTGCTGCTCGCCAGCGCCACCGAGGGCAGTCCGACGGTGGCGCCCACGGTTGAGGCGGTGGCCAGCGCGGCAGCGCGGGCCAGAAATGCCCGGCGGTCGACCGTACGATCGAACGGTTCGGACGTCATGCCTTCCGCCATTCCGTGCTGTTGGAGGGGTATAGGACCGGCACGTGCTGCTGCGACAGCGCGTTCGCGACCTCGGGATTGGTGCCAACGGGTGCGGGTAGCTGGTATGCGGCGAGCGTCGCCACGGTGCCCCGCACGAAGGAGCGCAGGGAGGCGAGCACGGAGTCCCGGCCGGGCGAGCCGGTCTCGGGGTCGGGGGTGGTCCCGGGCGGAAGTTGGTCGAGGTCGATGCCGAGCGCGGCGAGCCGGGCGCGGATCAGAACGTTCAGCTCAGCGTCCGTCGGCGGAGTAGGTGCCATGACACTCCCAGGGATGTCGTGTGATCCGGTCGAGGTGGACTGACCGTAGGCCGGGCGCCATTCGCGACAGCCCGCTGTGGGCACAAGTTGCGCAACATTTGAGTTTGCCGATCACCAGCGCCCAGCGTCGTGATCCGCGTGCTCGTTCCGGTGGCCGCGCACGGCAGCCCGTCACCGGCCCGCAAGGGCCGGTGACGGGGTCGGTGAGCGTACGGGGTGGACCGTCAGCGGGACGTGTCGGCGAGCCGCTTGTTGTAGACGTCGAACGCCACGGCGACGAGCAGGACGAGCCCCTTCACCACCGACTGCATCGACTGGTCGACGCCCATCAGCTGCATGCCGTTGCTCATCACCGCCATGACGAGGCGGCTCCGTTGCGTTGAGCGTTGCCAAGATCGAGGCAGACTTGAGCAGTGAAGTCATCGACCCGACCTGACCCGTTGCTGCCTCCGAAGTCGGCGTTCGCCGGGTTCCGGTTCCCGCCGGAGGTGATCGTCGTCGCGGTCCGCTGGTATCTGCGCTTCATCGGTTAAGACCGATGCGCGGACTACGAACGGACAAGACAGCGCAGGTGATCATCGCCGGACACGCGTTCATGCAGAACCTCCGCCAAGGACACTACGAACTCGCCATCGACACCCCGCCGACCACGAAAGTCGCCGCCGCGTTCACCGAATTCGCCCAAGCGCAACGAACACCCGGGCACGCCGTGACGAGGGGCGGTCAGCGATCTGGTGTCCCGAGTATGACGGTGAGGTCTTCTTCGGCCGCCAGCACAGCACCCTCGAACTCCAGCTGCGCGGCGGCCACTGCGACTGCCCGGTCATTGCCTGGCCAAAAGTGGGTGAGCATCAGTCGGCGGGCGCCCGCCCTGCGAGCCCAGTGACCGGCCTCGGTGGAGGTCATTAGATTGCGTGTGGGCCGGTTGGTCTCGCCGTCGCGGTCGGTGGCCTCGACGATGAACAAGTCGGCGTCGCGGCCGAGTTTGGCCAGCACGGGGGTCGGGCCGGTGTCTCCAGAGTAGGCCAACGCTATCCCGTCAGCTTGTATGCGGATGCCTGCGTTTGACACGTAGTGCGGGAGTGACAGTCCGGTCAGGTCGAACGGCCCCACCCGGTAGTTGCCGGGCAGCGGATGCATGTCGAAGACTGCGTGTAAGTCGACGTCCGGCTCCAGGCCGCTGATCCGGTCGAGCACGCCTGGCGGGCAGTACAACGGCAGCCGTGGTCCATCGAAGTCACCGTAGAACCGCATCCGGAACAGCCCGTGCAGGTCGATGCAGTGATCGGGGTGCTCATGGGTGATGACGACAGCGTGCACTGCACCATCTGGCCAGTGCCCGAGCAGCCGCGGCAGCGTGGCGTAGCCAAGGTCAAGCACCAAGCGGTAGCCGTCCCAGTCCACGGCGAAACCGCTACAGGCACGGCCGGGCTCGGGAAAGGCACCAGAACTGCCAAGCACGGTGACCTGTCGCATCCGCACAGGATGCCAGACCGCCAGCTATTTATCCGGCCTGGGCCTTCGAGAGTGGAGTGGATGACAGGCGCCGAATCCGCACTGTCAGTTCGGAAGGTGCGGATCCTCGTCGGTTCGGGCCAACGCCCAACTGAGTCCCCGCCGCTAGCCTCGATCTCGCGGTGACCACCGAACGTTCTCTGACACTTGAAACACCGCTGAGGCCACCAGTACGCCGGAGGCCTACTAAGCCAAAGCTGGCCCTATGTTTACGCCATCCCTTTCCAAGGTGAGCCCCGATGCGTAAACGTGAGACCGGCCCACATTGCGATGCCGACTTGTCAGACGGGGCGGCAATCCCCACGACGACCGTGGCCTGTTCTGGCGGTGTCCCGAATGCTGTGGCTGCTGGCATCGCTGGTCCGAAGGCGACGCGCGCCGCGCTAACAGAGCGCCACTTTCGATGCAGAGGGATCGTGCCCAGATGATCTTCACCCTGAAGCACTGGAGAGACGGGTTACCTAGAGAGCTACTTCGGTCGTGGTCACCCGGCAATACTTCCGTAACCACGCGCGTGCTACCGCGCAATCGGCTCGTGCCCGCATCTGCGGCGCGGCACCTGCGTGAGCGTCGCGCGATTCTCAGCAGAGCGCGACGCTGCCCCGGCGTGGACGCCGGGGCAGCGATCTATCGAGCCGCTCAGCGGTCGCCGATGCGCTCGTGGCCCTGGTGCTTGAACTGGTAGCTGCGCTCGGCCTTCTTGGCGTTCACCGCGATCGTTTCCGACGGGAAGGCGTTCTTGACGCGCGCGAAGTACCAGACGGCGTGCACGAGTGTGTTTTTGAACTGCTCCAGCGAGCGCAGTGCGTTGCCGTTGAGGCTGTCTGCCTGTTGCTGCGCGAGCACCGGGTTCGTGGAGTACGTCTCCATCGTCGAGGCCGGCGGCTGCCCCGTGACCGTCGAGTACGTATCGCAGTCCTCGTGGTAGCAGGGGTCGAGCTGCTCGCCCAAGACGCCACCGTACTTGGCGACCTGCTCAGCGGTCTTGTGCGCCTCGGCGCCGGCGAACACACCACCCGCAGGAATGCCGCGGTTGATGAAGCCGACGTAGTCCGAGCGGCCGTCGAACGGAATCGTCTCGCTGGCCATCCCGCGCTCGGACCAGTAGTCGGTGAGCACCCGCTCGATCACGCCGGAGCCCGCGGGCCCGGCGAGCTCAGACCCAAACGTCGAGCCGTCGCCGTCGTAGACGAGCCGCGCGAAGTTCGGCGAGGCAATCATGTCGGTGTCGAGCATCATGTCCGTACGCGCGACCTCGGCATCGGAGAGGTGGGCGGCGTAGTACTGCGAGCCGACCAGGCCGTCCTCCTCGCCGCCGAACCACAGGAAGCGGATCTTGTTACGCGGCGGTGTGCCCGCCTTGGCGAGCTGCTCGGCGAGCTCGAGCTGGAACGCCGTGCCCGAACCGTCGTCGTTGACGCCTGGACCCGCCGGCACCGAATCCAGATGCGCGCCGAGCAGCACCATGTGGTTCGCGTCACCGCGCTTGGTCTCGGCAACCACGTTCGGATACAGCTTCTCCTCGTCGACACCGTTGGTCGTGAGGTTGACGGTCGGGTTCTGGCCCGCCTCGTACGCGTTGTAGAGCTCCTGACCGACGGCGAAGCTCGACAACACCGCAGGCAGCGGGTACCCAGACGAGGCCGAGCGGAACAGCGCGTTGCGGCGACCCGCTGTGTCGCCCTCGTTGAAGAGGATCACCCCGACGGCGCCCGCCTCCACGGCGTTGTCCAGCTTCTGGGTGAACCCGCACGTGCCGCGCTGGATCAGCGACACCGAGCCGTTCGTCGCCGCCGGAAAGTCCGACATCTCACAGCCCGACGTGGTCCCGCCCGGGCTCGTGATCACGATGTCGTCCGTCGGGACGACCTTGACGTTCGTCAGCGACGTGGTCGGCGAGTGCTCGAAAGCGATGAAGTCGACCGACGGCGAGTCGTCGTCCGCGGCGCTACCGGCGACATAGGACTTGCTCGTCGGGGAGACCTGCTGCAACACGGGCGCCGCGGTCTCACGCCACTCCGGCATGTTGAACATCTCATAGCGGACGTCGTAGCCGGCCTTCTCCAGCGTGGCCTTCACGTAGGCCGCCGACGCGGTGTAGCCCGGCGTGCGCGTGTAGCGCGTGCCGCCGTTGAGGTCGGCGATGTTCTGCAGCGCCTGCTGATGTTCGGTGATGCCCTCCACGGTCACCAGCTGCTCTAGCCGGGTCGAATCAACGTCCGGCGGTGCTGCAACCGCCGGCGGCGCGCCAATGAACGCAACGATGATGGCGGCCGTAGCCGCCAGACGCACTCGATGCATCTCCTCCTCCTGACTCTTGCCTCCTGACGCTTGCCTCCTGACTCTTGCCTCCTAACTCCTGGGCAGCAACCCCCTGTTGGCCACAACCCTCGACTACCTGTCGTCTCTCCCATGTGGCGGTCACCAGGAGGCTGCACTCATCGAAACCAATGGCCCGGTTCTTCGCCCAACACATCTTCGGCGCCAGCCGCAACGCCAATATCGCCGCCGCCCCGGCCGGCACCCACGTCGAGATCCACGTCGGCCAGGACCAGTACCTCGACCTGGAGAACGAGGCGTTCGCGGCCCTCACCCGCGACGGAAGAAGATGCGCCGTTGGACCGAGGCCGTATCCGCCGCTGCGGTCCACCGGCCCCTGGCTGCTCACGGTCTGGGCAGGTGTCCCAGGTTTGCGAGGTGGCCGCGGTAGTCGTCGAGCAGTGCCGCGTCGACGGGTGGGCAGGCGATGCCTGCTCAGGCGAGGGCGATCGCCGGCAGGTCCCTGTGTAGTCGCGGCGCCCATTCCCACCGGCTGGCGGGCAGCAGGCTGGCGCGAGCGACGGCCGGGCCCGCCCACTCGCAAGGTGGGCGGCCCCGGCCGCGCGGCTCGCCCAGCGTCAGCTGGCGCAGCTTCCCGGCCGGGCTCTCGACGCTGCCGTCCGGGGCGTCGCCCGACGGTGATCGCGTGGGCACCGCAGGTCAGTCGTGGCGGTGACGCACGATGTAATCGATGTAGCGGATCGTGTCCTCGCGGCCGTCCTCGTTGATCGAGTCCCACAGGTCCGCCAGCCAGTAGAGAGAGCCCGACAGCCGAGACCGCAAGCGGGTCACGGTGTTCATAACGCCGGTGGGCCGGTATGACGCTCACCCGCGTCGGCCTCAGCATGCCCGATCGTTCCGCAACGCCTCGTGATGCACGCCGAGCTGCTCGGTCAGGCGCCGGATGACCGACTTCGGGTCCGACGCGCGGTACAAGCGCACAGAGCGCTGGCGTAGCTCGTCGGGGTAATCGTTCGGTACTGCCACGGACGACTTCCTCCCGCGGCCATCAGGCCATGATCAAAAAGCTCCATGAAAGCGGGGGCGGCCCACTTCCAAGCCTGTTAGCCGTCACCGAAGGTGACGGCTAACAAACCTGGTGCGGTGCCGGTGCCGGAGTGTCGACGATCTGGCAGGTCAGGTGACCCCGACGTTCAGGTAGAAGTGGCCGATCTTGAGCGAAAGCGAGGCGCCTCCGAAGTGGTGAATGAGCAGCGCCAACAGGATGACGATCAAGATGCAAACGACGAGCCAAATCAGGAACCACACGAACCCTGGGATCCCGTAGCGACCGACGCGAGCCATTAGGCTCGCCCCCTCGCGGTTGGCGCTGCAGCACACACCGCCACGCATGGACGTGTCGGCTGTCGGTAACTGCGCCCGACGCTAGCGGACGTCTCCATACAGCCTCCTTCATTGAGGTGTCGCGAAATTTCCCTACCGAAGCGCGCGTCAAACCGGGGAGGGAGGAGCCCGCTTCAGGATGCCGCCGGGGCCGCGTTGTTGACCCTCGGCTCCCATAGCAACGGGCACGCAACGGGCACGACCTTGGCCTCGTCCGGTGGGGCTGCTGATTTCCGAGGAGGGTTGAGGTTCGGGGGGAGTTCCCCTCGTGGTCCCGGTGGTCCCAGCGTGGCCGCCGGCCCGGCGGATTCCGGCTGGAGGTCGCCAGCAGGCCGGGGCCGAGCCGGCGCGCCCGCTTTGCGGGCAGCCGTGACGAAGCGAAGAGCTCGGCAGGGAACAGGGCTGGCCCGTGGCTCGACCGCGGTCAAAGGAGAGCTTCCGGACGGCGCACTTGACCGGCATGGTCCCCAGGAAGCCAGCAAGGCCGGCCCGATGTTCGGACCAGCCCTCTGACCTGCTGATTCATCCTGTCGGGACGGCCGGATTTGAACCGACGACCCCTTGACCCCCAGGCAACGATCAGGACCCGTCAACCTGCCCCAACGTTCGTCTTAGGCTGGCGTCCGCGTCCTTCGTCGTCCACCAGCGTCCAGGCGTGTACGCCCGGATCGTCACTCAGTTAGTCACCCAGGCGAGCGTTCCCACGCTGCTGCCGGGCACTGGCTGGTAGGCATCGTGCTCGGCGTAATAGATGACAGCTCCAACGGCCTCCAACGCTGTCGGTTGTCGTCCGTCACGCCAAAGCGACCACACCTCTACGACCTCGCGGGCGAGATCCACCTCAAGCAAGTACTCATGATGACGGGCAGGCTGCTCGTCGTCGTACACGTGGGCCAACGAGTCGGCCAGCCACGGCCTACTCGCGTAGATCACTCCACCATCAAGTTGACCTAGGCCCTGCACTACCTCGCTCAGCGGTCGCTCACGCACAAGCGGCACCTTAGACCCGATCGTGTGCGGGGTCTGCTGCACCGATAGGTGACAGTTTCAGTCACGCGGCCTGACTGGCCGGTGGGGTCATGATGGTCTCGTACTCGAGAGGGGTCAACCGGGACAGGGATCGTTGGCGTCGTCGGCGGTGGTAGGTCCGTTCGATCCAGGTCACGATCGCGGTCCTCAGCTGCTGCCGGGTCGTCCAGGTTCGGCGGTCGAGGACGTTGTTCTGTAGCAGGCCGAAGAACGATTCCATAGCGGCGTTGTCGCCGGCGGCGCCGACTCTGCCCATCGACCCGATCATGTGATGCTGGTGCAGGGCGTGGACGAGCTTCCGGCTTCGAAATTGCGACCCGCGGTCGGTGTGCAGCACGCAGCCGGTCACGTCACTACGGCGGGCTACGGCGTTGCGCAGGGCGTTGACGGCCAGCCTCGATTTCATGCGTGAGTCGATGGAGTAGCCGACGATCCGGTTGGACCACACGTCCTTGATCGCGCACAGGTAGAGCTTGCCTTCGGCGGTGCGATGTTCAGTGATGTCGGCCAGCCACAGCCGGTTCGGGCCGTCGGCGGTGAAGTCCCGGCGCACGAGATCGTCGTGCACCGGAGGGCCGACCTTGCCGCCCTTGCCGTGACGCTTCTTCTTCCCGAACGCGCTCCACCAGCCGTTACCCGAGCAGATCCGCCACGCAGTCCGCTCCGCCATCGCCAGTCCGGCGTCGCGGGCGGCATCGACCAGGAACCGGTAGCCGAACTCCGGATCATCACGGTGGGCGTCCACCAAAGCGTTCGCCCGGTAAGCGGCAACGAGTTCAGCGTCGCCGACCGGCTGGGCGAGCCACCGGTAGTAGGGCTGACGAGCGATCTTCAATACCCGGCACGTCACCGCCACGGGGATACCGTCGGCGGCCAGCTCGCTCACGAGCGGGTAGAGCCTTTTCCCGGCAGATGCGCCTGCGACAAGTACGCCGCGGCCCGGCGCAGGACTTCGTTCTCCTGTTCGAGGAGCTTGATCCGCTTGCGGGCCTCGCGCAGCTCGGCTGACTCGCTGCCGCTGACACCCGGCTTGACTCCCGCGTCAACGTCAGCCTGGCGCAGCCACTTGAACAGCGTCATCGGGTGAACTCCGAAGTCCTTCGCGATCTGCTCGACGGTCACACCCGGGTCACGTTCACGGGCCACCCGCACGACGTCATCGCGGAACTCACGGGGGTAGGGCTTGGGCACAGCGACATCCTTCCAGCCCGCCACCAGGGCAAGCCATCTCAGATGTCACCTATCGGTGCAGCAGACCCACCGTCATAGGCGCTGCTTCGGAGGATGCATGGCTGGGATGCTGTACTACCCGTTCGCGAACGCACCCGTACCGGTACTTCAGCAGGCGATCCTCTATTGGGACGATCTCGCGACGGTCGTTGCTCCGGGCTGGGAGAACCGGCTGAGCACTCGCATGCGGGAGGTTCGGGACGCCGGCCTCTATCGGCCGCTCGAAGCTAACGTCGCGTTCGGGCCCTATGAGCTGAGCGAGATCGAACGGGAACTCGAGCATGCGCTGACGCAGGTTGCGGGCGACGACCTTCTCCCGCCGGCTGAACCGCCGATCGGCGAGTACGGCACTCTTCACGTCGACAAACTGCACGAGAGCGTGGTTAAGGAACTGTTGCGGCGACAGCTGGTGTACCCGCACCCTGGAAGCCCTTCCCGGCTGGTTGCCGCGCCGGCGTTGCTCGACATCGTGGTCAGCCTTATCGCCGGGCGAATCGCTGCCGACCACAACAGCCGATTTGGCTGTACCGCCCGGGACGGATTGCGTCCGCACACCGACCACGATGTTGCTCACCGCCTCGGCACCGAGCCGGCATCGGGCTATGACGTGACGGCGTGCTGGCAAGTCGACGTGGGCCCACTTTTTCCGGTGCCACGGGCGGACGTGCGGACCAAGGATCTCGTGCGCTTCAGGACGGACTACGACGCCGAGCGGCAACGGCTTTTGCTTGCCGTCGATGAGTTCTGCATCAACTGAAGCAAGCAGGCCGCCATCCGCAAGATGCCTTCCGCTTGCTAGAGCGAGAACTGACCAACGCGCTGGTCGACCTCCGGGCTGCGGCACGCGCGAGGAGGCTGAGCATGGTGACCCGCCCACTCGCGGTCACCGTGGCGCTTGGTACTGCTGGCTTCGGAGCAGTCGCCCAGCAGGAGTTGGCCGTTCCTTTGGCGGTCTTCTCGTCGTTGGCAGTGAACATCGCCACAGGCCAGACCCGGCACGGCGGTAGGACTGCGTTGGGCAATCCGGCCGACTACTCATACCTGCACCGCGCGGAGAAGCTTTTCCAAGACGCCGGTCGATAGCCTTTTGGCTTGCCATGGACCGCGAGGTTGACTGCGGCGATGACAGCAACCGCATCGGACTGATGGCAGGCGGGGCAGCACGAGCCGGACAACTGCTTCGAGCTGGCGACGATTCACAGACGCGGACGGACCGGTGCACAGGGCTTGTAGGCGGGGCGTCGCCTCGGAGGGTGACCCAGGCTTACCGAGGAAGCGGGTTGGTGACGTAGACGCCCTTGCCCTGCCGGCCGTCGAGCAGCCCCTCGGCTTTGAGCAGGAGCATGGCGGCGCGGATCACCGTGTTGCTGACCTTGTAGTGCTCGCAGAGGGCGGCGAACGAGGGCAGCTTGTCGCCCGGCTTCAACTCGCCGGAGCTGACCTGCTCGCGGATATCCCGGGCGACCTGTAGGTAGGCAGCTTCAGACATAGGTGGTGCTCCCAGCTTGGCGGCTGGTGCAAGCAGACCACATCGCGGGCTCGACTTACAACGCTATGTGTTGCAGCTGTTGACCCTGCGCACATTGCGTCCTAAGTTGCTTCTGGGGCTACCCAGCTTGGCGGCCGGGTCGTCCTGCCGTGGGTGCCCTGTCTCCGGACACGGCTGACTGGGTGCCCACGGGACCCCAGACGTCGGCGGGAGGCGTGATGAACAGGCCGAACGATGCAACTGGTCCGACGATAGATGACGTGCAGGACGCCGGCTGCCACCAGAGGCGGGACAACAGCCGGCGGCGCGTGTCCTACGACGAGTACGTCTTGGCGGCGGCGCTGACCCTCGCCCGCCGGCACCGGCCCGTTTGGTCATGGCAGCACTGGCGGCGCATCTGCCGCTGCGGAAGCGATCTGCCCTGCCGAAGCCGTCATCCCATCCCGATCAACCGCGGCCACTGGCCGAGCCAGGATGCACCGCGATGACGACACACCTTCCGCTCACCCCGGCCTGGGCCTGCGGCGGCTGCGGTGCCGACTGGCCCTGCCAGACCCGACGGCGGGAGCTGCGAGCGGAGTACGACCACGCGCCGGTGTCGCTCGCCCTCTACCTGGCCGCCCAACTCGTCGACGCCACCCAGGACCTGGCCCACGTCCCCGCCGGCCACCTGCACCACCGCTTCCTCGGCTGGACCCGATGAGCATCCTGCGACCCGGGGACGAGAAGTTCCACTACAGCGACGGCTCCCACCGATGGATCCCACCGGAGCCCGACTACGACCAGGAAGTCTGGGACGAGCAGGTCCGCCAGCACAAGCACGGCCACCTGAGAAACGAGCGCCCGAAGGTCCGCATCCAGCGGCTGTTCTGACGCCAGCAGTACAGCAGTGAAGTACAGCAACCGTGCCAGCCGAACCGGGCCGAGACGCACGCCAGCAGGCGGGATGGCCTCGCACCACACCCGATCCGGCCGCCCCGCCGGCAATCGGGGTTTAGGGGCGGATTTTGGAGATCACTGTTCAGCGAATTACCCAAAGAGACCAGCACAAGAACATCACCATCACGCAGAGCGGACAGCTCTCAGTTGATCTCTGGCGTCACTCGCAGCGTCGAAGGTGGCAACCCCAGGGGTGACGTCAACCGCCCGCGATTTGGGCTACGCCGAGATGCGACTGCATTCGCCGGGCGTCACTCTCCGTCGCGCCCTGTGTCATCGGCGGCCGGAAAACCGCCTCAATGACGGTTGACGAGGAACTCAAGCTGCTTGCGCAGTTTGTCCGCGCCCTCGATGTTCTCCGCGGTGTTCATCGGTCCAGCGCCTCGCATCTTAGGTCGCCGGCACATAACCCACCTCTACTCAGCTGGTCAATGGCAACGCCCGCCGGCCGATCCACGTGAGCCTCACCGACTACGCTATAGCCGAGCCCGCTTGCCCTCTACACACTCCCTACGCCAACCGGAACCTAGACCGAGTGGGACGATCTTGCGGACCCTAGTGAATAGAAACCGCGAAGTCGATCTCTAACGCCGCAGGTCAAGAAGTCTGCTCCCCGCGCACGCGGGGGTGATCCCGTGCCGCCGACGGCGAACCCTGCCGAGGTTGGCTGCTCCCCGCGCACGCGGGGGTGATCCCGCCATGAGCAGGCCGACAGCGCCCAGCGACAGCTGCTCCCCGCGCACGCGGGGGTGATCCCGCCCCCGCCACCCGCTTACCGACCGACAGCGTCTGCTCCCCGCGCACGCGGGGGTGATCCCGCGATGCGCGGCGCCTCGGCCACCTCGGCCAGCTGCTCCCCGCGCACGCGGGGGTGATCCGTCCTGGTTGAACTCCAGCGACACCGTCCAGTCCTGCTCCCCGCGCACGCGGGGGTGATCCCAGAACGCCTCCGGGTCGGTGGTGTTCTGCGCGCTGCTCCCCGCGCACGCGGGGGTGATCCCCCAGGTGACTGTCAAGCCCCGGGTTTGATGGAGAGTTGGTTAGCTGGTTTTCAGGGCTGCGGTGACCGGCTGGGTCATCGCGTGTAGGGCCTCGTGTTCGGC
>NZ_JBSFYP010000066.1:0-36549 GCF_053599835.1 Micromonospora sp. NPDC005163
GGGTCACGGCGGCCCCTCGCCGTGCTGACCGCGGCCGGCCTCGCCGCGCTGATCGGCGTCGGCGCGCTGCTCGCCCAGGCCCTCGGCTCGCCCGACTCGCCCGGCTCGGCGCAGGGCGTCAACCCACCGGCGAGCACCGCACCGACGACCGCACCCGGCGACTCGACGCCGACGCCGACGACACCGTCCTCGCCGTCGCCGTCCGCCACCAGCGCGGTGCCCTCGACCGTCGGCCAGCAGATGCCGATCAGCATGCGTGAGGTCAGCGCCGAGTTCGCGGCGGTGCTCACCCAGGCGCAGGCCCGTGGC
Organism: Micromonospora sp. NPDC005163; assembly: GCF_053599835.1. NCBI lineage: Bacteria > Bacillati > Actinomycetota > Actinomycetes > Micromonosporales > Micromonosporaceae > Micromonospora > Micromonospora sp. NPDC005163. The sequence goes on from NZ_JBSFYP010000066.1 coordinate 310, forward strand.
GACATCGACCGGAATTCCGCCGAGGACCTGCGCGACGACCTGGCCGACCTGAACCGGCGGTCCAAGGACCGCGCCAGGCACGTCGCCGACCTACGGGAACGGATCGCCGAGCTGGTGGACCGGGAACGGCTGCCGGCGCGGACGGGCGCCCAACTCGACGCCCTGCTCACCCAGGCCTGGGTTCTCTCCGCCGGCCGCTCCGACGACTGACACATCTATCAGCGCCGCTGGCATGATGGTCCGATGCGGACGCGGCTCATCTTCGTACGTCATGGCGAGTCGGTCCACCAGGTCATGGGGATCGTGGGCGGCCCGCATGGTTGCCGGGGTCTGACCGAGCTCGGCCAGGACCAGGCACGCACACTTGCCAGGCGGCTCGCCAGCGACTGCGCCGCCGACCGACCGGCGGCGGTGTACTCGTCGGTGCTGCGCCGCGCCGTCGAGACCGCGCAGCCGATCGCCGACGCGTTCGGCGTCCGCCCGACCGCGGACTGCGGGCTGTGCACCTGGCACACGCCGCCGTACGCCGACGGGATGCCGACGATCCGCTTCCACGCCGACCACGCGGCGGAGGGTGGGGGCCTGTTCCGGCCCTTCCAGACGGGCAACGAGAGCTGGGCCGAGCTGGTGGCCCGAGTCAGCCGCGCGATCATGGAAATCGCACACCGGCACCGGGGCACGACGGTGATCCTGGTCGGGCACACCGAGACCGTCGAAAGCGCGTTCCACGCGCTCGCCGCCCAGCCGCTCCATCGGGCGTTCGACCTGGACGTTGCCCCGGCCTCGATCACCGAATGGACCACCGGGGACGACGCCGCCCGCTGGCCGCCGGCCCGCTGGCCGCTCCGTCGCTTCGGCGACACCGGCTGACGCGCCGGCGGCTTAGAACCGGCTGCGACCCGCACACAGAGCGCCCCGATCCGGTGCCGGCGGCCGTAGTCTCACCGGCATGACAACGCAGACACACACCCTCGCCGTACCCGGCGTCGACCTGGTCTACGACGTCCGCGGCCCGCTACCCCCGTCCGGCGGGCGCCCCGCGCTGCTCATGATCGGCCAGCCGATGACGGCGGAGGGCTTCAACGCGCTCGCCGCACACTTCACCGACCGGACGGTCGTCACCTACGACCCGCGCGGCCTGGGCCGCAGCACCCGCAAGGACGGCCGGTCCGACCACACGCCGCAGCAGCAGGCAGCCGACCTGCACCTGCTGATCGATGCGCTCGACGCCGGCCCGGTCGACGTGCTCGCCAGCAGCGGCGGTGCGGTGACCGCACTCGAACTGGTCGCGACCCACCCCGGCGACGTCGTCACGCTGGTGGCGCACGAGCCGCCGATCAACGCGGTGCTCCCCGACGCCACGGCCGCCGAGCGCGCCCGGGCGGCCTTCTACGACGCGTACCACGCGAAGGGCACCGGCGCGGGCATGGCCGCGTTCGTCGCGATGACGTCCTGGCAGGGTGAGTTCACGGACGCCTACTTCGCCCAGCCCGCCCCTGACCCGGCGATGTTCGGCATGTCGACCGACGACGACGGCACCCGCGACGACCCGCTGCTGTCGAAGAACTCGTGGGCGGTCACCGACTACCGCCCCGACGCGGACCTGCTCACCGCCGCACCGACCCGGATCGTGATCGCCGTCGGTGAGGAGTCGGCGGGGACGTACACCGCCCGTACGGCCCTGGGCACCGCGGCCCTGCTCGGCCAGGAGGCCGTGGTGTTCCCGAGCCACCACGGTGGCTTCCTCGGTGGCGAGTTCGGTTACGCGGGCAAGCCCGAGGAGTTCGCGGCGAGGCTACGCGAGGTGCTGGACGCCAGCTGACCGTGGGGACAGGACTCAGCCGAAGGAGATGAGGGCGCCGCGCTCGTCGAAGCGGGCCGTGCCTGCCCAGGCGATCTCCCAGCGGTTGCCCTCGGGGTCGGCGATGTAGGCCGAGCGCCCACCCCAGGACCGGTCGGTCGGCGCAGCCACCACCGTCGCGCCGGCCGCGACGGCCGCGGCGAAGGCAGTGTCGACGTCCGCGCGGCTGTCGACGTTGCAGGCCAGGGTGACGCCGGACCAGCCGCCGGCCGGATCGGCCAGGCCGGGCGCCGCCTCGGCCGCCAGGTCCGGCAGCGGATAGAGCGCGAACAGGACGCCACCCAGGAGGAAGGCGGACCAGCTGTCGTCACTGGACGGCAGCTCGGGCCAGCCCAACGATCGGTAGAACGAGCGCAGCACGCGGATGTCGCGCGCGGCCAGGGTCACGACGGACAGTCGAGCGGGGAGTGGGCCCATGCGGCCGATTCTGCCCGAGCCGTACGACATGCCCCTGACCAAAGCGATCCGTCCCGCTGTTCGTCGGGCAGCGGTCAGGTCAGCTCGGCGCCCGGGGCCGGGACGGCCTTCTCCGCTCCACGGCTCACCTCTTCCCAGCCGGCCCAGGTTTCCATGCGTCGCTGGGAGATGTCGAAGGCGAGGTCGTACACCATGCTGCCCAGCAGTAGCCGTAGCGGCGGGTCGTCGCTGGCGACCAGCGTCATCAGCGCCTCGGCGGCCAGCCGTGGTTCGCTGTCGATCGACCCGTCCGCCCACTGCTTCTCCAGCTCGGCGCGCAGCGAGTCGTAGGCGGGGTCCGGGGTGGTCGCCGTGCTGCTGGTGTAGAGGTCCGTCCAGTAGCCGCCCGGCTGGACGATGGTGACCTTGACGCCGAACCCGGCGGCCTCGGCGGCGAGTGCCTCGCTCATGCCCTCCAGCGCGAACTTGCTCGCGCTGTAGAGGCCGGTACTGGGGAAACCGCCGAGCGCACCGATGCTGGAGATCTGCACGATGTGTCCGCGGCCCTGGGCCCGCATCGTCCGCAGGGCGGCCTGGCTCACCCAGAGCGCGCCGAAGAAGTTGAGGTCCAGTTGAGCCCGGGCCTCGGCTTCGGTGAACTCCTCGACCATTCCGGCGAAGAGCGCCCCGGCGTTGTTCACGACGATGTCGAGCCGGCCGAAGTGCTGGACCGCCTGGCCGACAACGTCGAAGACCGCCGAGCGGTCCGTGACATCGAGGCGATGCGTCAGCAGGCGGCCGGGGTGGCGGGCGGCGAGGTCGTCGAGCGGCGAGACATCGCGGGCGGCGCCGACAACCCGGTCACCGGCGGCGAGCGCGGCCGCGGTGAAGGCGCGGCCGAGGCCACGGCTCGCCCCGGTGATGAACCAGACCCGGGATGCGGCAGTGCCTGAGGTTTCCATGAGGTTCCTTCCACCATACGAGACGAACCGTCCCGTCTCGTTGCTGCCTGACCCTACCCGCTTGGACCCCCCTGTCAAGACGGACCGTCTCGTCTCTTCTTTGCTAGATTGGCCACGTGCCCAAGCAGGTTGCCCCCGACTCGAGCCGCCGCAGCCAGACCGCGCGGCGAGCCATCCTCGCCGCCGCCTTCGACCTCGTCGGCGAGGTGGGATACGCCAAGCTCAGCATCGAGGGCATCGCCGCCGCCGCCGGCGTCGGGAAACAGACGATCTACCGCTGGTGGCCGTCGAAGGGCGCGCTGCTGTTCGACGCCTTCCTCGCCCTCACCACCGAAGGGGAGGACGGCCAGACCGGTGCCCTGCCGGACACGGGCGACCTGGCAGCCGACCTGAAGCTGGTCCTGCGGGCCACCGTCGTCGAGCTGAACGATCCGCACTACGACCAGCCCATGCGCGCCCTGCACACCGAGATCGTCCACGATCCCGCCCTGGCTGCCGACTACGCGAAGCGGCTGGACGAGCCGATGCGGGAGCTGAAGAAGGACCGCCTGCGGGCCGCACAACGCGCGGGGCAGTTGGCCGGGGACATCGACCTCGACGTGGCCGTCGACATGCTGTTCGGACCGGTCCTCAACCGGTGGCTCCAGCGCTCCGGTCCGCTGAATCCCGAGTACGCCGACCAGGTGGTCGACACGGCACTGCGTGGTCTCCGACCGCGCGAGCCGTAGCGATGGTGGTGGAGACCAGCTCTCCCGGCTCCGTACCCGCCTGGGCGTACACCTCACCCTCCGGCGTCCAGACGGCGGAACCGCCGGCCGCCTCGGTGTAGCCGCCGCCGGTCGAACCGGCGAAGCTCGCCACCGCCACCCAGACCCGGTGCGCGATGGCGATGCGGTGGGCACGCCGGCCGGGCACGGCGGCGTCGCTCGCCGACTCCAGCACGGCCGCCGCGTAGACGTCGATCCCGAGCGCGGCGGTCCGGGCCGCGTGCGCGACGACGCCGGTGTCCTTGCAGATCGCCAGGCCCAACCGCCACCCGTCCACTTCGAGCACGGCCGGCGCGTCGCCCGGCAGGAACCGGCGGGCCTCCGCGTCGCCCAGCCACATCTTCCGGTACGCCACGGTCGCGCCGGCGCCGGTCACGGCCAGCATCGCGATGTGGTCACCGGCGACCGGCGCGCCGGCCAGGGCCACCGCGCCCGTCTCGGCGCACGCCTCGACCAGTGGCCCCAACCGGGGGTCGTCGACCGGCACGACCGGGGCGTCCAACTCGTACCCCGTCAGCGACAGCTCCGGAAAGAGAACGACCCGGGCGCGCGCCGCGCGGACCGCGGCGGCGTGCGCCCGCGCGTTCGCCGCGACGTCCTGGGGTACGAACGGCGGCTGCGCCACCGCGAGCCGCAGCGGGGTGCGGTTTTCCGCAGTCTCGCCGCTGTGGTCGACCCGCGCGGCCGGGCGGTCCACCTCATGGTCGACTCTCAGGATCACTTCGTAGCGTGGGGGCATGATTCGAACGTCCCACGCCTTGCTCGTCACCGGAACCCCCACCGCCGCGGCCGAACCGCCTCAGGATGGAATGGTCGGCTACGTCAGTGACCTGGTGGAACGACTTGGTGGGCCGGGCGCCGGCCTGGCGGTGGCACTGGAGAACCTGTTCCCGCCGATCCCCAGCGAGGTGATCCTGCCGCTGGCCGGGTTCGTCGCCGCGCAGGGCCGGATCAGCCTGATCGGTGCGATCTTCTGGACCACGCTGGGTTCGGTGCTGGGCGCGCTGGCGCTCTACCTGATCGGCGCGTCGCTCGGCCGGGACCGGATGCGTGCCATCGTGGCCCGGCTGCCGCTGGTGAAGCTCAGCGACGTGGACCGGACCGAGGCGTGGTTCCTTCGGCACGGCGTGAAGGCGGTCTTCTTCGGCCGGATGATTCCGATCTTCCGAAGCCTGATCTCCATCCCGGCGGGGGTGGAGCGGATGCCGGTCAGCACCTTCCTGCTGTACACCACGCTGGGCAGCCTGATCTGGAACACCACGTTCGTGCTCGCCGGTTACCTGCTCGGCGACAACTGGCACCTCGTCGAGGGGTACGTCGGGGTGCTCCAGAACGTGGTGATCGTGGCCTGCGTGGCGGCCGTCGCCTGGTTCGTCGGGTCCCGCGTGTTGCGGGCCCGCCGCGCCGCGCGCAACCCCGAGCCGGCCGGCCTCGATGGCCTCGATGGCCTCGACCAGCGCGGCGTCGCCGATCCGGCCGGTCGCGGCACCCTCTACCGTGGCGGCTCATGGGCCTCGGACGAGCGCTAGGCCGGCGGGCTCGGGGCGGAAGGACGTCAGATGGTGGTGGGGGAGCCTCGGACCGGCCGGCGGTGGGACGGACACCGGCTACCGATCGGCGTCGCCGCCGGGACCGCGACGGCCGCCGTCGAGCTGGTCTTCCTGGCCGTCGCGGCGGTCGCGCTCGCCGGGTCCGCGCTCGCGCCGCCGACCGCCCGGCGGGTCGCTGACCTGACGAGACGGTACGCCGTACAGCTCGTGCGCGTGGAACGCCGCCGGTTGACCCGGCTGCTCGCCGCGACTGAGCTGCCCGCGCCGAACGCCGCGTCGACCCGGCGGCAGGTCGGCTACCTGGCGGCCCGGCTGCTGCCCGGCGCGCTCGGCCTGTTGGCGTACGCCCTGCTGGGCGTCGGCGTGGTGCTGGCCGGGATCGTGCTGCGCGCGGCGGTACGCGGCGAGCTGACCCTCCTCGACGCGCTGGCCCAGGTCGCCGTCGGGGCGGTGCTGCTGTTGCTCAACGTCCAGGCCCTCGTCAGCGTCGCCGCGCTCGACGTCCGGCTGGCCCGGCGGCTGCTCGGCCCGGGGAGTCGGGCGGAGCTGACGGAGCGGGTCCGCGAGCTGACCACCAGCCGGGCCGGGGTCATCGCCGCGGTCGACGCCGAACGGCAGCGCATCGAACGCGACCTGCACGACGGCCTCCAGCAGCGGCTGGTCGCCCTCGGCATGCTGCTCGGCCGGGCCCGGCGCGCCCGCGACGCCGACCGGACCACCGCCCTGCTCACTCAGGCACACGAGGACGTGCAGCGGGCCGTCGAGGAGCTGCGCGAGGTGGCGTGGCGGGTCTATCCGTCCGCGCTGGACAGCAGCGACCTCGGTGAGGTGCTCGCCATGGTCGCCCACCGCTCCGAGGTGCCGGTGCGGATCCGCTGCGAGCTGCCGGTCCGTCCCGAGCGGCAGATCGAGACGGTGCTGTACTTCGTAGCCTGCGAAGCACTCACCAACGCCGCCAAACACGCCGCCGCTACCCTGGTCACCGTAGAAATCTGGGTACGGGAGGGGTGGGTCCGCATGCGCGTGCACGACGACGGCGTCGGTGGCGCGGACCCCACCGGGCGAGGCCTGTCGGGGCTGGCCCGACGGGTCGCCGCACTGGACGGCCACCTCCGGGTGACCAGCCCGGCCGGCGGCCCGACCACCGTGTTGGCGGAGCTGCCGTGCGGCTAGTCCTCGCCGAAGACTCGACGCTGCTCCGGGAGGGCCTGGCACGGTTGCTCGCCGAGGAGGACCACGAGGTGCTCGCGGCGGTCGGCACCGCCGACGAACTGGTGGAGGCGGTCGGGCGTTCCCGTCCCGACGTGGTCGTCACCGACGTCCGGATGCCGCCCACGCACACCGACGACGGGCTGCGCGCCGCCCTGGAGATCCGCCGGCGCTGGCCCACCACGGGGGTCCTGGTGCTCTCCCAGTACGTGGAGCGACGGTACGCCGGCCGGCTGCTCGCGGACCGTCCCGAAGGGGTCGGCTACCTGCTCAAGGACCGGGTGGCCCAGGTCGACGACTTCCTCGACGCACTGGACCGGGTGGCCGCCGGCGGCACCGCGCTCGATCCGGAAGTGGTCCGTCAGGTGGTCGCCGGCTCCGACCGGCCGGACCCGTTCGGTCGGCTGAGCCCGCGCGAACGGGACGTGCTGCACGAGATGGCCCAGGGGCACACGAACGCCGCCATCGCCAGCGGCTGCACGTGTCGCAGAGTGCGGTGGAGAAGCACGTCAACGCCATCTTCGACAAGCTCGACCTCGCGCACGTCACCGGCTACAGCCGCCGGATCCTCGCCGTGCTGCGCTACCTGGGCACCTGACGCGCCAAGCGCTTTGATCCTGCGCTCGCGAGAGTCGCTGGTCGCTGGTCGCTGGTCGCCGGTCCGTTTCGGTCCCTGCGGTGGGCGCGGTCCGGCCATCTCCTTCGGCGGTCGTTGTTGTGGGCGGTATACCTGTGAGGCATAAATATGCCTCTGAGGTATATCGCTCGTTGACCACCTCGCCCCGGGTTCGCTTCATCCCCGTTCGCGGTGGTCGGCGATGTCGGCGATGTCGGGGATTTCGAGGACGTCGGCGATTTCGGGGATGTCGCGGTGTCCCGGGCGGCCGGATGGCCCGATATCGGTGATACCGAGTCGATCAACCCCAGCCGGTCGAGCTGAGCCCGCGACAGCCGGCAATCTCCGCGTCGAATGTCCGGTATTCGGGTGACTCCGGCCTGTGACCGGGTGCACTCGTGGGGTGGAATCGTGGCGGGCCGGGGGTCGTTACACACCCTGACGGTCACAGCACCACGGCCCCGCACCCCGCCCCTCTGGGGTTGGGATGGCGGCCGGGCCCGGGTTGGAATGCCCGCAGGTGGCCGGTCGTTGCAGACCCCTGACCGACCGCACCAGCACCCCCTCACCCGGGGCCGCTGGAACGGAGCCCCCGCTCACCGGGGTGCCGATGGATGGGCCACCCCCCCGGAATGCCCCCGGCCCGGCAGTCGTTACACACAGACCCGGCGCCACGAGCCCCCGCCCGTAGGCCGCCGACCGATGACTTTCCCCCATGCAGTTGAAAGCGCCGGACGAGGTGCTCGCACCCTTGCGCCGTCCCCCCGGGGCGTGTGGGTGTCTACCCCCCTGAAGGAGCTGACCCCCTCATGAACACGATCATTCGTAAGAGCATGCTGTCTGTTGCTGGTCTCGCGTTCGCCGGTGGTGTGTTCGCCGGTCCGATCGCCGCGCACGCCGCCACCCCCGCCGAGGGCAAGCCGGTCGCCGTGGCCGTGCAGACGGCCAAGGTGCAGGGCGCGCAGTCGCACATCGACCTCAACGACGAGCAGACCGGCAACGTGAAGGCGATCATCGCCGCGACGAAGAAGGCCGGTCTGCCTGAGCGGGCCGCGGTCATCTCGATCGCCACGAGTCTGCAGGAGTCGAAGCTGGAGAACCTGGGTCACCTCGGCGACGCCAACGACCATGACTCGCTGGGCCTGTTCCAGCAGCGCCCGACCTCGGGTTGGGGCACGCCGGAGCAGATCACCAACCCCGAGTACTCCACCACCGCGTTCCTCAAGGGTTTGAAGCAGGTTGACGGGTGGCAGGACATGGCGTTGACCGACGCCGCGCAGACCGTGCAGGTCTCGGCCTACCCGGATGCCTACGCCCAGTGGGAGCAGCAGGCCACCGACCTGGTCGCCAAGCACTGGAACAGCTGACCCCACCGCACCACACTGACCGCTGGCCGGCACCCCCACCCGGGGTGCCGGCCAGCGGCATACCCACGACACGACCAGATCTTGGACAGTTCCCGTCACCCGCGAACGGAAACTGTCCAAGATTCGCAGGTCACGGCGGGGGCGCCGGGTGGGGGAACAAGGTCGGGCCGCGGCTGGTTGTGGACAGTGTCGGTGTGATCCAGTGTCCCCGGGCCTCACCTAATATCGCCCTCGCGGAATACCGTTCGGCTGGAACCGCGTCGCGCCACTCGCCGAGAGGCGACCTGCACACCGACACCAACGCCGCCCCCAGCCACCAGCCAGGGGCGGCGCTGTCTGTGCCCCGTCCCCTCGGGCGACCGGCGGGTGCGCTGTCTGTGCCCGTCCACTGGTGACGGGCGGGGACGATGGCCAGACCCCGTTGGCGGCACAATGCTGAGGTGACTGTCGCTCAGCCCTGGTCCGAGCAGTCGGGTGTGCTCGTCCTGCCCAGCGGGGCGACGGTGCGCGGACGGCGCATCGCCGCCGAGGTCGCCTCACCCGCCGACTTCGCCCTGCTGTTGGCCCCCGGCCCGGAACCGGCGTGGCCACACCGGCGGATCCGGTGGCCCGACTTCTGGATACCGCTCGATCGGGCGGACGCGCTCGACGCCCTGCGGGCGACGCTGCGACGCGCCCACGACGGTGAGCGCGTCGAGGTGGCCTGTCGGGGCGGGGTGGGGCGCACCGGTACGGCGTTGGCCGCGCTGGCGATCCTCGACGGGCTCCCGGCCGACCGGGCGGTGCCGTGGGTACGGGCGGGCTACCACCCGAAGGCGGTGGAGACCCCGTGGCAGCGGCGCTGGCTGCGCCGCATCGCCTGATCACCACCGCCCCGAGCGCCACCCGCCAAGCGCCCACCGGCCACGCGCCCACCGGCCCCGAGCGCTAGCCGCCACGCGCCCACCCGACCAACGCTGGCGCCGCCGGAGGTGGCACGTGCACCTATCCCTGGGCGATCACCGCCGGCTCAGTGACGTACTCGCGTAGGTGGTCGGCGGTGAGCGTGTCGCCCCGGGCGACCAGTTCGGCGGGCGTGCCGGTGAAGACGATGCGTCCGCCGTCGTGCCCGGCGCCCGGTCCCAGGTCGATGAGCCAGTCCGCGTGCGCCATGACCGCCTGGTGGTGCTCGATGACGATCACCGTGTTGCCGGCGTCGACCATCCGATCCAGCAGGGCCAGCAGTTGGTCCACGTCGGCCAGGTGCAGGCCGGTAGTCGGCTCGTCCAGCACGTACGTGCTGGTCTTCTCCGCAAGGTGGATGGCGAGCTTGAGCCGCTGCCGCTCCCCGCCGGAGAGGGTGGTCAGCGGCTGGCCGAGGCTGAGGTAGCCCAGCCCGACGTCCACAAGCCGGCCGAGGATGAGGTGCGCCGGCCCGCTGGGAAAGAACGCGTGCGCCTCGGTGACCGACATGGCCAGCACCTCGCTGATGTTCTTGCCGCGCAGCGTGTACGTGAGCACCTCGTCGGTGAACCGCCGGCCCTCGCACCGCTCGCAGACGCTCGCCACGCCGGCCATCATCGCCAGGTCCGTGTAGATCAGCCCGATCCCTTTGCAGGCCGGGCAGGCACCCTCGGAGTTGGCGCTGAACAGCGCCGCCTTGACCCCGTTGGCCTTGGCGAAGGCGGCGCGGATCGGGTCGAGCAGCCCGCTGTAGGTGGCCGGGTTGCTGCGTCGCGACCCGCGGATCGGGGACTGGTCCACGATCACCACCCCGGTCCGGCCGCGCAACGACCCGTGGATCAGTGAGCTCTTGCCGGAGCCCGCCACGCCGGTGATGACGGTGAGGACTCCGAGCGGGATGTCCACGTCCACGTCGCGCAGGTTGTGCAGGTCGGCGTGGCGGATGGCGAGCTGCCCGGCCGGTGGGCGTACCTCGTCGCGCAGGGTCACCCGGTGGTCCAGGTGCCGTCCGGTGAGCGTGGCGGAGCGGCGCAGGCCGGGGACGTCGCCGGTGAAGCAGATCCGCCCACCGTCGGCGCCGGCGCCGGGGCCGAGGTCGACGACGTGGTCGGCGATGGCGATGGTCTCCGGCTTGTGCTCCACGACCAGCACCGTGTTGCCCTTGTCCCGCAGTCGCAGCAGCAGGTCGTTCATGCGGGCGATGTCGTGCGGGTGCAGGCCGACGGTCGGTTCGTCGAAGACGTACGTGACGTCGGAGAGGCTGGAGCCGAGGTGGCGGACCATCTTCACCCGCTGCGCCTCACCGCCGGAAAGGGTGGCCGACTCCCGGTCCAGGCTGAGGTAGCCCAGCCCGATCTCGACCAGCGAATCCAGCAGGTCCCGCAGGTTGGCGATCAGCGGCGCCACCGCCGGGTCGTCGACGGCCCGGACGAACTCGGCCAGGTCGCTGATCTGCATGGCCGAGCAGTCCGCGATGTTGCGGCCGGCGATCCGCGAGGACAGGGCCGCCGCGTTGAGCCGGGTGCCGCCGCAGGCCGCGCAGGTGGTGAAGGTGACCGCCCGGTCGACGAAGGCCCGGATGTGCCCCTGCATCGACTCGCGGTCCTTGGCGAGGTAGAGCCGCTTGACCTTGACCGCCAGACCCTCGTACGTCCAGTTGTTGCTGCCCATCTTGATTTTCGTGGCCGGCTTGTAGAGCAGGTCCTGCCACTGCTCGGGGGTGTAGTCCTGGAGCTTGGCGTCCGGGTCGAACAGGCCGGAGGAGACGATGGTCTGCCAGTACCAGGAGTCGACCGCGAAGTTCGGCACCGTGATCGCGCCGCCGTTGAGTGAGCGCTCGACGTCCACCAGCTCGTTCACGTCGAGGTCGGAGACCCGGCCCAGCCCCTCGCAGGTCGGGCACATCCCCTCGGCCAGGTTGAAGCTGAACGCGCCCGCGCCGCCCACGGACGGTTGGCCGAGCCGGCTGAAGACGATCCGCAGCATCGCGTACGCGTCGGTGGCGGTGCCCACGGTGGAGCGGGAGTTGACCCCCATCCGCTCCTGGTCGACCACGATGGCGGCGCCGAGGTTGCGCAGCGAGTCGACGTCCGGCCGGTTGAGGTTGGGCATGAACGACTGGAGGAAGGCGCTGTAGGTCTCGTTGATCAGGCGCTGGGACTCGGCGGCGATGGTGCCGAAGACGAGCGACGACTTGCCCGAGCCGGAGACACCGGTGAAGACGGTCAACCGGCGCTTGGGGATGTCGACCGAGACGCTGGCGAGGTTGTTCTCCCGCGCTCCGCGTACCTCGATGATGTCGTGGCCGTCGGCGACGGACCATGCTGGCTGCGACATGCGAACCCTTCACGAGATCGTGGCAGGGAAGGCCCCGCCGGGCTGACGGATTACATTGTCTCATTCACAACCCCATAGAGGCTTCTGCCGAGATTCAGCCGGGAGGCGCGGCGGAACGCCCTGCAAAGTCTCAAATCACGTGACAACCGGTACGGTGGCCGGCGTGGACAGCGCGCCGAAGGACCGCCTGCGTGCCGTGGACCTGGCTGCGACCGTCGGGATCTCGGTGCAGCAGGTGCGCAACTACGTCGAGGTGGGCGTGCTGCCGCCGGTGCGGCGCACCGCGAGCGGCTATCGGATCTTCACGCCCGAGCACGCCCGGGCGCTGACCGTGGCGCGGCGGCTGGCCGAGGGACATGGCTGGAGCCGTACCCGGGAGATCATGGCGGCGGTGCACCGGGGTGACCTGCCGGCGGCCCTGGCGGCGCTCGACGGCGGCCATGCCGAACTGGACCGGGAGCGCGCCGAGATCCGCCGGGTGCTCGGCGCCTTCGAGACGGTGCTGGGCAGCCCGCCGGCGGTCCGACCGGCGCCACGCCGTGGCGCCCGCATCGGCGAGGTCGCTGCCCTGGTCGGGGTCCGCACCTCGCAGCTACGGCTGTGGGAGGAGCGCGGCCTGCTCCGGCCGGGCCGCACGCCGGGCACGAAGTACCGGGTGTACGACGAGGCCGAGCTGCGGGCCGCGCAGGTCGTGGCGCTGCTGCGCCGGGGCGCCTACCCGTTCGAGATCATTGAGGCGGTGCTGGGCGAGCTGCGCACCACCGGCAGTGCGCAGCGGGTCCGCGCCGAGCTGGGCCGCCGTGAGCAGGAGCTGCACGCCCGCAGCCTGCGTCGGCTTCGGGGGAGTGCCGCGCTGCACGACTACCTGAGCGATCGTGGCGCGGCCAGATGGTCGGCAGGCCAACCGGACCCACCGAGCGATCTTGTTGGCTAGGGTCGGGCCTATGAGAGCTGCGCTGCTGGCGGTCACGGCGTCCGCCGTCCTGCTCGCTCCGGCGCCGGTCACCGCCGCCACGGGCGCCCCCACCGCGACGGCCGTGCGGTGCCCCACGGTGCCGGCCCCTGCGGTGTCCCGGCCGCCCCGGCCCTCGCCCCCGCCCGCCGTGCCCGAGCAGCGGGTGGTCGGCGGCGCCGGGCTGGACACCAGCGGCCTGGTCGTGCCGGCCGGCGTCGGCGCGCCACCGGCGGTCACCGCCACCTCGTGGCTGGTCGCCGACCTGGACACCGGCCAGGTGCTCGGTGGCTGCGGACCGCACGAGTACGGCACCCCGGCCAGCGTGCAGAAGCTGCTGCTGGCGGCCACGATGCTGCCCCGGCTGGATCCGAAGCAGACGGTCACCGTCACCGCGGCGGACATGGACATCGAGCCCGGATCCTCCGCCGTCGGTCTGGTCGAAGGGGGCCGGTACAGCGTCGAGACGGTCTGGCTGGGGCTGCTGCTCAACTCGGGCAACGAGGCGGCGAACGTGCTGGCCCGGCTGGGCGGCGGGGCGGACGGCGCGGTCGGCGGGGTACGCGCCATGAACGAGCAGGCGCACCGGCTCGGCGCGCTCCAGACGCACGCGGTCACCCCCTCCGGGCTGGACGGCAAGGGGCAGTTCACCAGTGCGTACGACCTGGCGCTGATCGCCCGGGCCTGCTTCGCCGAGCCGACCTTCCGCCGGTACGCGCTCACCGAGCAGACGCAGATCCCGGCCCAGCCGAAGCAGCGCACCAAGGGTTTCCAGATCCAGAACGAGAACCAGCTCATCTACCGGTACCCGGGTGCGCTCGGCGGCAAGACGGGCTTCACCGATCTGGCCCGGCACACCTATGTCGGGGCGGCGCAGCGTGACGGGCGGCGGCTGGTGGTGACCCTGCTGGGCGCCGAGCCGGCGCCGATGCGCGGCTGGGAGCAGGGCGCGGCCCTGATGGACTGGGGCTTCACGCTGCCCCGCGACGCCGCCGTCGGCCGGCTGGTCGAGCCGGGCGAGCTGATGGCGACGCCGTCGGCCGCGCCGTCTGAGTTGGCCGCGCCCGGCGCGCCCCGGCCGGCGGCGGCCAGCGGTCCGGTGCGCTCCGGGTCGGGGTGGCTCTGGTCGGTTACGGCGCTGGGCGGCGCGGGCGTGCTGCTGCTGGGCGGGCTGCTGTGGCGCCGCCGTCGCCGGCTGCCCTGACGGATCGACAACCGGCCCCGACATCCATAGACTCCGGTCTTTCTGGCACCACGAGTCCAGGAGGATCCCTTGTCGAGTGAACTCGAACCGCGGTCCGGCGTGGCGGCACCCCGCCGGCCGGTGCGCGTACTGAACCGCCTCGCGGGGGTGACGGTGCTCGCCGGCGCGCTCGTCGCCGGCGCGTCCGCCACCGCCGTCGCCGCGCCGCGCGCGACGGCGGACGCGGTGACCGCGTCCGCCGCCGATGCCGCCACCCGCCCACCGCGCACGACGCACGGGCCGTGCGCGTACGCCGAGACGCCCGACGAGCCGGCTGCCCGGCCGGTGCCCCTGCCGCCCGACCCGCGGCGTACGCCGGACCGGGGCACCGTCCGGGTCACCCTCTCCACGAACCACGGGCCGATCGGGTTGACCCTGGACCGGGAGGCCGCACCGTGCACGGTGCAGAGCTTCCTGCACCTGGTTCGCAAGCGCTTCTACGACCGCACGTCGTGCCATCGGCTCACCGCGTACCCCACGCTGAGTGTGCTGCAGTGCGGTGACCCGTCCGGCACCGGCGAGGGCGGTCCGGGTTACCGGTACCGCGACGAACTGCCGACCGACCTGCCGCCCGCGCCCACCGACCCGACCGGGGAACGCCGGGTCTACGAACGAGGCGTGCTGGCCATGGCCAACGCCGGGCCGGACACCAACGGCAGCCAGTTCTTCCTGGTCTACGCCAACTCCGCGCTGCGCCCCAACTACACGATCTTCGGCGAGGTGGACGCGGCCGGGCTGGCCACCCTCGACCGGATCGCCGCCGGGGGAGTGGCGCCGACCGCCGAGGACCCGGCGCCGGTCGACGGCGCACCGGCGCTGCCGGTGGACATCCGCCGGGCCGTCCGCTCGCACCACCACCACTGACCGTTCGGCGCGGTGGGCGGCCCCGGGTCGCTCACCGCGCCAGCGTGTCGTGCCCGAACCGCCGGGGGTACCCGTCGGCAGTTCGCCGTCGCTGGCCCGCAAACAGTCGCCGGAAACCGGAACTTTCGGGAGCCGAACCGGAACCGGCGAAACCGGTGTCCGACACGATTCCGACCGTCACGACCGGCCGGGTGACCCG
Source organism: Micromonospora sp. NPDC005163 (assembly GCF_053599835.1). Lineage (NCBI taxonomy): Bacteria > Bacillati > Actinomycetota > Actinomycetes > Micromonosporales > Micromonosporaceae > Micromonospora > Micromonospora sp. NPDC005163. Next base: position 15,575 of record NZ_JBSFYP010000066.1, read on the forward strand.
GTCGGCGGGGCGGCGGTGCTGTCCCGGACGACCAACTCGGTGGCGAGTTCCACCCGGGGGGAGTCGATGGCCTCGCCCTGGGCGAGCCGCAGGACGGTCCGCGCGGCCAGCCGACCCATCTCGACCAGCGGTTGCCGCACAGTGGTCAGCGGCGGTGACGCCCACCGCGCCTCGGGCAGGTCGTCGAAGCCGACCACGCTGACGTCGCCCGGGACCAGCAGGCCCCGTTGCCGGATCGCCTCGTAGACGCCGAACGCCATCTGGTCGCTCGCCGCGAAAATCGCCGTCGGCGGCTCGTCGAGGTCCAGCAGCGAGGACCCGGCGGCGAAGCCGGACGCGTGGTAGAAGTCGCCGGGTCGGAGCAGGTGTTCCTCCAGCGGCAGGCCCACGGCCTCCAGCCCGGCCCGGTAGCCGTCCAGCCGGGCTCGGCTGCACAGCAGGTGCGTCGGCCCGGCCACGAACCCGATCCGCCGGTGCCCGAGCGAGAGCAGGTGCTCGGTCGCGGCGAGCCCGCCGGCCCAGTTGGTGGCTCCTATGGTGGGCACGTCGGTGGCGGGCACGCCGGCCGGGTCGACCACCACCACGGGCACGTTGAGCCGCCGCAACTGGGCGTAGAGCGGCGGGCTGACGTGCGAGGTCACGAAGATGACGCCGTCGGTGGCCCGGGCGCGCAGGTTCTGCAGCCACTGCCGGGCGGCGGTGGACTGTCGGTGTATCGCGGAGACCACGGTGCCCACGCCGGCGGCGTGCCCGACGTCCTCGACCCCGCGGATGATCTCCACGGCCCAGGGGCTGTCCAGGTCGTTGAAGACCAGGTCGACCAGGCCGGCGCGCTGGACCGTGCGGCTGGCGCGACGCCGGTAGCCGTGGTGGCGCAGCAACTCCTCGACCCGTTCCCGGGTGCCGGGGGCCACGTCCGAGCGGCCGTTGAGCACCCGGGACACGGTCGGCACCGAGACTCCGGCCTCTCGCGCGATGGCGCTGATGGTGACCCTGCGTCCGTCGTCCGCGTCCACCCGCGTCTCCTTTGTTCTTTCGGGGGCGGGCCGGACGCCGACGCCGGGATGCCCAGGAGCAGCGTGCCCGTCCCATCGGTCATCTTGCCGCACGGACCGGGGGCTGGCGACAGGGCGCATCGCCGCCGTGTGCCGGGAAGTTGCGGAGAAATCCCGGAAGTCCGGCTGGTCGGCACGGGCCGGCGCGTCGCCGGGCCCGGCGCGGCACCCGTGACCTCGCCGCTCAGCCGCTCAGCCGCTCGCCGTACCGGCGGCCGACGGCGGCCGATCGGGCCCGGGGGAGGGCGTGCACGGGGCGCAGGAGGACCGGACGACCAGTTCGGTCGGCAGCCGGACGTGCGGGTCGCGTTCGATGCCGCCGACGAGGTCCATGAGCAGCCGCATCGCCTCGGCGCCCATGCGCTGCAGGGGTTGCGCGATCGTGGTGAGCTGCGGGGTGACCAGCGCCGACTCAGGGATGTTGTCGAAGCCGATCACGGACAGGTCATCGGGCACCGTCAGGCCCATGGACCGGGCGACGTCCATCGTGGAGATCGCGGAGAGGTCGTTGCCGGCGAAGACGGCGGTCGGCCGGTCGGGCAGTGCCAGCAGTTCGGCGGCCGTGGCGGCGGCGCTCTCGACCCGGAAACCGCCGACGCGGACGAGTCGTTCGTCGACCACGACGCCCGCGTCGGTCATGGCCCGGCGGAAGCCGGCCTCGCGAAGGCGCGCCGACTCGAGGTCGGGGCGACCGCTGATGTGGCCGATGCGGCGGTGACCGAGCGACAGCAGGTAGTTGGTCGCGAGCACCGCGCCGGCGAAGTTGTCGGAGTCGACGGTGGGCAGCCCCGACGGGCCGGTGTGGGGGTCGACGGCCACGACATGGAAGCCCTGCTGGGTCTCGACCACCGTCGGCGTGACGATCACGGCCCCGTCGATGAGCGTCCCGGACAGGCGGGCCAGCGAGCGCCGCTCCCAGCCGACGGCCGTGCCGTCGCCGTCGCCGCCGGAGTAGGCCAGCAGCTGGTAGCCGGTGCCGGCGACCTCCTTCGACGCGCCCTTGAGCAGCTCGGTCGAGAACGGCTCGAACTCGGCGACCAGGATGCCCAGGACGTTCGTCCGGTGGCTGCGCAGGCTCTGCGCTCCCAGGCTGGCCTCGTAGCCGAGCTGGTGGATGACCTCCCGGACGCGCTCCACGGTCGCCTGCGCCACGCCGTAGCGACCGTTGACGACCTTCGACACGGTCGCCACCGAGACGCCGGCCGTACGGGCCACGTCCGACATCTTGACACGCTCGGGGAAGGTCACGCCGACGATGATAGAGGGCCACCTGGGAGGCGTCGCAAGGGAATCGAAAACGTTATCGACAACGGTTGACACCCCGTTGCGGGGACTGCAAAACTCGCCGCACCTAATTACCGCCACTGCTAGTCGAGGAGACGTGTCGATGGCGATGAAGCACCGCGCGGGCGCCACCCTGGCGCTGTTGATGACCACCGCACTGCTCGTCGCCGGGTGTAACGGCGGCGACAGCGACGCACCCGCCGAGAACGAGCTCTACAAGAACCCGGTGACCCTGACCTGGTGGCACAACGCCTCCCAGGACGGACCTGGCAAGACGTACTGGGAGAAGGTCGCGAAGGACTTCTCCGCACTGCACTCGACCGTCACGATCCAGATCGAGGCGATCGAGACCAACCAACTCCAGCGCACCCGGCTCCCCGCCGCGCTGCTGACCAGCGACCCGCCGGACATCTTCCAGGCGTGGGGTGGCGGCGAGATGCGTGAGCAGGTGGAGGCCGACTACCTCAAGGACATCACCGGTCAGGTCAAGGACGAGGTCGCCAACATCGGCAGCGCGACCGAGATCTGGCAGGTGGACGGCAAGCAGTACGGCCTGCCGTACCGGATGGGGATCGAGGGCATCTGGTACAACAAGGAAATGTTCGCGAAAGCGGGCATCACCGCTCCTCCGACCACTTTCGAGGAGCTCAACCAGGCGGTCACCAAGCTCAAGGCCATCAAGGTCATCCCGATCGCGTTGGGCGCCGGTGACAAGTGGCCCGCCGCGCACTGGTGGTACAACTTCGCGCTGCGTGCCTGCTCGGTCGACACGCTCAAGAAGGCGTCCGTCGACCTGGTCTTCGACGACCCGTGCTTCGTCAAGGCGGGCCAGGACCTGAAGACCTTCATCGGCACCAACCCGTTCCAGCCGAACTTCATCGCGACGCCGGGCCAGAACGACCCGACCAGCGCCAATGGGCTGGTCGCCAACGGCAAGGCCGCGATGGAGCTGATGGGCGACTGGAACAGGGGCACCCTGGAGACCGTCGCGGAGGACCCGCAAGCCCTCACGAAGTTCCTCGGCTGGTTCCCCGTACCGGCGATCACCGGCTCCGCCGGTGACCCGAAGGCGGCTCTCGGCGGCGGCGACGGGTTCGCCTGCGCCAAGAGCGCCCCGGCCGAGTGCGTCGAGTTCCTCAAGTACATCGTGAGCCCCGAGGTGCAGAAGGGCTTCGCCGCGACCGGCACCGGCCTGCCCGTAGCCAAGGGTGCGGAGGCCGGCGTGGCCGACCCGTCCCTGAAGTCCATCCTGGAGGCCACCTCCGGTGCGACGTATGTGCAGCTCTGGCTGGACACGGCCTTCGGCAGCACCGTCGGCAACGCGATGAACGACGCGGTCATCGCCATTTTCGCCGGCAACGGCTCCCCGGAGAAGGTCGTCGACGCGATGAAGGCGGCCGCGAAGAAGTGACCTCCACCAACCCGACCCTCAGCCCCGCCGGCGGCGCGTCCGCGCCGCCGGCGGGCCCCCCGGCCGCCCGACGCCCGTCGTCCCGCGCTGCCGAGACCAGACGCAAGTGGTACGAGATCATCGGGCTCACCACACCGGCGGTCGCCGTCTACGTGATGTTCGTGCTGGTGCCGATGGGCTTCGCGGTCTACTACAGCCTCTTCCGCTGGCGCGGGGTCGGGCCGCCCACCGAGTTCGTCGGAATCAACAACTACATCCTCGCCTTTCAGGACCCGATCTTCCTGGACGCGCTGCGCAACAACGCCATCATCGTGTTCGGCTCGCTGCTGCTCCAGGGCCCCATCGCCCTGGCCGTGGCCCTGCTGCTCAACCGTCGCTTCCGCGGCCGCACCGTGTTCCGGCTCCTGGTGTTCGTGCCGTACGTCCTCGCCGAAGTCACCGTCGGCATCATGTGGAAGTTGATCCTCACCGGCGGCGGAACCATCGACGTGCTGCTGCGGCAGATCGGTCTGGGCAGCCTGGTCCAGGCGTGGCTCGCCGACCTCGACATCGTCATCTGGACGCTGCTGGTCGTCCTCACCTGGAAGTACGTCGGCTTCGCGATCATTCTCCTGCTCGCCGGGCTGTCGAACGTGCCGCCCGAGCTGACCGAGGCCGCCGCGATCGACGGCGCGAGCTGGTGGCAGACCCAGCGCCACGTCACGCTCCCGCTGCTGGGCCCGACGATCCGGATCTGGATGTTCCTGTCGATGATCGGCTCGTTGCAGGTCTTCGACGTGATCTGGGTGACCTCGGTGCCCGCGGTCCGGTCGCTCGGAGCCTCGGCCACGATGGCCACCTACATGGTGGACAACGGCTTCTTCGCCCGGCTCTGGGGCTACGGCAACGCGGTGGCCGTGATCCTGTTCGTCATCTCGTTCATCGCGGCGCTGCTGTTCCAGCGCTTTCTCCTCCGTCGCGACATCGAGGGCGCCGTCACCGGAAGGAGGAACTGACCGTGGCCGAGAACGCGCTGACGTCCCCCTCGTCGCCGCACCGCCGTCCGTTCTCGTGGGGCAATCCGCTGACCTACGGGCTGGCCCTCGCGATCGCCGCCGTCTCCATCGCCCCGGTGGTCTACGTGATCGTCGGCGGCTTCCGCACCACCCCGCAGATCATCGCGGACCCGGCGGGGCTGCCCGATCCCTGGGTGTGGGACAACTACGCCAGGGTGCTGACGCGGAGCGACTTCTGGCAGCAGGCGTTCAACAGCGCGGTGATCTCCCTGGGTACGACGCTCGGCGTCGTGCTGCTCGGCGTCTGCGCCGCGTTCGTGCTCGCCCGCTACAGCTTCCGCGGCCGGGAGGCGCTCTACACCTTCTTCACCCTCGGTCTGCTCTTCCCGGCCGGGGCGGCGATCCTGCCGCTCTATCTGATGCTGCGTGACCTCAACCTGATCAACTCCTACTACGCGGTGATGCTCCCGCAGATCGCCTTCTCGCTGCCGCTCACGATCGTGATCCTGCGTCCCTTCCTGGCCGCCGTACCCCGTGAGTTGGAGGACGCCGCAGCGATCGACGGCGCGGGCCGGCTCGGTTTCCTCTGGCGCGTCATGCTGCCGCTGTCCCGGCCCGCGCTGGTCACCGTCGGGGTTCTCGCGTTCGTGGCGAGCTGGAACGCCTTCCTCCTGCCACTGCTCGTGCTCGGCGACGCCGACCTGCACACCCTGCCGCTGGGCGTGCAGAACTTCTCCAGCCAGTACACCTCCGACACCGCCGGAATCCTCGCGTTCACCTCGCTGGCGATGCTGCCGGCACTTCTCTTCTTCACCTTCGCCGAGAAGCAGATCGTCGGCGGCCTGCAGGGCGCGGTGAAGGGCTGAGCGGCACCGGTACGCGCAGAGAGTCGAAACACCGCATAACCGTCTACCTGTTCGCCCGGCGGCCCCTCGTACGGGGGCCGATGGGCGTCGGAGGAAAGTGACCGACAACGTGACGCTGGACATCGAACAAAGCACCGCGACCTGGAACGACCCGACGCAGGCGTTGACCACCCGTGTCGACGCCCTGGTCGCCGCCATGACCCTGGCGGAGAAGATTTCGCAGCTCTACGGCGTGTGGGTCGGGGCCTCCGCCGACGGCGGTGAGGTGGCGCCCTACCAGCACGAGATGGAGGAGGCGGTCGACCTCGACGCGCTGCTGGAGACCGGGCTCGGCCAGCTGACCCGGCCGTTCGGCACCGCACCGGTCGACCCGGCGCTCGGCGCGCTGTCGTTGCTGCGGAGCCAGCAACGGATCACCGCCGCCAACCGCTTCGGCATCCCCGCGCTCGCCCATGAGGAATGCCTGGCCGGCTTCGCGACCTGGGGCGCCACCGCGTACCCGGTGCCGCTGTCCTGGGGAGCCACCTTCGACCCCACCGTGATCCGGCGGATGGCCGCCATGATCGGCTCCGACATGCGCCGCCTCGGCGTGCACCAGGGGCTCGCGCCGGTGCTCGACGTGGTCCGCGACGCTCGCTGGGGACGGGTCGAGGAGACCGTCGGCGAGGACCCGTACCTGGTGGGGACGGTTGCCGCCGCGTACATCCAGGGGCTGGAGTCCGCGGGCGTGGTGGCCACCCTGAAGCACTTCGTCGGCTACTCCGCCTCCCGGGCCGGGCGCAACCTCGCACCGGTCGGCATGGGCCCACGGGAGCGGGCGGACGTGATGCTGCTGCCGTTCGAGATGGCGGTCCGCGAGAGCGGCGCGCGATCGGTGATGCACGCCTACACCGACACCGACGGGATGCCGTCGGCGGCCGACGAGGAGCTTCTCACCGGCCTGCTCCGGGAGACCTGGGGGTTCACCGGCACGGTGGTCGCCGACTACTTCGGCATCGCCTTCCTGCACACCCTGCACGGCGTGGCCGGCGGCTGGGGCGAGGCGGCCGGGGCCGCGCTCGCCGCCGGGGTGGACATCGAGCTGCCCACGGTGAAGACGTTCGGTCAGCCGCTGCGGGACGCGATCGCCGCCGGGCAGGTGCCCGAGGCGCTGGTGGACCGGGCGGTGCGCCGCGTGCTGCTGCAGAAGGCGCAGCTCGGGCTCCTCGACCCGGACTGGAACCCGGTGCCGCCGGCGCTCGACGGCGTCGACGTCTCCGACCCCGACGCCGTGCGTGGCACCGTCGACCTGGACTCGCCGGCGAACCGGGCGCTCGCCCGGGAGGTGGCCGAGCAGGCCATCGTGCTGCTGCGCAACGACGGCACCCTGCCGCTCGCCGGGCCGGCGCGGATCGCGGTGATCGGCCCACAGGCCGGGAGTCCGGCGGCGGCGCTGGGCTGCTACTCGTTCCCGGTGCACGTCGGGTCCCGCCACCCGGAGCTGCCGGCCGGCATCGAGCTGCCGACGCTGGCACAGGCGTTGGCCGGCGAGTTCCCGGCGAGCGAGATGGTCGTCGAGGTCGGCGTGGGCATCGACGACCCGGACACCGGCGGTGTCGCCGCGGCCGCCGAGGCGGCCCGGAGCGCCGATGTGGTGATCGTGGCGCTCGGTGACCGGGCCGGGCTGTTCGGTCAGGGCACCAGCGGCGAGGGCTGCGACGCCGAGTCGCTGGCCCTGCCGGGGGCGCAGCAGCACCTGCTGGACGCGCTGCTGGACACCGGCACGCCGGTGGTGGTCGCCCTGATCGCCGGCCGGCCGTACGCGCTGGGCCGGGCGGTCGACGAGGCGGCGGCCATCGTGCAGTCCTTCTTCCCCGGCGAGGAGGGGCCCACGGCGATCGCCGGGCTGCTCAGCGGGCGGGTCGAGCCGCAGGGGCGCCTGCCGGTCAGTGTGCCCCGCAGCCCCGGCGGCCAGCCCACCACCTACCTCGCCGCCCGGCTGGGGCATGCCACCGACGTCTCCAACCTGGACCCCACCCCGGCGTACGGGTTCGGGCACGGGCTCAGCTACACCCGGTTCGACTGGTCGGAGCTGGCGGTCGAACAGGCGGTGGCGGAGACCGATGGCGAGCTGCGGCTGGCCTTCACGCTGCGCAACAGCGGCGACCGGTGGGGCAGCGAGGTGGTGCAGCTCTACGCGCACGACCCGGTGGCCTCGGTGGTGCAGCCGGTGCAGCGGTTGATCGGCTACCTGCGGGTGCCGCTGGACGCCGGCGCGGGCTGCCGGATCCAGGTGAGCGTGCCGGCCGATCTGTTCTCGTTCACCGGGCGGAACGGTCGACGGGTGATCGAGCCGGGGGCGTTGGAGCTGCGCCTCGGCTCGTCCAGCACGCAACCCCGGCTGGTGGCGGCGGTCGCGCTGACCGGCCCGGCACGGCAGCTGGACCACACCCGACGGATGCATCCGCTGTTCACCGTCCACCCGACCGTCTGAGCGTCGTGTACACCGACCTGCCCGAGGAGCAGCTGCGCGGCTACCGCAGCGCGGTGCGGGAGCCCGCGGACTTCGACCAGTTCTGGGCCGGCACCCTGGCGGAGGCCCGGGACGCCGGTTGGCCGGTACGGGCCGAGCCGGTGGCGAGCGGGCTGGCCGGCATCGACGTGCTCGACGTGACCTTCGCGGGCTTCGCCGGCCAGCCGGTGCGGGCCTGGCTGCGGGTGCCCCGTGGGGCCGGCACGGCGCTGCCGACCCTGGTCCAGTACGCCGGTTACGGCGGCGGGCGGGGGCACCCGCTGGAGAACCTGCTCTGGGCGTCGGCCGGGTTCGCGCACCTGCAGATGGACACCCGGGGGCAGGGGTCGGGCTGGAGTCGGGGCGACACCCCGGACCCAGGCGCCGCCGGCCCGGAGGCGCCCGGGGTGGCCACCCGGGGCATCGCCGACCCGCGCACGTACTACTACCGGCGGCTGATCACCGACGCGGTCCGGGCGGTGGACGCCGTCCGGACCCTGCCGGTGGTCGACCCGACCCGCGTGGCGGTGCTCGGGCACAGCCAGGGCGGCGGGTTGGCGCTCGCGGCCGGAGCGCTGGCACCCGGCCTGCGGGCGGTGGTGGCCTTCGTGCCGTTCCTCTGTGACATCCCGCGTGCGGTGGTCGCCACCGACGCCCGCCCGTACCGGGAGATCCGCGACTACCTGGCGATCCACCGGGACGCCGAGGAGCGGGTGCTGACCACCCTCGCGTACGTCGACGGGGTGAACTTCGCCCGGCGCTGCCGCCGGCCGGCGCGCTACTCGGTGGCGTTGATGGACGACATCGTGCCGCCGTCGACGGTCTACGCCGCCGTCAACGCCCACGCCGGCCCGACCGAGCTGTCGGTGTGGCGGTACAACGGCCACGAGGCCGGCGGCATCGACGACGACGAGGCGGCGCTGCGCTTCCTCGGCGAGCACCTGGGCGAGGGCGAGGGCCCGCTCGGCCGGCGGCCGGACGCTGATCCGGCGCGGAGCCCCGGCCGGGCCTGATAGACAGGACGGGTGCGCAGGTCAGGACGGGTGGGCGGCGCCGTCGTACTGGCGCTCGTCACGCTGCTCGGCGGCTGCTCGCGGCCGGAGCCCCGCCCGGAGCCCACGGTCGCGGTGCCGGCGTCGTCGAGCCCCGTCCCGTCGAGCCCTGCCCGGTCCGCCGCCGCCCGGCTGCCGGGGTTCGTGGTGCTGACCGACCTCGACCCCCGCATCCACGCCGACATCCGGTACGCCGGCGCGCACAACTTCGTCGGCCGGCCGATCAGCGGCTACCCCGAGCCGCTGTGCCTGCTCACCCACCAGGCCGCCGAGGCGCTGCGCCGGGTCCAGAACGCCGCGCTGGCCGGTGGGCACAGCCTCAAGGTGTACGACTGCTACCGGCCGCAGCCTGCGGTGGACGACTTCGTGGCCTGGGCGAAGCGCCCCGGCGAGCAGCAGACCAAGGCCGAGTTCTATCCGGACGTGGCCAAGAGCCGCCTCTTCGCCGACGGCTACATCGGGGCGCCCACCGCGCACAGCCGGGGCAGCACCCTGGACCTGACCCTGGTCGACGAGCCCGCCGCCAGCCAGCCCCCGTACGATCCCGGACGGCCGCTGGTCGCCTGCACCGCGCCGCGCGGGCAGCGCTTCGCCGACAACAGCATCGACATGGGCACCGGTTTCGACTGCTTCGACGCCCGGGCGCACACCGCCGACCCCCGGATCACCGGCACGGCCCGGGACAACCGGCGACTGTTGCAGCGGTTGATGACCGACGGCGGGTTCGTCAACTACGACCGCGAGTGGTGGCACTACCGTTTCCGCGACGAGCCGTACCCGGACACCTACTTCGCCGCGCCCGTCGCCCGATCCTCGGTCGGCTGACGCCCGGGCGGCTCACGTCCAGTAGAGGATCCGGCACGCCGGCACCCGCGCGGCCAGTTCGGCGACGAACCAGCCGCGCAGCTCGCCCATCGTGTCCCGTGGATAGACGTACTTGACCGCGCCGAACTTGCCGTGTTTCCGGCTGCGCGACTCCTCGTCCATCTCCAGCCGGGTCCGCGGGTACCAGCCGAGCAGCACCTCCTTGCTGCCCGGCGTGAACCGGTGGGTGATCAGCTCGGCGGTCAGGTCCAGCTCGGGCACCCCGTCGACCGCCGCGGCGACCTGGTTAAGCAGCTCGCCGTAGCGTTCCCGCCAGTCCGGCAGCGGCATGATCGGCGCGATGGTCAGCCCGACCGGGTAGCCCGCCAGAGCGAGCCGGCGCAGCGCGGCGAGCCGGTCCGGCAGCCGGGCGGTGCCGCCCTCGAACCGCTCGCTGACCGGGGCGCAGTTGACGCTGAACCGGACCCGGGTCCGGCCGGCGTGCGGCAGACCGACGAAGCTGTCCACGTCGGCGTACTTGGTGGTCCAGCGCAGTTGCACCGGCGCGTCCCAGCCCGCGAAGTGCTGCACCGCCCGGAGCCAACTGCCGGTCAGGTGCTCCAGGGCGAGGGGACCGGTGTAGCAGGACGCCTCGAAGGTGGTGCCCTCGTCGGCGCGCCGCGCGTTGCGGCTGGTCACCGTCCCGCTCCCGGCGTACGCGGCCAGCCCGGCCAGGATGTCGTCGAGGTCGGCGTACACGCGGGTCACCGGTGGGCCGGAGAGTGACCCGGCGAGGTAGCAGTACTGGCAGTGCGCCGGGCAGCCCTCCGCCAAGTCGACGCGCCAGTCGGCGCTGGGCGCGATGGGTTGCAGGACGCGTCGCGAGGGCGGGCTCACCACGATCGCCATGGTCGACCTCGCTCGCGCGTACGTCTCGCGGTCGGTGCGCCCGCGTACGCCGCTCAGCCGGTTGGACCGCAGCCGCTCCACCTCGATGCCCAGCGCCCGCACCCGCTCGGTGATCCGTTGTCCGTGCGGGTGCTCCAGCGCGGCCGGGGTGACCACCACCCGGTTCGGGGTCCAGCGGCGCGCCGGCCGGGCCGCCGGCGCGAGCCCGGTCAGGTCGCGGGTCGGCACCCGCTCGCCGCTGGCGTCGTGCGGCGCGGCGGGCACGTCCGCGGCGAGCGGCTGGTCGACGTTCACCGCGTCCGGGCTGGTCACCGGATCGGGGTACCCGTTGCCGGAGGAACCCCACCCGATCCACCGCCGCGCGATTGACGCCACCCGGGCCCAGCGAATAACCTTTCGTCTATCTGTAAACCTTGTGAACAAATGGTTTCCAGCGACGCGGCGGCGCGCGTCCCCAGGCCACCGACCGAAGGGACGATCAGGTGATCGCAGAACTCTCCACCCGTGCCAGACGGATCATCTCGCTGCTGGTCGCCCTGATCGTCACGGTGACCGCCGGCATCGCCGTCAACGCCTCGCGCGCCGCACAGGCCGCTCCGACGTTCAAGGTCCTGGCCTTCTACAACGGCACCTGGGACGCGGCGCACATCGACTTCGTCCGGGACGCCCGCGCCTGGTTCCCACAGGCGGCCGCCCAGTACGGCTTCTCCTGGGAGGCGACCACCAACTGGGGCCTGCTGAACACCGCGAACCTGGCCCAGTACCAGGTCGTCATGTTCCTCGACGACGCGCCGCCCGCCGCACAGCGTCCCGCGTTCGAGCAGTACATGCGCAACGGCGGGGCGTGGCTGGGCTTCCACGTCAGCGCGTTCACCCAGAACCCGTCGAGCTGGAGTTGGTACTACAACACCTTCCTCGGCAGCGGCTCGTTCCAGACGAACACCTGGGGACCCACCCGGGTGACCCTGCGCGCCGACAACCGTACCCACGCCGCCACCCGGAACCTCCCGGCGACGTTCTCGTCGTCGATCAGCGAGTGGTACTCCTGGAGCAACGACCTGCGGCAGAACCCCAACATCGACATTCTCGCCTCGGTCGACCCGTCCAGCTTCCCGGTCGGCACCGACCCCAACCAGTCCTGGTACGGCGGCTACTACCCGTTGGTCTGGAGCAACCGGCAGTACAAGATGCTCTACGCGAACTTCGGGCACAACGCCATGAACTACAGCACCAACACCGGGCTGTCGTCCACCTTCGACAGCGCCCAGCAGAACCGGTTGTTGATCGACGGGCTGCACTGGCTCGCCGGCGCCGGCACCGTCCCCCCGACGACGCCCCCGCCGACCGACGGCATCTCGCCGACCGCCTGGCACACCGTGGTCAACCGGGGCAGCGGCAAGTGTGTCGACGCACGGGCCGCCGCCAGCGCGAACGGCACCGCCGTCCAGCAGTACGCCTGCAACGGCAGCACCGCGCAGCAGTACCAGTTCCCGCCGACCAGCGGCGGCTACCTGCGGATCAACAACCGCAACAACAGCGCCCAGGTGCTCGACGTGACCAACGTGTCGACCGCCAACTCGGCGCCCATCCAGCTCTGGTCCTACAGCGGCGGAAACAACCAGCAGTGGCGGGCCGAGCCGGAGGGCGGCGGCTACTACCGGTTGGTCAACCGCAACAGCGGCAAGTGCCTCGACGTGCCGGGAGCGTCCACGGCCGACAGCGTCCAGCTCGTCCAGTACACCTGCAACGGCACCGCGGCGCAGTCGTTCCGGCTGGTCCCGCAGCCGTAGACCCGTCGCCGGAACCTCCCGTCGTCACGACACCTGACCGGCGCGACCGAATCGAGCGGCGACGCCCCGCAGCACGGCGCGCAGCTCCGGTGGGTCGAGCACGTCGAAGTCCACCTCCAGGGTGCCGAGGAAGGCGGCCAGGTTGGCCAGCGACTCCCCGCCGGTGTGCAGCAGGCAGGTCTGCTCGTCGATCGCCTCGAGCAGGCCTGCCGTGGAGGGGATCCGCTGCGCCATCCGGTCGGCCGGCGCGTGCAGGCGTACCCGGGCGGGGTGCGGCCAGGCTGTGGAGCCGACGCCGCGCAGCACGTGCGCGACCGCGTCGCCACCGGGCGGCTCGCGGGGTGCGAAACGCGGACCGGTCGGCACCCGGGGCCGGATGCGGTCGGCGCGGAAGGTCCGCCAGTCGGCCCGGTCGGTGTCCCAGCCCAGCAGGTACCAGCGCCGGCCGGTGTAGACCAGCCGGTACGGCTCGACGTCGCGCACGGTGGTGGTGCCGTCGTGCCCGGCGTAGTCGAAGCGCAGCCGCTCGCGGCGATGCACGGCCGTGGAGACGGCGGTGAGCGTCTCGGCGTCGACGGTCGGGCCACCGGCCGCGGCGGAGACCGTGGCCGTGCGCAACGCGTCCACCCGGTGCCGCAGCCGAGACGGCAGCGACTGCTCCAGCTTGGCCAACGCCCGCAGCGACGTCTCCTCGATGCAGCGCACCGAGCCGGACGCCGCCGCCCGCAGGCCGACGGCCACCGCCACCGCTTCGTCGTCGTCGAGCAGCAGCGGCGGCAGGGCAGACCCCGCGCCGAGCCGATAACCGCCGGCGACCCCGGGCCGGGACTCGATCCGGTAGCCGAGCACCCGCAGCCGTTCGACGTCGGCGCGCACCGTGCGGGCGGTGACCGCCAACCGGTCGGCCAGCTCCGCGCCGGACCAGTCACGGTGGCCCTGCAGGAGGGCGAGCAGCCGCAGCAGTCGCACGGAGGTCTCCACCATGCTGGGCAGTCTGCCGGAGACCAGCACCGGCCCGCGCCCGCGAGGCGGCAGTCGGGTCCGGCGGGCAGCACCCGGTCGAGCGCCATACCTGTGAGTCATGAACATGACTCACAGGTATAGGGCCCACGAGTGGGTGGATGCCCCGGTTAATCGGTTGCTCGCCGCACGCCGGCCTGTTGAGCTACCTGAAACGACCACCGATCTCAGGGAGTAGTAATGCGCGCTGCGTCGATGTCCGGCCAGAAGGGACCTGTCACCTACCTGAAGGACACGACGCTTCGTGAAGACCCTCAACCTCGGCATCCTGGCGCACGTCGATGCCGGTAAGACCAGCCTGACCGAGCGACTGCTGTTCGCCGTCGGCGTGACCGACCGGCTCGGCAGCGTCGACGCGGGCAGCACCCGCACCGACTCCCTGGCACTGGAGCGGCAACGCGGGATCACCATCCGCTCGGCCGTCGTCTCCTTCGTGCTGGACGACGTGACCGTCAACCTGATCGACACGCCCGGTCACCCGGATTTCATCGCCGAGGTCGAGCGGGTGCTCGGCGTCCTCGACGGTGCGGTGCTGGTGATCTCCGCGGTCGAGGGCGTCCAGCCGCAGACCCGGGTGCTGATGCGTACGCTGCGCCGGCTGCGCATCCCCACGCTCATCCTCGTGAACAAGGTCGACCGGGCGGGGGCGGACCCCGAGCGGGTGGTGCGGGCCGTCGCGGAGAAGCTGACCCCGTCCGTGGTGGCCATGGGGTCGGTCGCGGGGCCCGGTACCCGGGACGCCCGCTGCACGCCGTACGGCCCGGCCGACGTCGGCTTCACCGACCGGCTGATCGACCTGCTCGCCGGTCAGGACGACGCGTTGCTCGCCGACTGGGTGGCGGACCCCGCGACGCTGCCGTACCCCCGGCTGCGCCGGGCGCTGGCCGACCGGACCGGCCGGTCGCTGGTCCAGCCGGTGTTCGCCGGCTCGGCCATCACCGGCGCCGGAGTGGACGCGCTGATCGCCGGGATCACCGAACTGCTGCCCACGGCCCAGGGCGACGCCGAGGCCCCGGTCTCCGGCACCGTGTTCGCCATCGAGCGCGGCCCGGCGGGGGAGAAGATCGCGCTGGTCCGGCTCTTCACCGGCACCATCCGGGTCCGGGACCGGATCCGGGTCGGTGCGACCGGCGCTTCGCTGGTCACCGGGGTGCGCGTCGTCGCCGACGGGGCCGACATCGCGGCGTCGTCGGTCGGCGCGGGCCACATCGCCCGGCTGTGGGGCCTCACCCAGGCGCGGATCGGTGACCCGGTCGGCGTACCCCCGAAGCGCGCCGGCGCGGACCGCCAGTTCGCGCCGCCCACCCTGGAGACCGTCGTGGTCCCGGCCCGCGCCGCGGACCGGGTCACGATGCACGCCGCCCTGAGCCAGCTCGCCGAGCAGGATCCGCTGATCAACCTCCGGCAGGACGACCGGCAGCACGAGATCAGCGTCTCGCTCTACGGCGAGGTGCAGAAGGAGGTCATCCAGGCCACCCTGGCCGACGACTTCGGGGTCGCCGTGACCTTCCGGGAGACCAGCACGGTGCACGTGGAGCGGGTCAGCGGCGTCGGCGAGGCGGTCGAGGTGATCGCCGTGGCGCCCAACCCGTTCCTGGCCACCGTCGGGCTGCGGGTGGCCCCGGCGTCGGTCGGCGCGGGCGTGAGTTTCCGGCTCGGCGTCGAGCTGGGATCGATGCCACCGGCGTTCTTCGCCGCCGTCGAGGAGACCGTGCACCGGACGCTGCGCCAGGGGCCGCACGGCTGGCAGATCCCGGACTGCGAGGTGACGATGACCCACGCCGGCTACTGGGCCCGGCAGAGCCACTCCCATGGCACCTTCGACAAGAGCATGTCCAGCACCGCCGGGGACTTCCGCAACCTCACCCCGTTGGTGCTGATGACCGCGCTGACCCGGGCCGGCACCCGGGTGCACGAGCCGGTGCACCGGTTCCGGCTGGAGGTGCCGGGCGACGTCCTCGGCACCCTGCTGCCGGCGCTCGCCCGGCTCGACGCGGTGCCGACCGACACCACCGGGCAGGGCACGTCGTACCTGGTGGAGGGGGACATCCCGGCGGGCCGGGTGCACGCGCTGGAGCGCCGCCTGCCGTCGCTGACCCGGGGCGAGGGCGTGCTCGAAACCGCATTCGACCGGTACCGGCCGGGGCGGGGCCCGGCCCCCACCCGGGCACGCTGGGACCACAACCCCCTGGACCGCAAGGAGTACCTGCTGGCGGTGGCCCGCCGGGTCGTCGGCGGCCGGTAGCCGGCGCGGGCCTGGTCGAGGTGCGCCGCCCGATCAATCTGGTCACCAACCACGTTAGGTCTTAGGGTTGGAGATCGTCTCGACTATGCGTTTCCGCCGCCGTTGCGAGGAGTTGCGTTATCGCGGATGGGAGTTGCTCGTGGCTTCGTCTTCGGAGATGGCTCTATCTCCGGCGATGGTTTTGCTCATGCTTCCTTCTATGGCGACAAGGATGACGCCGTCCTCCCCTACTTCGACAACGTCGACCGGTTGGCCACCTACTACTACGTGTATCGCCCCGATCTTCCGAGTCGGAAGCTCCATGTACCGTCGCGCGAGGTGACCGAAGAGCGTTTAGCCGGTGGCGAGGTGAAGCGTTACCGGAGGTTGGGCGGGCTTCCGCGAGAATGGAAGCGGGAGTAGCCGCCAATAGAGGGAAATGCGGACGTGATTTATGGGTGGCTCGCCGGATATTTCGCCGCGGATGGCGATGTCGGAAGTACGGGCCGGCCATCGATCTGGTCTGCGGATCGGCAGAACTTGGAGTTTGTCAAGACTGCATGCGACGCGATCGGAATTTGGACTCTCCCCCCATCAGAAGTCGGATGCGTCGCGGGTACGGGTCAGTTGACACTGCGATCTATGTCATGGGAATCTCTCGAGCGGACCTCGGCCCAGAATTCTTTCTCCTGCACGAGCATCGCAAACGTTGGTCGGCAAACCGAAAAGCTGTCGAGCGGCGAGGATGGACTCTGCGGGAGGTCCGGAGGACCCAAGCGATCGAAGAGGTTTACTGCGCCGTCGTGGAAGGAGGCCATTCCTTCGCCTTGGAAGGGAACATCCTCACGGAGGCCCCTTCCCGTGAGCGGTATGGTCGAGGGCTGTTGTAAACCTCGGATCCTCGCGAAGGTGGTCGTGCACCTTCGCCAAGTGGTGTTTCTGAGGAGCAAACGTGATCGATGCGCCGCGCGGCCGGGACGGTGCCGTCACCGGCCGCGCGGTGGTCGAGCGGCTGCGTTGCGGAGCGCTCGATGTATCCCACGCCGGGTCGGGACCGCTGATGGTGGAGGACCCGGCGCCTTGGTAGGGATCAGAAGCCGGCGAAGACCCGCCGCAGGTCGTCCAGGCTCACCGGGCCGGTCACCCGCACACCGTCCGGGGTGTGCTGGGGGCCGAGCCGCCCGGTGGCCAGGCGCAGCCACGCCTCGGCCGGGGCGGTCAGCTCGCCGTCCGGCTGCTCCGGCGTGTCGGTCAGCTCGATGTGCTCGCCCAGCCGCAGCCCGTACGTCTGCTCGGGCTCGTGCAGCCGTACCAGCAGGGCGGTTTCCCGGCCGGCCAGCTCCTGCGGCCGGCTGGTCCACGCCAGCATGCCGCCGATCTGGTCGAGCAGCAGCGGCACCGCCCCCGGCGTCACCGCCGCGAACGGGTTGAACGCGACCTCGACGTCCCACTGGTGCAGCGCGAACTCGCTGAGCCGGAACCGGCCCGCGGTGGCCACGTCGACCGGGTCCGGCAGGAAGCCGAGGTCGATCCGCAGCGAGGCCCGGCTCTCGGCGTCCAACGCCTCGTATGTCTCGATGAGCCGCTGGTTGGCCTCGAGGAACCCGGCGGCGTGCTCGGCCGGGGGCATCGCGTCCCAGCGCTGCCAGACGCCGCGGTTGAAGTCGCCATCCGGGCCGGGCGCGCCGGTGCGGGCGGCGGTCAGCGTCGCGAGGTTGATCTCCGCGCCGCTGCCCAGGTGGCTGAGCACCTGGGACACCTGCCACTCACTGGCCCCCGACGGCAGAAGGAGGTCGTCCTCCTTGAGGTCCCGGACGAGCGCGGCGAGCTCCTCGTGGCCCGCGCGCAGCGCGCTGATGATCTGATCGGCAGCCGTGGACATATGTCTCCTCAACGGGATTTTCGACGGTGGTCGGGACGTTACCGGACGCGGCCGCCGGCCGGCCCACGCCCGCGTGGGGAGCGGACCGGCCGGCGGACGCGTCGGTCGGCTCAGCCCATGTGCACGGCGTTACCGGCCGGGATGTCCTCCTTGCGCACCTTGATCAGGAGCAGGGTGGCCAGCCCGGCGAGCACGATCAGGGCCGCGCCCCAGGCGAACGCCACGCTGTAGCCGTGCACCAGCGCCTCGATCTGGTTGGCCGGGCTCGGTACGTGCGAGACCAGGTAGGTGGCGACCGCGCTGGTGTACATGGTGTTCAGCAATGCGGTGCCCAACGAGCCGCCGATCTGCTGGGTGGCGTTCAGCGTCGCGCTGGCCGCGCCCGCGTCGTGCTCCGGCACCCCGACCAGGGCGAGACTGGACAGCGGCACGAAGGTGAAGCCGAGACCCATGCCGAGGATGACCTGGGCCGGCAGCAGGTGGGTGAGGAACGACGTGTCCACGTCGATCTGAGTCAGCAGCAGCATGGCCACGGCGGCGAGCACGGCGCCGCCGACCATCAGCGGCTTGGCGCCCAACCGTGGCATCAACTGGCTGGCGCCACCCGCCGCGATCAGCACGCCGGCGGTGACCGGCAGCGAGGCGAGACCGGCCTCCAGCGGCTTGTACTGCAGCACCACCTGGAAGTAGAAGGTCAGGAAGAGGAACGCGCCGAACAGGCCGGCGCCGATCAGCGTCGAGGCGAGGTACGCCCCGCCCCGGTTGCGGTCCAGGATGATCCGCATCGGCAGCAGCGGGTGGTTGGAGCGCAGTTCGATCACCACGAAGGCGGCGAGCAGCACCACACCGGCGGCGATGAAACCGAGCGTCGCGGCGGCGTCCCAACCGTCCTCGGCGGCCTTGGTGAAGCCGTACACCAGGGAGACCAGACCGGCGGTGACGACGACCGCGCCGGGGACGTCGTAGCGGGTGTTGCCGTGCGCCCGGCTCTCCGGCACCAGCGGCAGGGCGAAGGCGATCGCGACCGCGGCGACCGGGATGTTGACCAGCAGGCACCAGCGCCAGTCGGCGTACTCGGTGAGCACCCCGCCGAGCAGCAGGCCGACCGCGGACCCGCCGCCGGCGATCGCGCCGTAGACGGCGAACGCCTTGGCCCGCTCGGTGGCCTCGGTGAACAGGACGGTGAGCAGCGCCAGCGCGGCCGGGGCGAGCAGCGCGCCGAAGGCGCCCTGCAACGCGCGGGCGGCGAAGAGCATCCCGCCGGTGGTGGCCAGACCGCCGAGCGCGGAGGCCAGCGCGAAGCCGGTCATGCCGACCAGGAAGGTGCGCTTGCGGCCCCAGTAGTCGGCGATCCGGCCGCCGAGCAGCAGCAGGCCACCGAAGGCCAGCGTGTAGGCGGTGATCACCCACTGCCGGTTCGCGTCGGTGATTCCCAGGTCGGACTGGGCCTGGGGGAGGGCGATGTTCACGATCGTGGCGTCCAGGACCACCATGAGCTGTGAGACCGCGATGACCGCCAGCGCGATCCAGCGCCGCGGGTGCGGCGCGTTCGTCGACGTCCCGGCGCCGGGCGCGCCGGGAGCGGTCGAGGTAGTTCCGGGCATGGTGAAGCCTTCCGTGTGTCTGTAGATCAGGAGCGGAGCCGGTCGAGTCAGGGCCGAGACGGGCGGTCGGGCTGGTAGCGGAGCACCGGAATCAGCACCTGGTCGACGACCTGGGTGAGGAACGCGTCATCGGCCGGTAGGCCGTGCGCGACGATGCGGGACATGGTGAGGGCGGGCGCCAGGTCGTGGAACAGGTCCCGTTCGCCGGCCTCGGGCGGGATCTCGCCTCGGGCGGCGGCGCGGACCAGGATGGCCGTGCTGGCCACCCGCCCGGCTGGCAGCACCTGGTGGCGCACCAGTCGTTCCAGCTCTGGGTTGGTCCGCATGGCGAAGGTCAACGCCTGCATCAGGTCACCGTCGGCCCTGCAGATGGCGGCCGTGGCACGCAGCAACTCGATCAGGTCGCCGCGCAGGGAGCCGGTGTCCCGCGGGTTGTGCACGTCCACGTGCCGGTCGCGCAGCGCGGCGACGATCAGCTCGGCCTTTCCGTCCCAGCGCCGGTAGATGGTGGCCTTGCTGACGTGCGCCCGGGCGGCGATGGCGTCGATCGTCGTCCGGTCGTAGCCGACCTCGCGCAGCAGGTCGATGACCACGGCGAACAGGTCGGTGTCGGTGCACCGGGCACCCCGGGCAGCCGGCACCGCGGCACCCGTGCCCACCTGCTGACCACCCAGCATCCCGACCCCCCCCGAAACGATGTCGTACTGAACCTAGTTCGCGATCTGGAGATCGTGCAGGGTTTTATGAGTTGCGTCGCACCGGGTGGACGAAACGATTACGTTTCTGGCCGGTGTCCGGCAGGTGAACCGGGTACTCAGCCTCCCGCGGAGGGGGCGAGGAGCACCGGGACGGCCACCGTGTTGATCCGGGAACCGTCACGGGCGGACACCTCGTACACCTCGATGGTCCCGCGCTGCTCGCGGACGGTGCGCCAGCCGACCACCACCCGGTACCCGCCCCGGCAGCCGCTCCCGCAGCTCGCCGTGCCGAAGCCGGTGGCCACCTCCCGGCCGGCGGTGTCCAGGACCCGGACGCTCACCGTGGCCTCGAACACGTCGGCGGTGCCGGTGACGGTGAGCGGGGCGGTGACGCGTTCGCCGACACCGGGGCCGGTGACCACGATCGGCGGCAGCAGGTCCGCGTAGTCGGCCCGGCCGACCGGGGCGCCACCGCCGAAGCGGACCTGCCGCACGGTGGGGAACTGGGTGAGCGTCCACACCACCTGTGCCTCGCGCAGCCGCCGGCGCTCCGCCGGGTCGTCGGCGGAGGGGACCGCCCCGAGCGTCGCCACGCCGTCGGCGATCCGGGTGACCTCGACGCCGGCCGGCAGCAGAGTGGCCAGCCCGGTCGCGGCCTCCGCCGACGTGGGCCCGGCGGCCAGCTCGGTCAACGCCAGCCGGGACGTCGCCACGGTGGCCGGCCGGGTTCGGTGGGTCGGGACGAGCTGGCCGGAACGGACGTACCACAGCTCGATGGTCACCGTGTCCGGCCGGGGGCGCGTACCGGTGGCGGACCGCCACCACCGCTCTGGCCCTGGTCGTCGGCGGCCTCACGATTTCCCTCACCCGTCCCGCCGAGGCCGCCCCCG
>NZ_JBSFYP010000067.1:0-36121 GCF_053599835.1 Micromonospora sp. NPDC005163
CTCGAGTACCCCGAAGGGCCTTTCCGCTCGACTTGCATGTGTTAAGCACGCCGCCAGCGTTCGTCCTGAGCCAGGATCAAACTCTCCAACAAAAACTTGTCGAACAGCATCCTGACAACAAAAGTGTTGCCAAAGGAATCCCAACCAGCCAGACATAAAGCCCGACCAGTCCGGGGTATAAATCATAATTGGCACTGGCTTATCAAGCACCCTGTTGAGTTCTCAAAGAACAACCACACACCGATCAAAAGCCCCACTCGTGGGGCCCTGTTTCGGGGCTTTCCTACCGCGTCCCCGCCGCTCACTGGCGCCGGGCACTTTTACTACGTTACCTCACCGTCTTCGCCGTGTCAAACCGTGTGTCCCGGTCTGTTGTGCTTCGTACGGGTTGGTCCCGGCGCACTCACGCAGCAGCGGACCGCTGCGTCAGGTCGTCGGATTCGGCAGGCCGGCCGCTGCGGTGTCCCGCAAGCTCGCCCGGTGCCCTGCCGGTGCTGAACCTTACCCGGTCGGTTCCGCTGCACCAAATCCGCCTCGCGGCAATTTCGGCGAGCCCCGCCCGGACCGTGCCCCGCAGGAGCGAACCCCTGCCTGACCCGGCTGCCGACCCGATCCGGTGCTCCAGGACCTTCGTCCTGTTTGCCCCGTTCCGCGCTGGCAGAGAGAAAGTTACGCGTCCGTGGGTTTGATCGTCAAATCCGGGGCCAGCGTCCCGCGTCACACTTACTGCGTAGAGAAGTATCCGCAGCTCAGCCCCGGGTGGATAGCCCTCGAAGGGTCCGCACCGCTGCTCAAAGGGTTCTCGGGCCTCGCTGACAGTGACCAGATCGTGTGCCGACGCGGACGAGGATCGTCAGGCGGCTGGACGGTCCTGGCGTCGACGGGCGGCGAACCAGGCGCGGACACCGAGGACGCCGACGGTGCTGCCGATCGCCAGGGACGCCACGATCAGGAGGGCGTGCACCCACAGGAAGCTGGTGGGCGAGCCGTCGCCCACCGCGCCGGACGTCCAGGAGCGCGGGTCCTGCCAGATGGCGACCGCGAACCTCGGCCAGATCACCCAGGTCCAGATCCCGACTCCGACCAGGAAGAGGGCCCACCCTCGCGACAGCACCATGGCAGCCGAGTATGCCAGCGGAGCTGGTCACGAGCAGGAACGCCGAGGTGTACCGGCACGAGGGTGGACCGGTCCGTCGCCGGAGTGACTCAGAAGCAGGTCCCGATTCCACCGATCGCCGGGTTGGCCCGGTCGTGGTGGTGGACGGCGCCGCCCGGGTCGCCCATCAGGCCACCCCAGATCGTGCAACCACCCCGGGCGTACGCCCGGACGGGACCGGCGGCGTAGAGCCTGGTGCCGTCGTCGACCTGGGTCGGCAGGTACTGCGCGGCGAGGTAGACCTGCGTGCGGGTGAGCGTGCCCCGGTAGGCCGACTTCACCGTCGTCGTGCAGGCGAACCCGGTGATCCGGTTGTACAGCAGATGGACGGTGCCGAGTCGGCTGCCGGTCTCCGCGTCCCGGATCGGGTCCTGGTCGACCTCGACGTAGCCGAACCCACAGAGCGCCTGCGGGGAGTACGGATCGAGCGCGCCGGCCTGCGCCGCGCTGCCGGTCCCGGTGCCGAGGCCCAGCGCGAGCGCCAGCACGGCGCGGAACCGTCCAATGGTGCGGTACATCTGCGTCCCCCTTTTTCGACATTGCCCGAATGCGGGACCAGAATGGTCGGTGGCCCGCCCGTGATCGAATGTGCCGGGCAGACACAGCACCGCCATAGCCGATGTGCGATAAGCGGGCACAGGCATGCTGACCTGGGAGTTGGCCCTGCCGGTCATCGACGCGCCACGGCTATGACGTATTTCTCAGCCGGCAATACCGTGAACTCGAAATTGCCAAACTGTTTCCGGCGGCAGTGGGGCGGGCACTGCTGAACGGTACGAACCAAGACCGTCTCCGGAGGTGCCCGTGCAACCGTCGATCTTCAATCCCGGAGTACCGCGAACGCGTCGGCAGCTACTACGCCGAGCGCTACCGGCCACACCATGCGCGGCGCCACGGGTAGCGTGAAGCCGTGGTCCGGACGGGCATGAGCGCGGTGGAGGCGGTCGACACGGTCGACGGCCTCCCGCTCGGTGTCGTGCCCCCGGCCAGCTCCGGCGATGGCCGTGAGCAACTCCTGGACGTACTCCGTGCTGGTGGTCTGCGGTACCGCGCCGGCGCGCGATGGCGGACGGCTCGCTGAGCCGATCCCGCTGACCGAGAGGGCGAACTCGCCCCGCTCGGCGCGCGCCCACGCGTCGCCCACCTTCCCGCACGAGAGGCACACCACCATGTCCGTCGCACGAATGCTCACCGGGGACCGGCCCACCGGCCGCCTGCACCTCGGCCACTACGTCGGCAGCATCGCCAACCGGGTCCGGCTGCACCGGCGTTACGAGAGCTTCTTCATCATCGCCGACCTGCACATGCTCACCACCAGAAACCGCCGCGAGGACATCGACCAGGTCTCCGGCAACGCCCGCGAGATGGTGACCGACATCCTCGCCGCCGGCGTCGACCCGGCGCGGGCCACCTTCTACCTCCAGTCCGCCATCCCGGAGGTCGGCGACCTCAACACCCTCCTGCAGAACCTGGTGACCGTGCCCCGGCTGGAACGGGTGCCGTCGTTGAAGGACATGGCCCGGGACGCCGGCAAGGAGGAGATGCCGTACGGGCTGCTCGGTTACCCGGTGCTCCAGGCCGCGGACATCCTCTGCGTGAAGGGCGAGGTGGTCCCGGTCGGCCGGGACAACGCGGCGCACGTCGAGGTGACCCGGGAGATCGCCCGCCGGTTCAACCACCTGTACGGGCCGGTCTTCCCGGTCCCCGAGCTGATCCTGGCGGACACGCCGAGCCTGGTGGGCACCGACGGCGCGGCCAAGATGAGCAAGAGCCGGGGCAACACGATCGCCCTCTCCGACGATCCGGCCACGGTGCGCCGCAAGGTGCTCGGCATGTACACCGATCCGAACCGGGTCCGGGCCGACGTGCCCGGAAAGGTGGAGGGCAACCCGGTCTTCGCGTACCACGAGGTGTTCAACCCCGACCGTGACGAGGTGGTCGACCTCGCCCGGCGCTACCGGGCGGGGCGGGTGGGCGACGTCGAGGTCAAGGAGCGGCTCGTCGTCGCGCTGGAGGGGTTCCTGGCGCCGATCCGGGAACGTCGGGCCGCCATCGAGGCCGACCGTGGGCTGGTCGACCGACTGATCGTCGAGGGCACCGAACGAACCCGCCAGGAGGTACGGCAGACGCTGATCGAGGTCCGCCGGGCGATGGGGCTCACCGGCGCGTACCAGCAGGTCCGCCGGCGGGCCGAGCGGAGCCGACGGCGGACGGACGCCCCGGCGTGACGGCGGGCAGCCCGCGTCGTCTCGGCGCCGCCGAACGGTGAGAACGGCCGAACCATCGGTCGATGCGGCCCGGGAGTGGCGCAGAATGCGAGGATGAAGGGGATTTTCGGCGTTCGTCCGGCACCGGCTGCGGAGACGCACCGGCCCACGATGTTCGAAATCTTTTTCGACCTGGTCTTCGTCTTCGCGCTCACCCGGGTCATCACGTTCATGGCGCAGCCACCGACCGCGCTCACCCTGGCCCAGGGGCTGCTCCTCCTGCTGCTGCTGATCTACTCCTGGGGCCCGTACCTCTGGTTGGGAAACCTGGTTCGCGCGGACGTCGGCGCGGTCCGCGCGGCCACCCTGACGGCGATGGCCGCCATCTTCGTGGCCGCACTACTGCTGCCGGACGCGTGGCGGCAGGGCCCGGAGCTGTTCGACGCGCCGCTCACCCTCGCCCTGGCCTACCTGGTCACCCGGGCGGTGCAGCTCGGGGTGCTGTTCTGGGTGAGCGCCACCGACCCGCCGCTGCGCTCGACCCTCCGGTTCTTCGCCGTGCCGGCGACGGTGGCCTGGCTCCCGCTCATCATCGGTGCGCTGCTCGGTGGCGCCGCCCAGACGGCGCTCTGGACGCTGGCGTTCCTGGTGGACATCGGCGGCGCCCGGGTCGCGTCCGCCTACCGCCCGTGGCCGCTGCGCAGCCTGGACCACTTCACCGAACGGTTCGGCCTGGTGCTCATCATCGCGCTGGGCGAGTCGCTGATCGCGGCAGGCGCGACGCCGAGGTCGATGGCGCCGATCGGGCCCGGCCTGGTGGCGGCGCTGCTCGGCCTCGTCACCACGGTCTGCCTGTGGTGGCTCTACTTCGACCGGCTCGCGCCCGCCGCCCGGCAGTCCATCACGCTGGTGCCGCGCGACCGGCGGTCCGACGTGGCCGGTGACGCGTACGGCCTCGTGCACGCCCCCCTGATCATCGGTGCCATCTACATCGCGCTCGGCATCGAGCAGGTGCTCGGTCACCTCACCGAGGAGAACGAGGGCCCCGCCCGGTTGGGTTGGGTCGTCGCCACCGCCCTCTACGGCGGCGCCGCCCTCTACCTGCTCGCACGGTTGCTCTTCCGCCGGCTCACCGTCCGCGCCGTGCACCCGGCGCAGGTCGTCGCCGCGCTGGTGCCGCTGGCCCTGCTGCCGATCGGGCGGGCCCTGCCCCCGCTGGCCGCGCTCGCCCTGCTGACCGTCTTCCTGATCGGGGTCACCTGGTACGAGCGCCGGTTCGACCGACGCGGCCCGCACGTCCAGGCGGCGTCACCGGTCGGTCCGTGAGTCTCGGAAGATTCCTCCGGCCGCCGTGTCGATATCCCCGGGGCCTGTTCGTCGTCATGCTGTACGGCGTACCCGCCGCACCGAGAGGAGCCGAGGCGTGAAGTACATGCTGCTGTTCATGACCCCCGCGACCACCGACTGGGACGAGCCCGTCGACGGGTGCAGTTTCGAGGACTGGATCCGCTACGACCGCGAGATGAAGGACGCAGGGATCTGGGTGTCCGGGCATCCCTTGCAGGACCTGACCACCTGCACGAGCGTGCAGGTCGGTGCGGGCGGCGAACGCACGATCACCGACGGGCCGTTTGCCGAGACCCGCGAGGTGCTCGGTGGGTACGACATCATCGACGTGCCGGATCTCGACGCCGCGCTGGAATGGGCGGCCCGCAGCCCCGGTGCCCTCGGCGGCGGGTCGGTCCAGGTGCGCCCGGTCGCCGAGATCGAGGTGGAGGCCTGACGGTGCCCGGCGAGGGGGCAAGCGGCCCGGCGCAGGTCGGGTCGTCCGTCGAGGCGGTGTTCCGGGAGGAGCGCGGCCGGCTGCTCGCCTCGCTGGTGCACCGCTTCGGCGACCTCGACCTGGCCGAGGAGGTCGCCTCCGAGGCCATCGAGGCGGCGCTGGTGCACTGGCCGACCGACGGCGTCCCGAGTCGGCCGGGGGCCTGGCTGCTCACCACGGCCCGCCGCCGCGCCGTGGACCGGCTCCGCCGCGACCGGGTACTGGCCACCCGGCTCGCCGTGCTCCAGGCCGAGGCCGAGCGGGCCGACGCCGCTCCACCCGCCGACGCGGACCGCGACCTGCCCGACGACCGGTTGGCGCTCTTCTTCACCTGCGCCCACCCGGCCCTGCCCGCCCAGGACCGCGGCGCGCTCACCCTGCGCTTCCTCGCCGGCCTCACCACGGCCGAGGTCGCGCGGGCGTTCCTGGTGCCGCCCGCGACCATGGCCCAGCGACTCGTCCGGGCCAAACGGAAGATCCGCGACGCCCGCATCCCGTTCCGGGTGCCGGGCGCCGACGAACTACCCGAACGCCTGCCCACGGTGCTCCAGGCGGTCTACTCGGTCTTCACCGAGGGGTACGCCGCCAGCTCCGGCCCGGATCTCCAGCGGACCGACCTCGCCGAGGAGGCTATCCGGCTGGCCCGGATCCTGCGCCGGCTGCTGCCCGCCGAGCGGGAGGTCGCCGGGCTGCTCGGGCTGATGCTGCTCATCCACGCCCGACGTGCCGCGCGTACCGGGCCTGACGGCGGGATGGTCCTCCTCGACGACCAGGACCGCGGGCAGTGGGACCACCGCATGATCGACGAGGGGCGCCGGCTGGTGCTGGTCGCGCTGACCGGCGGACCACCCGGGCCGTACGGATTGCAGGCCGCCATCGCCGCGCTGCACGACGAGGCCGCCGACGTGGCCAGCACCGACTGGGCCCAGGTGGTGGCGCTCTACGACGTACTGCTCGGCCTGGTCCCCTCGCCGGTCGTCGCGCTCAACCGGGCCGCAGCGGTGGCCATGCGGGACGGGCCGGAGGCCGGGCTCGCCCTGCTGGACGAGTTGGCCGATGATCTGCGGCTGCGGGGCTACCACCTCTATCCGGCCACCCGGGCCGATCTGCTGCGCCGGCTCGGCCGGTACGGCGAGGCTGCGGCGGCGTACCGCAGCGCGCTGACGCTGGTCGGCACCGAGCCGGAACGGGCGCACCTGCTCCGCCGGCTGGAATCCGTCACCTCCGAGGAGCCGGCCGACTGAGCGGATCCGCTGGTTGGACGGCGTCCGCTGTAGCCTGCTCGGGTGAGTCTGCCTCTGCCCCCCGGCCAGTTCGCGGCGTACCTGTTCGACTGCGACGGCACCATCATCGACTCGATGCCGCTGCACTACCTGGCCTGGCAGCGGGCTCTGGACGAGTGGGGCTGCGAGTTCCCCGAGGACCTCTTCTACGCGTGGGGCGGCCGGCCGGCCGTCGACATCATCGTCACGCTGAACGAGCAGTACGGCCTGGCCATGCCGGTGGCGACCGTCGACGAGCGCCGGGAGAGCTACTACCAGGAGTTGCTGCCGCAGCTCGCCGCCGTGCCCGAGGTGCTGGCGCACATCCACGACGCGCACCGGCGGGTTCCGTTCGCTGTCGTCTCCGGCGGCACCCGGGCCTCGGTCACCGCCTCGCTCGGCGCGCTCGACCTGCTCGACCGGTTCGACGTGCTGGTCTGCGCCGACGACTACACGCGGGCCAAGCCCGACCCGGAAGCCTTCCTGCTCGCGGCGGAGCAGCTCGGCGTACCCCCGGGCGCCTGCCTGGTCTTCGAGGACACCGACCTGGGCATCCAGGCCGCCACCGCGGCGGGCATGGCATCGGTACGCGTCCCGCGACCCCGGGACCGATCCGAGAGGTGACGCGGCCGGCCGGCGCCGGGATCAGTCCGGGCGGTGCTGGCGGTCGAGCGAGCGTCGGTGCCGCCGCAGCGCCCGGTGATGCGCGTGCGCGAGCAACCGGTCGACCTCGGCCAGGCTGCGCGGACCCGGGTTGAGCACGCAGGCCCACCCGTGGGTGCCGTACGCGGGATGGGGGACGACCTGGTCGAGGGCGGTGAAGTCGACTGCGGAACGATGCTCGGCGGACTGCGCCGGCGGGTAGCCGAACCGGCGCTCGAACTCCTCGCGGCCGAGGTCCAGGCTGAGCCGGAAGACGCCGGGCCGGTCGAGTTTCGAGTCCTCGTCGAAGCCGGCGGTGTCCTGGCCGACGAGGGTGGCGAACGGCCGGCGACGGTCCGGCCCGACGAAGAAGAACCGATCGCCCCAGCTGGACCGCGGGGCGCCGGACGCCTCGTCGGCCTGCACGACGGCCACCTCGGGCAGCGCGAGGATGAGCTCGGCGACGTCGTCGGGGCCGAGGTCGAACGACCAGGCGGCGGGCAGTGATGAAGAAGCCATGACCTTCACCGTATCGTTGAACCACCCGTTGAGACTTCTGCGTCGATCGACTGAGGAGTGACAGCTGAACCCTCAAACCGCAGGACGCGCCTACCGGCCGGTGGACCTGGCTCGTGCGCATGGTATCTCCAGCCAGGCCGTCCGCAACTACGAGCGCGACGGCGTCATCCCGTCCGCCCGGCGCACGCCGAGCGGCTATCGCGCGTACACCGAGGTGCACGCCGCGGCGCTGCGCGCCTACCTGACCGTCGTCGCGGCGCACGGATACGCGACGGGCGGCGAGATCATGCGGGCCGCCGTTCGCAGCGACCTGGACACCGCCCTGCGCGCCGTCGACACCAGCCACGCGCAACTGCTGCGCGACCGCGAAACGCTCGACGCCGTCGAGACGACCATCGGGGTGCTCACCGCCGCACCGACGCCGACACCGCCGGGCCGGCCGCTGGCCGTCGGCGACCTCGCCCACCGGCTCGGCATGACACCGGCGACGCTACGGAAGTGGGAACGGGCCGGCGTCCTGTCCCCGGCGCGCGACCACCCCTCCGGGCAGCGGCAGTACGGCCCCGAGGACGTCCGCGACGCCGAGCTGGCCCATCTCCTGCGCCGGGGCGGTTACCGGTTGGACCACATCGCGACCGTGATGCGGCAGGTACGCGCGGCCGACGGCCCGGGGCCGCTGGCGGCGTCCCTGCACACCTGGCGGCAGCGCCTGGCCACGCGCGGACACGCGATGCTGGTGGCCGCCGGTCACCTCGCGAGCTACCTGGCGACGACCGAGCCGAGATCGCCCTAGCGAACCGTCAGCAGCAGCTTGCCGGAAAAGGACGTCTTGAGCCGCCGGTGCGCCTCCACCACCTTGCCCAGCGGAAACGTCTCGGCGACGTGCACCTCGAACGGTCCCGCCTCGATGAGCTCGTTGAGGCGCTGCAACTGCTCGGGGTTGGCGACGCCGTCGTACGCCCGAACCGGCGCGCCCGGCCGCTCGCGCGGCTCCGGCTGCACGCCATGGGGGTACGCGACCACGCCACCGTCGGACAGCGTTTCGGTGAGCCGGTCGAGCGTCCCGCCGCCGGCCATCGCCAGGATCCCGTTCACGCCAGCGGGGGCCGCTTCCCTGATCCGCGCGATCACCTCGGTCGGGTCGCCGTGACCTTCGAGGGACACGTCGGCGCCGAGTCGGGTCACCAGCGCCACTCCCTCCGGTCCGGAGGCCACGGCGACCACGTTCAGACCCTGCCGCTTGGCCAACTGCACGGCCAGGTGGCCCTGACCGCCGCTCGCGCCGAAGATCAACAGCCAGGCGCCCGCCGACAGGCTGAGGGCGTCCAGCCCGGCCAACGCGGTCAGCGCGTCGGTGGGCATGGCGCCCGCGTGCTGCGCCGACACACCCTCGGGCAGCTTCGCGGCGTACTGCGCCTTCGTCACCGCGTACTCGGCGTAGAAACCGCCCTTCGGCCGGGTGGTGGCGGCGACGTAGACCAGGTCACCGACCGCCACGTTGGTCACCTTGCTGCCGATCGCGGCGACGGTTCCGGCACCGTCGGAGCCGGGCACGATCGGGAACGCCGCGCCCTCGGGCACCAGCACGCCCTCCCGCTCGTACACGTCCCACACCCCGACGCCGGCGTTCCACACTTTGATCAGCACCTCGTCGGCGGCGACCTCCGGCACCGGCAGGATCCGCAGGGTGATCACCTCCGGCCCGCCGAACTCGTCGAAGGCCGCGGCCTGCATCTGCTCGGGCACATCCCCGTCAACCATGTGGATTCCCTCTCCGTGCCGGCGTCACCGTCGCAGCATGCCGGCTCCGGGACGGGCCAGGTCCGGGGCTGAGCCGCGTTCACCCACAAGGGCGACCGACGGCGCTCGGTCACCTCGGCGCCCTGGCGCCGCGCCTGCACGGGACGGCCGGTGACGCTCAGGACGTCTGGGGCTCCTGGCCGCGGAGCGCCTGCTCGACGGCGTCGCGCACCCGGACCTCCTCACGCGTGCTGCGCCGGACCCGGTTGCGGCGTCGGTACCGCAGCGCCGCGACGAGTGCGGCGACCAGTACGAGGAGCACCAGCGCCAGCATCCACGGCAGGGCCCAGCCGTGCGTCGTGGCCTGGACCGGCTTGAGGGAGGTGGTGGAACCCGACGCGTCGGTGAGCCGGGGCGTGAGGGTCGCGGTTGCCGCCAACCACACGGCGGGCGCCACGCCACGTACGGGCACCGTCACGGTCCAGCTCTCACCGGGAAGCAGCTCCGGCGGAGCCGCGACATCGCCCGCCCCGACCCGCAGCGAACCGAACGGGCCCGAGACCGACACCGCCTGCTGGCCGGAAAGGGCCGCGTTGCCGGAGTTGTGGATCTTGTAGGTGACCGTGGCGTCGCCCCTGCGGAACGGGTTGAGCGTTCCGCCGTACGTCACGTGCAGATCCTCGATCGCGAGGTTCGGCTTCAGTTCGCCGCCGACCCGCAACTTGATCCGGATACCGAGGCGCCGATCCACGTTGATGCCCTCGGCCTGGTCCGCCTGTGTCAGCGAGGTGAGGATGCCGCCGACGTAGTCGCCGGGCGTGGCGTTGTCGGGAACGCTGATCTTGAAGGGGACCTGGGCGGTCTTCCCCGGCTGGATCGTGACGCTGCCGCGATCGGCGTGGACCCAGGCGCCGACCGCCACGGACTTCCCGTCCCTGGCGAGCAGGTCGAGCTGGCCCGCGCCGGTGGTGAAGCCGTCGGCGGTGTACACGGCCAGGTTGAGCGGGACCGGGCCGCGGTTGGCGACGACCATCGCGTCCTCGACCCGTCCACCGGGGTTCACGGCGTAGCTGAAGCTGGACCGGGCTGCGCCGTAGCTGTTGGAGGCCGTCCGGACCGTCCAGGCGACGTCACCTTCCGCCGCCAGCGCGGGGCCTGAAGCCAGGCCGGCGACGGCGGAGGTGGCGAGCAGAGCCACGGCGGCGGTACGGAGGAGGGCGGCGACGGTCGATTTCCGGCGTGTTGGGGTCGTAGACATCTCGGGGTCCTCAGGCGGTCTGGGTTTTCCGGAACGAGCGGCGGGGTAAACGCCCGAAGGTGCCTACCCCGCCAGCTCAGGCAGGTCTGATCAGCTGCTCAGCGCAGTGATCGTGAGGGTGGTGCGGTAGCTACCCTTGGCGATGCTGTCCGGGATCTTCAGGTCCAGGTCAGCGCCGAGCTTGGCGCCACCCCGGGGGTGACCCTGCGCGGCAGCACCGAGGCCGCTGGAAACCGAGAGGCCCTTGCCCTGGTCGTCGAGGGACGACAGGACGGGAGCACCGGCCTCGGCGCCAGCGCCGCCGTCGAGCACGTACGGGGTCCAGCCCAGGTAGGAGCCGGAGAACGTCTTGTCGCCGTCCTGGAAGTCACCCACGTTGGCCGAGATCGACCACGGAGCGAGCGAGCGGCGGCTGTCCGACACGAGGATCGGGTTGATCTTGCCGGTCGCTTCGAAGTAGGTGCCGTTGCGCTCCTGCGCGACACCGAGGTCCACCAGGCCGTTGTAGCCGTCGATCGTCCAGCCGAACTCACCCGGGGCCGGGTTCGGCACGTTGACCTGGATGGCCTGACCGTCGCCGTGGTACGGGTGCACCGTCACCTTGTCGGTGACCGAGCCGATCGGCTGACCGTCCGGGGTGTTGACGCAGGAGAGGCCGTTCTCGACAGCCGCGTTCGGCGCCGCGCAGGTGCCGCTGCGGACGTTCGCCAGAACCAGCTTGTCGCCGCGCACCTGCACCTTGACGTAGCTGCGGACGTGCTCCTGGTTCTGCGTCGAGTTGTACCAGTACTTGGCCGGGTCCAGCGGGTCCGGGCCGTTGCCGCGGATGCCGGTGCCGGTGTCGTCCGGCTTCTTGATGTCGTAGTACTTCGAGCCGGAGGCCGAGTTCGCCGTCACGTAGATGACGCCACCCGGGCCGGGGAAGACGTCGGCAGCACCGGGCTGCTCGGCCGGGTTCTCCTTCTGGCCGTTCTTGATGGAGTAGCTGCGGGAGTAGCTGTGGTCGTGACCCTGCAGCACCATGTCGACGCCCAGGTTCGAGAAGGCCGTGGTGAAGTCTTCCCGCCGCTGCTTGTTGTCGTTGTCGGTCGCGTGGCTGGCCGGCGAGTAGATGGAGTGGTGGTAGACCAGCACCTTCCACTTGGCCTCGGAGCCGTGCTTGTTGATCACGTCGGTGACGTACGCGACGTGCGCCGCGTCGCCACCGGCGGAGCCGTCCGCCGGGTTGGCGTAGCTGTTGCTGTTGAGGTCGATGAACAGCACATCCTTGTGGATGAACCAGTAGTCACCGCCGGACCGGGTCGCCTGGTCCCCGCTGTAGTACTGGGACGAGCGGTCGGTGTTCGGGGTGAAGTGGTGCTGCTCGTAGGACTTGCCGCCGACGTCGTGGTTACCGATGGTGGCGACGAGGGGGTACTGGCGCAGCTGCTCAGGGGCCAGGAACGAGGTCCACTGCCCCTCGTCGTTGGCGCTCTCGACGTGGTCGCCGGCGGACACCAGCAGCTCGGCGTTCGGGTTGGCCGCGGTGGCGACCTTCAGGGTCTCCTCCCAGCCGGCCTGGTCCTTCAGCCGGTCGCCGGAGGAGCCGATCTGCGGGTCGCCGAAGAACAGGAAGTCGTAGTCGCCCTCGAAGTCCTGCGTCTTGAAGGCGTACGCCGGGGACCAGCTGCCCTCGGCACCGGCCCGGTACGAGTACGCCGTGTTCTCACGCAGGTTGGTGATCGTGGCGTGCCGGTTGAAGCCGGTGGTGGAGGTGTTCGCCGCGCCGACGGCGTCGAAGCTGAGCGCGCTGGCCGGGAACTCGCCGTTGACGATCTCGGTGGTCGGGGCGAGCTGGATCTTCTGCGCGGTGTCGGCGGAGGAGTACCAGGTCACCACGCGCTGGGTCTCGTTGGCGCCGACGCCGAGGATGACGCCCGTGATCGTGGTGGACTCGGCCGCGCTGGCGATGGCCGTCAGGCCGCTGCCGATGGCTGCGGTCATTCCGAGGAGTCCCGCTGCGACCCCGGCGACCACACGCCGCCGCACGAGCCCGGGGGCTCGTGTCGAGGTGCTCAATGTCATTGACATTGTTCCCTTTTCGAATAGAGAAATGGATGGTCTTCCCCCGACGTTGGGGAAGCGAATCCAAGCTTTCGTCGCGTGATGAACCAACCGTGAACGTGATCTTGCGGATGGCTGCACTTCGCGCATTACTTAGCCGTGCTCAGGATCCCGACACACGTTGCGCGAACCAAACGATCCCCATAATGGACACGCATGCGGAAATGGCTCCGGTCGCCCAGAGTCCCGTTTTCGGCGCTCGTCGCCGCAGCACGATCAGCAACGGGAAGACGATCGCGATGATCGCCAACTGCACGACCTCGATGCCGACGTTGAACACCAGCAGGGACCACAACAGGGTCCACGACCACGCCTCGTCGATGCCCAGCGCGCCCGCGAATCCCAGGCCGTGCACGAGGCCGAAGCAGAACACGACACCGAGGCGGATCCAGCCGGAGCGGTCCAGGCTGAAGTGGCCGCGGCCCGCCGGATCGAGGTCGGTGGCGTGGTCGCCGCGCCGCCAGATGCCCCACAGGTGCCAGCCGGCGACCACGGCGATCGACAGCGCGATGATCGGTTCCACGATCCTCGCCGGTACGTCGACCAGACCGAGGGCGGCCAGCATGAACGTGACCGAGTGCGCCAGGGTGAAGCTCGTCGCCGCGAGCACGATCTCCCGCAGGCGCCGCGACCCGGCGATGAGCGCCAGCAGGAACAGGATGTGGTCGATCCCGGACAGCAGGTGCTCGGCGCCCAGTAGGAAGAACTCCCCGAACCGCTCGTGCCAGGACTGGCCGGTCGAGAAGGAGGGGTTGCCGGCGTCGAGCGCAGCGCTGCCCGAACGGCCGTCGATCTCGTAGGTGACGATCGTCTTCGTGCCCTTGACGTAGCCCTCGTCGTCCGGGAACAGGCCGCTGCGCACCTCGTGCTCGCCGGTCCGCTGGGGACACGCCCAGTCGAGCAGCAGGTCCGCGTACGGCACGCCCTCACGCTCACCGATCGTCGCGTCGCCCACCCGCGTGGGCTGGCACGCCGCACCCTGTGCGGTCACCGCGAAGCGATCGGCGACATATCTGAGCGTCGTCTCGGCATGCTTGTTCAACGCTGCGGCCTGCGCCTCGGAGTCACCCGCGTCGAACGCGGCGGTGCCCTCCTGGAAGAGCGGATCGTTGTGACCGGCATCGGCGGCGGACACGACCAGGAGGTCGTATTCGAGCTCCACCGCAGTGCGAATGTGACCCTCGTCTCCCGGCGTGATTTTTGCGTAGACGGTCGACGAGAAGCCGTGCGCGGAGGCCGGCCCGGTTCCTAAAAAGGGGATAACCGCCGCAGCGATCCCGACAACAATGACGATAACGGTGC
Organism: Micromonospora sp. NPDC005163; assembly: GCF_053599835.1. Taxonomy (NCBI): domain Bacteria; kingdom Bacillati; phylum Actinomycetota; class Actinomycetes; order Micromonosporales; family Micromonosporaceae; genus Micromonospora; species Micromonospora sp. NPDC005163. Next base: position 14,012 of record NZ_JBSFYP010000067.1, read on the forward strand.
GGCGAACGCGCCCGAACATGCGACTCCCTCGGTTGGCCAGTGCACGCTGCATGCCGTGGGTGAACAGGAGCCCGCCCGCCGACGAACCGATGGAAAACAAAATCCTGGAGCGACGACGCACGCATCGGCGGTGGCCGGAATTGGGATAGGAATATGCAGAAGTACGAGCACCTTTTCCACCACCACTCGGAGGACGATCGCCTTGCGCCCCCCGCTTCGGGCGGTTGCCATGCTGGCCGCCGCCGCCGCGCTGGTCACCGGATGCAGCTCCGGCGACGACTGGTCAGAGCCGCACCCAAGACCCACCGCCATCGGCTCCCTCGGCCCGGGGTTCGTCGACCCTTCCACCACGCCCGCTCCGGAGGGGACGGTCCGGCCGCGGCCCGGTTCGTGGACCGGAGTCCACCCGTCCCGGGAATACCGGGTGGTGCTGCTCACCGCCGGCGACGACCAGCCGACCAAGACTCTCGTGACGGCCGTCGAGGGCTGGGCCGACGACGAACACCTCGATCTAAGGAAGGTCGTCGTGGGTGACACCCACGATGCCGTTCCGAGCATCACCAAGGCCATGGGGATGCACCCCGACCTCATCGTCAGCGCGGGCAACGACCTCATCGACGCCCTTGCGCTGGTCACCCCGAACCACCTGGACCAGCAGTTCCTCGTGGTCGCGGCGGAGCTGGCCGAGCCCACCCACAACGTGACGGCGGTCGACTGGGCCGGCGCGTCGTTCCGTGGTGAGGGGCTCGGCGCGTCGTCGACCTACGACCCCGCCTCGTTCACGGCCGAGCGCTGCGCGGCGGCCATCCGGGCGGGCGTGGCGGCCGTGCTCAACGACCTGACCGGGATCGTGGTCTGGCTCGACCAGCCCGAGTGATCGGGGTAAGCGACGTCCAGGGGCCCGGTGTGGAGACTGATGCCTCCACACCGGGCCCGGGAGATCGCCGAGCGGATCTAGGTCGCGGAGCAGGTGGGGGTCATTCCCCCACCGGTTCCGGTGCCCTGGTAGCCGAACTCGGTGAACTGGCCGGGGGCGATCGAGCCGTTGTGACCGACGTTGGTGAACCGCACCGCTCCGGTGTCCCCGCTCCGGTTGGCGTTCCAGGCGTTGGTGACGCCGGCGCCCGGCGGCAGGGTCATGGCGACCGTCCAGCCGTTGACCGGCGATGATCCCGCGGTCACCCGAACCGTGGCGACGAAACCGCCCGTCCACTGGTTGATCGACACCGTCGCCGAGCAGCCGGCGCCGGTCGGAGGCGGCGTGGTCGGCGGAGGGGTGGTCGGCGGCGGCGTGGTGGTGGGCGGGGTGGTCGGGCCGTCGGTGAGGGTCGGCGTCTGCCAGTCCCGCCAGTCGGCCAACCTGCCCAGCGCCCTGCTCGAAATCCTGATCACACCCGGATCGGTCCCCGTCTTCAGCAGGAACTTCCTGATGTTCTTCTGCAACGGGTCGCGCCACTCGGGCCGGTTGGCGCAGTGGCTGCCGTCCTGGACGTCGGACCAGTAGGTGATGTTGTCGCCCGCACCGAGCGCCCGGTAGACCTCCGCGCCGCCCAGGGCCGCCACACTCGCGGACCGGGGACCAAGGTTGGCGATGTGCGGGTTGTCCATGATGAACAGCCCTCGCGGCGCCACCATGGCCACCATCTCGTGCGTGTCCACCGGAAGCCTGGTCGGGCTGCCCGTGAACGAGCCGAACGCGTCCCCGAGCCACGGCTGCTCGCCGTACGCGCTGCTCAGACTCTGGGGCGCCCTCACCGGGGATCCCTCGGAAGATGGTCACACCGGCGCTACCCGACTCGATCGGCATGGTCAGAGCGATGCGCTGGTCGAACACACCGATCGCGAACGCGCCCTTGCCGTACCGCGAGCAACCCGTGACGCCCATCGCGTCGGCCTTGAGAATTCTGCCGTCCGACTGCTCGATGACGTCGATGATCCGGCTCACGCCCCAGCCCCAGGCGGCGAGCAGCCCGGTGCTGCTCGAGGAGCCGTAGATTCTGTAGAAGGCGCCCTGCTTGTTGTTCCGGGGCGTACCCTCTCGCCCGACCGCCAGGGGGTCGTAGCTGATGACGGCGGCGCCGGCGGCCTTGATGGTGGCCGTGTCCGCGCCGAACCCGCCCACGACCACGACGGCCGGGAAGGGTCCGGAACCACTCGGCAGCTCGACCCTCGCCGAGAAGCTGGCGCTCCTGCCGTTGTGATTCACATTCACCGTGATGGTGGTGTTCGAGACCGTCCCCGTGACGGTCTCCGGCTTCGCGGGCTTCTCGCCGTAGACGAACTTCTCGGCCAGTTCCCTGATCTCCGCTCGGCGGCACCGCCAGTCGGCCTTGGTGGAGATGGTCGTACCGTTCACCTTCCTGAACGGGTCGGGAAGCTTGGCGTTGGTGGGCAGGGAGCCCAGGTCAGGCAGGCCCGACACCGCGCAGTCGGCGCCCTCGTCCTCCACTGACGCCGCGGCGACGAGACTGCCGGCGACGGCCTACGCCGTGGGGATTCTCGCAACTACCGTCACCGCTCCAGCGACCGTGAGCGCTGTTATCGCCAGCGCGACGACCACGGAACGGGTCCTGGAACGGCCCGAGCTGATGATCACCAGGCTCTCCCTTCCGGGTGTGGTGGTGGGTGGCGGAGCGACAGTCGTGATCGATGGTCGCGAATGTCGAGCCTCGCTAAGTGTTGGCCGGGTTATCGGAAGGTGTCAATGTTCTTTCCGAAACTTTCGGCCACCCCTGGTGCCACCAACCAGGACGCCACCACACCCCGGAAGTCGTTAATCGCTGCGGATGGAGCCGGCCGGACACTCCCAGATATCGAAAGTTTTCGAAACAGATGGGTGCCAGCCCCCGACGCCCCCGTTCGGCCCGACCGTCAGTAGGCCCGGTGCCAGAGGGGGAGGAGCCCGGCGAGGATCAGCGCGGCGCCGATCGGCAGCAGGTCCAGGTTGACGGCGATGGACACGAAGCCGAGCAGTACCAGCGGCGGGCCCCAGCCTGGAATGAGTCGCGGACGGCCGACAGCGGCCCGCACCAGCAGGGTGAGTAGCCCGAACTGAAACAGCAGCGGGCCCACCGCCAGCACCGGATCCGGAAGTGGCGCGACATCGCCCAGCCGGGGAAAGAGGTCACCGAGGATCACCCAGAGGAACGCGGCCACGCCGACCAGCCCGGCGGCCGTCGCCACATGCAGAAGCACCCGGAGCCCGGTGCCCGGCGTGGTGCTCGAACCAGCGGCACCGGCGGACCCGAGCAACCGCCGCAGACCGACGACCAGACCCGCGAAGAGTACGAACGCGACCAGGAACAGGGCGTGGCCCAGGTCCCACGCCCAGCCCGGGCCGTGGTCGCCGTCCAGGCCGTCGATGATCCGCAGGATGCCGTAGAGCAGCAGGAGCACGGGGGCGCCGACGGCCGCCGTCCGCACCAGGTGGAACGGCTGACGGGAGACCCGTACATCGGTGTCGGTCATCGCCTCAGCCTGGCAGGGCGCCGACCGACCCTCCATCGGGATGTTCCTGTATCGGTCCCGGAGATGCCCACCCTGAGGTCTCTCGTCCACGGTCAGCATCCGTGTCATCCTGCTCGCATGGTGATCAAAGACGAAGACGTGGCGATCAGGGCAGCGCAGGCGGGAGCCGCTGTTGTGCGGGCCATGTACGGGGCCTCGCTGGCACGCTTCGACAAATCCGGCGGAGACTTCGCCACTGCCGCGGACCTCGAAGCGGAGAAGGTCATCCTCGACGTCCTTCGTTCCACCCGCCCGCAGGATGCCGTCACAGGTGAGGAGAGCGGACGCACGGGCGACAGCGCCGCCGAGCGGATGTGGCTGGTCGACCCCCTGTGCGGCACGCTGAACTACGCCGCGCGCACCATGCTGGTCGGAGTGAACGTCGCGCTGTGGACGGGTTCGACAGTCACTGCGGCCGCCTCAGCCGACCCGTTCGCCGATGAGGTGTTCTGGACTGACGGCACCCGTGCGTACGTGCGCCGCGACGAAGTGGACGAGCAGCTCAGGCCGTCGGCCGAGTCGGCGTTGGTGGACGTCAACCTCGATCCGCCGTTCCCGAACGCTCCAGAGTTCCGGGCTGTGCGGCTGCTCGCCGACGCGGGGTTCGTCGAGCGGTTCCGCCCACGCGTGGTCTCCACCAGCCTGGCGGTGGCATGGGTGGCAGCCGGCCGGCGAGCGGCGTACGTGACCGACGGCGACATGCGGGACAGCGTGCACTTCGCCGCTGGAATCGGCCTGTGCCGGGCAGCGGGATGCGTGGTGACCGACATCCAGGGGCAACCGCTGCACAGCGGCGCGGGCGGGCTCATCGTGGCGGCAGATCAGCAGACGCACGCCGCCCTGCTGGCGCTGGTCGAGCATCAGGGGGAAGGGGTCGCGCGGTGACCAGCCGGGCCGGTGAAGCGTTCGAGACCGACCGTGCCGTGTCCGACATCGAGGTGCTGCTCGCCGCGGACCTACCCACCGGTGGCGCGACGGTCAGCGAGGGGGACCCGGTCACCGGGGAGTGGACCGCCACCAGGGGCGAGGGCTTCCACATCGGCCCGCTCTGGGAGAGCGACGACCTCGTTGGGGTGTACGGGACGGAGTGGAACAAGGCGGAGGAGGCCGCGGCGGAGAACCTGGCCCTCGTCGTACGCGAACTGGACAGCCGGTGGGGACCGCACCGGCGGGTTTCCATGCGCGTGCCGCTCTTTCGGAATCAGGCGGGCGAACCCATGCCGGCAGTGTTCCAGGCTTTGTGCGATGTGGACTGTTACGGCGACCTGGCCGTCTGGGGGCCGCTGACGGTAAGCGGGCGATGGATCGCGGTCTCCGTCAACCAGTGCGACGGAGACGCCCCGATGATCCTGACGGCGGTCGTCAGCGACCGGCCCATCATCGAACTGGCGGACTGAACCCAGCCGGGTGTGCCGGGCCACGCGGAGGAGGGCAGAACATGCCGGACCCACCCGCCTCACCCGGCGCTGATGGCGTTCAGCTCTGCCAGCGCGTCGCCGGGAAGGGTCAGCGCGGTGGCGGAGAAGTTCTGGCGCAGGTGCGCGACGGATGAGGTGCCGGGGATGAGCAGAATGTTCGGGGAGCGCTGGAGCAGCCACGCCAGCGCGACCGCCATCGGTGTGTTGCCGAGACGCGTGGCGACGCCGTTCAGCACGTCGGACTGAAGCGGGGAGAAGCCGCCGAGCGGAAAGTAGGGCACGTAGGCGATGCCCTGTGCGGCGAGGGCGTCGACCATGTCGTCGTCGTCCCGGTTCGCGATGTTGTAGAAGTTCTGCACGCACACGATCGGGGCGATGGCCTGCGCCTCGGCGATCTGTTCGGCGTTGACCGTGCTGAGGCCGAGGTGCTTGATCAACCCCTCCTGCTGCAACTGCGCGAGCACGGCGAACGGCTCGGAGATGGAGCCGGGGATGGGCCGGTCGAAGCCGCCGACGCGCAGGTTGACCACGTCGAGCACGTCGAGCCCGAGGTGATCCAGGTTGTCGTACACGGCCTGGCGCAGCTGCTCGGGAGCCGGCGCCTTCACCCAGTTCCCCTCGTCATCCCGCAGCGACCCGACCTTCGTCACGACATGCAGGTCGTTCGGATACGGGCGCAGAGCCTCCTTGATGATCTCGTTGGTGACGTACGGGCCGTAGAAGTCGGCCGTGTCGATGTGGTTGATTCCCAGGTCGACGGCCTCACGCAGCACGGCCACCGCGGCGTCGCGGTCGGCCGGCGGACCGAAGGCGTGCGGGCCGGCCAACTGCATCGCGCCGTACCCCATCCGGGCGACCACAAGGTCCCCCATGGTGAATGCTCCGCCGGAAGGTGTGCTTGACGTCATGCCGAATTCCTCTCACTGTTGCCGTAAATCGGACGAGCTTCCCGCCGGATCGGGCGCCAGACGACGGCGCCAGCGGTGACGGCTCCACACTCCGCCCACCGGGGTGAAACAGGATGAGCCCCGGTGATCCTGGGAGTGGCAGGGACAGGCAGACCGCGACCCACGCGGTTAACCTGGGGAGGGTGCGCGACAACAATCTGCTCGGCGGCTACCTGCGGGCACGCCGCGAGCTCGTCCAGCCCGACAGCGTCGGCCTGCCCGCCGACGGGGTGCGGCGCGTAGCCGGGCTACGGCGTGAAGAGGTCGCCATGCTCGCCGGCATCAGCGCCGACTACTACCTGCGACTCGAGCAGGGCCGCGACCGCAATCCGTCGATGCAGGTCCTCGAGGCACTCGCCCGCGTCCTGCGCCTCGACGACGCGGCGACCGACTACCTGCTGAGCCTGGCCACACCACAGCCCCGGCACCGGCGACGCCGTCCACGGCGAGAAACCGTACCGGCCAGCATCCGTCAACTGCTCGACGTCGTGGGCATACCCGCGTTCGTCGAGGACCGCTATTTCGACGTGCTCGCCGCCAACAGCCTCGCCCGCGCGCTGTCGCCCAACCTGCAGGCCGGCCAGAACCGACTCACCGCCATGTTCCTCGACCCAGCCGAACGCGCGATGTACCCCGACTGGGACGTGGCCACGGCCAACCTGGTCGGCAGCTTCCGCAGGGCCGTGGGCACCGACACCGACGACCCGCGATTCGTCCAACTCGTCGGCGAACTGTCGCTGGCCAGCCCACGATTCCGACAGCTCTGGGCCCGGCACGACGTCCGGACCTGCGAGGGCATGCCCACCCGCATGCAGCACCCTCAGGTCGGCGAACTCATTCTCAACCGCGAGAAGCTCAGCGTCGGCGGCGCCAAAGGTCAACTGCTCGTTGTCTACCACGCTCAACCGGGCACGAGCAGCGCCGAGAAGATGGCCCTACTCGCCTCCCTGACGATCCCCGCGGCTCCGGTCACCCACGCTCCGGCCGCCGACATCGCCGCAGCCTGACAACCCCGCGCGCCGGCCGAGGCCGCGACGACGGGCGGCAGCCGCCTGAGGCGCCGGCTCAGCGTGCTGCCGGCGTCAGCCGCACACAGCACTGCCCCGGGCTCGGATCGAGCACCACAAGGTGCGGTTCCTCCGCACCGTCGGCGACGCCCCGCAGCAGCTGAAGGTTGACCCCGCACACGAGTGCCGTGAACTGCTGGGCGAGCCGATGGAACGGACAGTTCCCCAACGCCAGGGCGCCTCCGTTCTGATCCTGGCGCCGCGGCTCGTAGCCGGCCTCCTCGAGCGCCGCCACGACATCGTCCGCCGCCGCGCCGATCGATCTCCCGGCCTCGTACGCCGTTCGATCAAGCACCTCCTTGACGGGCGTCCCGGTGTCGATCGACTCTGCCACGGCCGCCGCGAGCAACCCGCCGACGAGGTCGTAGTGCCGCTCGGGCACTGACACCGCCACCTCGCCCGCCATCCGTCGGTACAGCTTCGCGGGACGACCCGCGCCGGGCCCCGTGCGGCCTGCTGGCCGGCGGTACTCGACGGCCAGCAGGCCCTGGTCCGCCAGCCGGTCGAGATGGAATGCGGCGATCCGCCGGCTGACCCCCAGAGCGTTGGCCGCAGCGTCACGGCTGATCGCGTCCGCGCTGCGGGCGACGAAGTCGAACACGGCTCGGCGTGTCGGGTCGTCGAGGGCGGCCAGGGCGGCGATGCGGTCGGGCCGGGGGCGAGGAGCCATGACCGAAGTGTAAAACACGCGCTTGTTGACTTTAGAAGGGAGCGCCCCTAGCGTCTCTAAAAGACAGACAATGCGTTTCTAGAAGATTGGGGACTCTCGTGGCCACCACCGCATCGAGCTCATCAACGATCGCTGGACTGACTGCACGCACAGGAGGCCCTGCCCAGCAAGCGTTCCTCTTGCTGCGCACCGTCTTCACGGTGGCGCCGATCGCGTTCGGCCTGGACAAGTTCTTCAACCTGTTGACCGAATGGCCGGGCTACCTGGCGCCCTTCGTCGACCGGCTCGTCCCGGGCACCGGGCAGCAGGCGATGTACGCCGTCGGCGTGATCGAGATCGTGGCCGGCCTCCTCGTGGCGGCGCGGCCCAAGTACGGCGCTGTCGTGGTGGCCGCCTGGCTGGCCGGGATCATCGTGAACCTTCTGCTGCTCGGTGAGTACTACGACGTGGCCCTGCGCGACTTCGGCCTACTCGTCGGCGCACTGGCGCTGTGGCGGCTGGCCAGCGGTCGCCGCACCGCAGATCCGTCCGCGCCCCGCCGGTAGCGACCAACGACGGACGGCAAGAGGCGTCTGACCGCCTTCTGGCAGGTCAGACGCCTCTCATCTTGTGCGCCGGTCCGGGCGAGTGGGTCGTGGGTGAAGCTCCGTCGCGCAGCCACCTTGTGGGGTGGCGCGACGACGAATATCGTGCCGATGTATCGGGGTGATATATCGAGGCGACGCTCACGGTCGCCGCCCAAGCGGGAGGTGCGATGAGGTCGATCGACTACGACACGGAGCAGCACCAGAACTACGCGCGCGGGCGCGCGCTCACCCAGCAGCAACTGCGGGTGTGGATCAACGCCTTTGCAGCGGTACTGCCCGAGCGGCGTCCGCTGGCGGGGCTGGACATCGGCTCGGGGACCGGCAGGTACACCCCCGCGCTGGCAGAAGAGTTCGGGCCAGTCACCGGCATCGAGCCGTCGGTCCGCATGCGCGAGGTCGCGCAGACGCAGTCCCAGCATCCCGGAGTGCGATATCTGGCAGGCGCCGCCGAGGACATGCCGTTGCCGTCCAACAGTGCCGACTACGCACTCATGTTCCTGTCCTGGCACCACGTTCAGGACAAGCCCCGGGCAGCCCGGGAACTGGCCAGGGTGCTCAGGCCCGGCGGGCGGCTGCTCCTGCGCGCGAATTTCAGCGACCACCATCCGCGGCCGTGGTGGCTGGAGCACTTCCCCAACGGTTACGCGGTGGACGCCTCGCTGTTTCAGCCGCTGCACGAGGCCATCGCGATGTTCACGTCGGTGGGCTGGCGCGTTGCCAGCTTTGGCACGGTCACCGAGCCGTCCTCGGGCACCTACGACGACGTGCTCGAACGGCTACGCCTGCGTACCCTCTCGTTCTTCGCGCAGCTCAGCCCCGACGACCTGGAGACCGGCTTCCGCCGGCTGGAGCAGGCGGTTGCCGCACACCCCGACGCACCAGCGCCCGTGTTCGCTGAGCCGCTGCTCACACTCGAACTGCGCTGATGGGCAAAGGCCGGTTGCTCTGATCCCAAGCCTCGGCCGGGCTGTCCGAAACGGTCCGTCCCCGGCGTCCGCGCCTGGCCCTGCTCCTGCCGGTGTCTGTCCGTACCTCCTGATCCGAGACCGTTGCTGTCAACGATTGCGCCCGGTCCCCGAGACTCAGCGGTTTACGAAGCAGGGGTACGCGTCGACTCGCCCATCGAGCCGCTGCACCAGGAGGCGGTCGCCTGCACGCCAGATCGTCTCACCCGGATGTACGAGAACCGGTTGATCCGGTACGAGGTAGCCCCAACGATCAATCAGCGTGAGGCGATCGGCCTGCTCGTGCAACGCGCGGCCCTTCCTCTTGGCCCTACTCATGCTCAGGAGCATCGGCCAGGCGGTAGACGAACTGCAACGGGTTCTCCGCCCGGAGCCATGTGCCCATCCCCCTCGCCGATGTCGAGATGTACGTGCTGATGGCCCTGTCCGGCATCGATGTTGATCTGGTCGAGCTGGGTGGCCGCCACCGACCATGTCGTCGAGGCGGCCATAGCCAGCGGGTGAACCGGCCAATCCGCAAATTCCGCCTGGCTGGTCTGAGGCTCCGTTGCAGGACTCTACGGCGGCCAGGCCGCGAGCTACCCGCGTTGCTGATGCCGTCGGGCCTGCTCCTCATCGGGGTGGTGACGGCGGCTCGGGTGGACGTTTCTTGACGCGGATCGCGTCGGAGGTGGCGATGCCGGTGAGGACGACAGGTGCGGTGATCGCGAACGCCAGTGGCGGTAGCAGGATCATCGCTGGCGAAGTGACTACGAGCGCCGGCACCCCGATCAGCCGAGAGCGCGACACCGCGAGTACGGCGTACTCGAAAAGGGCGCGTCCTACGAGGAACAGGATCGGACCGCCGCTAATGACCGCGACCCATGCCGTGTCGGTGTGCCCTGAGGGATGCGCGATGACAAGCTTTCGCGCGTCGCCCGCTGGTCCTTCGTCGCGTCCGGCTCACCGTTTGCCGGCAACGCAGCAGCCTCGTTGGAGAAATGCTGCAAATGCGCACCGGCCCGCGGCCGCTCTGGCCCAGGGGGCCCGGGCTCAAGCCGGGCCGGGCATGTGGCGGTTCAGACCCTGCCCTGGAAGAAGGCGGAGGACGGATCGTGGCCGGAGAAGACTCTGTCGCGGAAGATGTCGCGCGCAGAGCTGGATGAGTGGTCGCGGCGGCACAGCGAGGAGTACGGCGACCAGAGCTGACAGACGCACGCTGGGTCCCGGACCGTTGGCGGTCCGGGCCTCAGCCGCGTTCTATCCCCGCCGTGCGGCCCCCGCGACCGCACCGGGGAGCACGCCCGCCCCACGCGATCGCCGATACTGGTCACCTCTCGGTGGGCGGGTTCTGCGGGCCGACGATCCATGCGATCTGGGCGCGCCGGCCTTCATGCTCGATCCAGAACTTCGGCAGAGGCCCTTGGTCCAGGTGTCCGCCCTCGGCGGCCGCGAGGGCGTGAACCTCGTTCAGGACGGTATCGGGGATGACGATGATGTTGTCGAAGCCCTCGACCCGCTGCGCTTCGTTGGTGTCCCAGGCCTCGTAGGCCGCCTGCATCAACGCGTACTGGATGTCAATCTCCACTGGTCGCCGTTCCCGGGTTGGCGTTGAGGGTGGTGCAGCAGGCATTCCCTCAGGGTCGCCCGTGCCCGGAACTTCGCTGCGAGGTAGGCGTGCAGGAGCCGGGCATGGGCCGAACAGCCGATCCGCTCTGTCGTCCAGCGTGCATGCTGCGGGCCGCGCGACCGACCGTCCCCGGCCAAACAGGTGACCGTCGCGGATTGACGACTGATAGTAGTGATCCTCGCGTTGTGCCTGGTCTGGGCGGTCGTTGATCCAGTCGGACTGCCCAGGTCCCGCCGGCGAGCGGGAACCGACACTCAGCCAAGGAGTTCTATGCGCACGCTCAAGATTATCGGCGCCGCGGTCGGCGCGTTCGTTCTCTCGTCCCTGGCTCTGGCCGGTCCCGCTCAGGCCGCGCCCGGTGATGCGGTGTGGACGGCCAACGGTGACTCGTCGATCACCAGCAAGCACTCCATCACCCTGGTCGGCAACAACACGTCGGTCGAGGCCGCGAACCTCGGCGTTGACGTCGAGGCCGGCGACGAGGTCCGCTTCTCCATCGCGCTGTCCGACGGGGCGGCGTGCAGCGGCGGCGCGCCCCGTGTCTTCGTGGTCGTGAACGGCACCAACACCAACTCGTGGGACCAGAACATCACCGCCGGCACACAGTGCGGCGAGGAAGGCACGATCACGTTCAAGATTCCGGCGGCCGGGACCATCGGGCAGGCCGGCGTGGTGTACGACAACGTCGCCGCCCCCGGCACGGTTGTGGTGTCGGACCTGCGGATCTCCGACGAGCTGGTCGACTTCCAGGCGGTCGAGCCGGGCGCCGAACCAACGAAGACGCCGACCACCCCGCCGACCAGCCAGCCCGAGCAGCCGCGCGACTGCGAGGCGTACGTCTACACCGGCACTGAGCAGAACCTGTGCGCCGACTTCCCCAACCCTCCCGGCACGGTTAACTGCTCCGACGTGAAGTACCGGGTCACGTTGGTGGACGTGAACAACGACCCGTGGGGCCTGGACGGCAACAGGGGCACGCCGGGGATTGGCTGCGAGTCCAACCCCCTCAAGCCGAACACCGCCCCGCCGACCACCAGCCCCGCGCCGGGCGCGGGCGGCGGCCTTCCCGTCACCGGTGTCAACGCCACTGCGCTCGGCGCCGTCGGTGTGATCGCGGTGCTGGCTGGCGTGGCGCTGGTGGTGGCGCGCCGCCGCCGGGTCCGCTTCGACGCCTGACCTTCACCGGAACGCCCCCGCTGCCGTGAGGTGGTGGGGGCGTTCGCGTTTGCCGGACCCGGCTACTGGCGCTGGTAGCCGTCGAGACGGGGCTGATCCACCATTCGGATGCCGGATACACGTCGTTCCGCTTCACCACCCACCTCGTCGACGCCGGCATCGACGCGTCCATCGGCAGCGTCCGGCGACGCCCTCGACAACGCGCTGATGGAATCCACGATCGGTCTCTACAAGACCGAGCTGATCAAGCCCCGGCGACCATGGCGCGGCCTCGCCCAGGTCGAACTGGCCACCGCCGAATGGGTCGACTGGTACAACCACCACCGGCTGCACTCCGCCCTGGGCTACCTGCCGCGGACCGAGTACGAATCGATGTTCTACGCTCACCACCACCCCGACCAGCAAGCCCTGGTCACAGTCTGAGGACTCCACCAGACGCGGGGCGGTTCACACGATCCTTGACACCAGGTCTTGACGGAGTGTCTGATCTAGTGCTGGTTTTGATCATATTCGGACGGCTGGACTGTACGTAGCGCCGGTTTAGTCGGTAGGTGAGGAAGTGCTGGTGGCGAGAGATTGTTGGTTCCGTAGCCCTAGCTGGGACCAGGCCGCTCGCACCGACCGTGCCGGTCGAGGCCGGGCTACTGGCCGACGCCATGCACCCCGCGACGAGACACGGTCATCCACGTGGGGAGGCAGAGCATGAAGATGCTATGGCGGCGGCGCGTCCTGGCCGCTGCCCTGTCGCTCACGGCGGCCGTTGGTGGCCTACTCGTGGCCGGCACGGCCCATGCACAGACAGTGGCCACCGGGTCTCTAAGCTTCAGCGGAGACAGCGGTGACTACATCAGCCAAGGTAAGTCGTACTCGTACTCCACCAGCAACGGCGACGCGTTGACCGTCTCCAGCTCGACCGGTAGCACGGTCAGCATCTCGGTCAACGCCTACAACGGCGACTGGTGGACCCTCACCTTCGACGCACCGGGCACGCAGGTTCTCGTCCCGCGCACCTATACCGCCGCGCACCGGCACCCGTTCAACGGGACCGGCCCAGGCCTGGAACTGAGTGGCGAAGGGCGGGGATGCAACGAGCTGACCGGCTCCGTCACCATCATCAAAGCGGTTTTCGGTCCCCGAGGCTATGTGCAGACCTTCGACGCTACGTTCGAGCAGCACTGTGAGGGAGGGGACCCGGCGGCGCGTGGTGAGATCCACATCTCGAACCGGCCACCGCCACCCGAGGTGGCGCCCAAGCCCGCCGCTACCACCAGGCCGCACGCCGCGACCACCAGGCCCGACGCCACGCCAAGCAGCAGGCCCAGCCCCACGCCGAGCAGCAGGCCCAGCGCCACGCCGAGCAGCAGGCCCAGCGCCACGCCGAGCAGCAGGCCCAGCGCCACCGCCGTCGGCAGCGGCAACACCTCCGCCAACGACACTGACGCCAACACCGCGGCGGTCGTGAGGAACGCCGTCTTCTCACCGCTTCTGCTGATCGGGGTGGGCCTCGTCGCCTTGGCCGGCCTCATCGCCGTCGGCCTCGCCGTCGGCCTCGTCATATACGTCCGCCGCCAGTAACTCGCAAGCACCCTCGACGTTCATGCGCCGGATTTGTACGCCCGCACGGTCTGCCCGATCCCAGGACCTCCATGACAGATCAGTCTCGGGACGGGGGTTACAAGTCCGGCTAGGCGACCTTGTCCGGGCATTCATGCTCCCAAGTCAGCGACGCGGGCGCCTGAGCCATCGTCGGTAGATTCAGAGACCCGCAGCGCCGATGAGATCTCCAGCAGGTCGCCAGGTGCTAAACGCAGCCCGCCCGTCCGGGTTGCGCCGGCTGTACCGCCCGTCACAGACCAACGCCACTCGTGCGCGACGCTGCTCTACGACCAGGCAGTGCCGCTCGAACGGATTCAGGACGTGCTCGGGCACAGCTCCCCAACGGTCACGAAGTCGATCTACGTAGAGGAGACTCGGCGGGTACAGCAAGACGCGGTGGACCGCCTCGGGTTCCTCTTCGACGCGTAGGCGTAGGGGTCAGCCGTGGGGGTCACAAAGATCAAGGGCCGGTCGCCCGTGACGGGAAACCGGCCCTTGACCTGCTGTGCGCCCGAAGGGACTCGAACCCCTAACCTTCTGATCCGTAGATCCCCAAGACCATGTCCAGGCCGTCCGGTCCGGTCCGCCTCGTCCTGGTCCTCAGACACTCGGCAACTCGATCCGTTCCGGTCCGTCCCGCCCAGTTCGCCCCGGTGGCTCCCACGTGTGGCTCCTAGGCTGTCAATTTGGGAATCGCACAGATCGGGCTCAGGTACCGCGTTTCGCCGGGTCGGCACAGCCCCGGTTGGCCTGGTTCACTCTGAGGTCACACCAGCCTATGGCTCGTGGGTGGCCCGCCGGCTTGTGCAAACGGATCGGCAAGTGACTACTACACCCCCCAAGCCTTGCCAAACATGAGCGTTGGCAAAGAACATCGACCCATGGACGCGGATGTGGTGATTGCCGGATGTGGACCGGTCGGAGCGGTGCTCGCCGCACTGCTCGGCGACCGTGGCATCCGCGTCGTCGTCGTGGACCCGGCGTCCGACGCCCGGTCTGGGCCGCACGCCCACCCGCGGGCGGCGGTCCTCGACTCGCACGTGCAGCGGATCCTCCGCCGCATTGACGGCCTAGACGACTGGGACGAGTGGGCGACGCCGTTGCGCCGTTCGCAACTGCTCGGCCCCGATCGCCGCCCGCTGCTGACGCTTCGCCTGGCGGATGGCGTCCCGGCTGGCGTCATGCTCGACCAGCCCCGCCTGGAGCGGGCACTACGCGACCGACTGGCGCGGATGCCCACGGTGCACCTCCACACCGGTCGGTCGGTGACGGCGCTCGAGCAGTCGGGCGACATCGTCGCCGTCACGCTCGACGACGGCTCGACGCTGACCGCCTCGTGGCTCGTCGGCTGCGACGGGGCGTCGAGCACCGTGCGGGGCCTCATCGGGGCCTCCTATGACGGCGTCAGCTACCCGGAGCCGTGGCTGGTGGTCGACGCCCGCACCGATGAGCCCAACACTGGCGAGCCGACGTTCTCCCACGTGCTCGACCCGGCCCGGCCGATGGTGACGTTCGAGCGACCGGGCGTTCGGAGGTGGGAGTGGATGCTGCTGCCCGACGAGGACCCGGTCGGCATGGTGGCGCGGATTGACGAGCTAATCCAGCCATGGGCGGATCCTGCGGCGCTGCGGGTCGAGCGGGCCGCGGTGTTCACGTTCCATGCCCGTACGGCCTCGGCATGGCGCCGCGGCCGCGTGCTGCTCGCCGGCGACGCCGCGCACTCGATGCCGCCGTTCACCGGTCAGGGCCTCGGCGCCGGCCTACGCGATGTCGCGACCCTGTCCTGGCTGCTGGCCGACGCGCCCGGCGACGTGGACCGCTACGAGCGCGAGCGGCGGCCGGCCGTGGCGCGGATGACCCGCACGGCGTTACTCACCGGCCGGGTCATGCTCGGCCGCAACCGTTTCACGGCAGCCGCGCTGCGCGGGTTGGTGCGGACCGCAGGGATGCTCCCAGGCCTCGACGCGCGCGTAGCCAGGGCAGCCGCAGCGCCTGAGCGCCTCCCCGACGGCACCCGGCAGCTGCCCGATGCCCCGCTCGTCGTTGACGGCCGGCGCACCAACCTCGACGCGCTGCTGGGCAACCGGTGGGGCGTTATCTGCGGCAAGGCAGGCAGCCTCGACCCCGGCACCAGGGCGTGGCTCACCACGCACGGCGCCGTCTTCGCCGACGTGGATAGGTTTGCAAAAGGGCAAGCGACGATCGTGCGCCCCGACCGCTTCATCGCGACCACCGTCCCGTTCGCCTGAGGGGCATCGTCACCTTAGGTCGGAGTCCTGCGGGCCGTCGAGGACGGCGACGAAACCGTACGCCGGGCAGATCGTCCGCCGCCCATGACCGTGACTATGAACCACGATGCTCGGCTATTTCATCCTCGGACCGGGCGAGCAGCCACAGATCGCCTCCTTCGAGGGCTGACGATGCCGCTCGTCGCGCACGAGCCGTCAGGTGGACCAACAGGTCGTCTCCCTGAGTGAGCGTTGCCGCCAGGTAGTAGCTGGTCACCGCTACGACGAGCAGGACGGCGGCGCCCAGAGCCGGGCGCACCCAGCCCGATCGGACCCGGCACCCGAAGGCGAAGGCGGCAACTGCCCACGTGGCCGTGGAGTTGCCGAGTTAGGCAAAGGGGTACGGCACCAACTTCATTCACAAGAAGTCGAGGAAGCCGAGGAGCAGGAAACCTCCCACCACGGCGGTGAGCGCCAATGGTCGACGATCAGGTCGCATGGTGGGCAGCAAGCATATTGAGTATGCCCCACGACGATGTCAGTCCCTTGGCACAGCCAGGCGACAGTGCCAGCGCTGCTCGCAGTTGCATCAGCGCCTCTGGGTCATATTGGTCAGCGAGGACCGGACGACGGTTGCGCCGCTTGCGAGTTGGTTCACCCGGCCCGGTTGAGTCGATGACCTGGACGCGAGTCGTGCTGTCCAAGGTCTCGGCCACTTCAGCAAGAAGATCGCTGATCACGCTCGTCATTCTTGTCGCACGGTGACGCGACAGCCACCAGAAGCCAACGAACCTTCGGATCATCGATGGTTTGCGAGGACACCGAGCATCGTGCGGTGGCCGTGAGCCACAGCCTAGACCTTGACCGATGGCGGGTCATTCTGGACGAAGCGGTGACGCGTGTCGCTGCCCGGTTCGCTCGGGCGGAGCCACGTGCGACAGCGGCGCAGTTTGTGGAAGGGCTGCTGTCGAAAACAGAACGCAAGACCTGCTGGTCGTTGGCCGAACGGGCTGGTCACGCCGATCCGCAGGCGATGCAGCGGCTGCTGCGTACGCCGTGTGGGACCCGGACGCCGTCCGCGATGACGTGCGTGACTGGCTGGTCGAGCAGCTCGGCCACCCCCGACGCGGTGCTAGTCACCGACGAGACGGTCATCGTCACGTCGACCGGGGCCACCGAGTCGGGGGTCTCCCTGATCCTGATGCCGGCGGAGCAGGCCGCTCAGGTCCGTTCGATGACCGACGGCGACCCGGCCACCTGGATGGTGACCGGGCCGCCGTCGTACAGGACGCACGCTACGGGACGCGCGCTACGGCGCCCCGTGTACGCGCTACCGGAGCGGGTCGAGCGAGAAGTCCGCCGTGACCGTCTTGCCCGCCTTGAGCGTGACCTTCGCCGTTTCAGGCGCGTAGCCCTGGACCGCGACGACCAGCGTGAGCGGGCTCACCGTCGAGTTGATCCAGTACGCGTACGTACCGTCGTCCTCGGTGACCAGCGTCTGGCGGTATCCCTTGCCGCCGGTCACCTGGACGATGGCGCCACCCAACGGCTCGCCGGTGGCCGCCGAGGTGACGGTGCCGGTGACCTTGCCCCACGACTTCGGGGCGGTGACGTTCATCGACACCGGCACCTCACCCACGTTATACGGCGTGTTGGTGCTGGCACCGATCGCGGCGGAGTACGCGCCCGGCTGGTCGACGTCGGCCGACATGGTCGCCTCCACCGTGACCGACTCGCCCGGCTCGAGCGTGACGGACGGGTTGTCGAAGGACACCCAGTCCGCCGGAGCGCCGCCCGTGCTACCCGTCACGTTCATCACGATGTGCATGCCCGGGAAGCCGATCGACGACGTGTCGGCCGGTTCGGAAATGCCGCAGTCCACCGAGGCGATGTACGACGGAGCCGTCTGGCCGGCGTTGTTCGAGCCGATGAAGAAGTAGCCATCCGCAGGGACGCTCACCTCGACCACCAGGGTGCCACCGGACGGAACCGCGCCCTCGACCGGGACCGTCACCAGAGTGCCGTTACCGGCCGGGACCGTGGCGTCGGCCGAGCCGATGAGCGTCATGTTGGCGTACCGCAGCTCGCCCTCGAGCGTGTAGAGGTTGACCGAGAGCGGCTGGCTCCCCTGGTTCGTCTCCACCCCGAACGACACGCTCGACACGTCCAGGCCGTTGAGCCCGAAGTCGGCCAGCGTGAACGTCCGCAGGTACGAGTTGTTCCGGGTGGTGAGGCCGTTGTTGCACGACGCCGAGTTGCCGGTCATGATCGCCTGCGACGCGGAGTGCGTGATGGTGTTCTCGTCGGCCGGGATCGGCGCCGCCTGAGGCGTCACCGTCTCGCCCTTGACGTTCGAACGCGACATCGACGAGCCGGCCGCCGACAGCTTCCCCTTCGGGGCCACCGACGCCGGGACGGTCGCCTTACCCTTCACCGCCGTGAGAGCACCCGTGGCGAGCGGCGCGAACTCGCCGCTGCGGGCTTCCAGCTCGACCGACGCCGGGGCGGTGCCCTCGTTGGTGATCGTGAGCTCCTCGGTGTGCGAACCGCCCATCGGCAGTTCGGCGTGCGTGTCGCCGTCCGAAGCGATGGTCACCATGCCCGCGGCCAGCGCGGCGTCGAACCTCACGGTGCTGTCCTCGGTAACCATGACCGAGCCGGTGGCAGCCTCATACTTCGGCGCCGTGATCTCGACCGAGTAGCCACCGGTGAGGACCGACGTCGAGTACGTGCCGTCCGCTCCAGTGGTCACGGTCTTGCTCTGGGCCTCGGAAGAGACCGCCACGGTCGCGCCGGAGATCGGCGCACCCGTGTTCCGGTCGGTCACCGTGCCGGCCACCGTGCCTCGTGGCGCGGAGTCGTAGTGGATCGACATTCCGGCGTTGATCGCCGGGGTGTTGTAGGAGAACTGATGGGCGATGGTGCCGTTCTCGTTCTCGATACCCACCGTGGCCGAGCTGCCGGCCGCCGCTCCGCCCGAGTTCGCCCCGTAGCCGAGCTCGATCTCACCGTTTTCTAGGAGGGTCACGGAGAAGTTCGTCCGGTCGGCGCGGTTGGCGTAGAACGTGACGTTCCGGAACTCGAGGACGAACGCGTCCACGCCGTCGACCTGGGTGGTCGCGGTGTAGAGACCCGACGAGGCGTCGAAGTACAGGTCGTCCCACAGCGGGTAGATCGCGGCGTTAGGTGCGGCACTGTTCGGGATCG
Source organism: Micromonospora sp. NPDC005163 (assembly GCF_053599835.1). Taxonomy (NCBI): domain Bacteria; kingdom Bacillati; phylum Actinomycetota; class Actinomycetes; order Micromonosporales; family Micromonosporaceae; genus Micromonospora; species Micromonospora sp. NPDC005163. Next base: position 32,989 of record NZ_JBSFYP010000067.1, read on the forward strand.
CGGTGTTGCTGTATGCGGTCGAGAGCCCGGCGAAGTTCACGTGGCCGTTGGTGGTCACGTACGCCGTCGTGTAGTCGCCCTCGTAGTTTGGGAACGAGAACGGCAGCGGGACCGTGGTCGCCGCGTCGTCACCGGTCAGGTTCACAAGGGTGTCACCCGTGGCGGCCCCGTCGCTGCCGACCGTGCAGAAGTACCCGAAGTCGTCGTACCGACGGGCGATCTCGGCGGTGACCGTCTCGTCACCGTCGACGACGACCTCCTCCGAGAACGCGCTCGTGCAGGTGCCGCCCTCGATCGAGATCGTGTAGGTGCCCTCGGGCACGTCGGCGAACGCGAACGCGCCGTTGGCGTCGGTGGTGACCGGGTCGATCGGTGCGGAGATGCTCACCGTGGTACCGACGAACGGGTTGCCCGTGGCGACGTCCGTGACGGTGCCGGTCACGGTGTGGCGTGGCGTGGCCTCGAGGTCGATGTCCACCGTGGTGGTCGCGTCGACGGTGACCGTGGCGCCGGTCGGGGCAGACGGCAGGTAGCCGAACGCCGAGGCCGAGACCTGGTAGTCGCCCACGGCGACGCGGACGGAGTACGTGCCGTCCGTGCCGGTGGTGACGGTACGGTCGTGCTCGCCGTCGACCGTCACGCGCGCCCCGCTGATCGGGTCGCCGTCGGTCTCGGTGACGGTGCCGTCAACGGTGCCCATGTCACCGATCGGCGCAGCGTCGATCAGCGCGGCCAGGTCGAGCGTGCCCTCGCCGTAGACGTTGTTGTTCTCGGCGGTGCCGCCGCAGGAGGTGTCGTCGACGTTGTGGGCGGTCTGGTTCAGCAGTTCCCAGGTGCCCGGAATGTCGCCGATCAGTGCCGGTGCGGCGCTCCACAGTACGGCGACGGCGCCCGCGAGGTGCGGGGCGGCCATCGAGGTGCCGTTGTAGAGCGCGTACCCATCACCGGGGACCGAGGAGCGAACGGCCACGCCCGGGGCCGAGATGTTCGGCTTGATCCCGCCGCCCTCACCCGGACCGCGCGAGGAGAAGGACGCGATGCGGCCCGAGGAGTCGACCGCGCCCGTCGAGTAGTTCGTAGTGTTCGCGCCCGGCGAGGAGGTCGTCTGGCAACCGGGACCGCTGTTGCCCGCCGACCAGGCGCCGAAGATGCCGGCGGCAGCCCACGCGTCGGTGATGTCCTGGTACCAGTCGTCGATGGCCCCGGCGGCGACCGCGCCCCACGAGTTGTTGACGACGTGCGGCCGCATCGCCGGGTCGGCGTCGGTGCCGTCCGTGCGGGTCGGCGCGGTGATCCACTGACCGGACTCGAGCAGGTCGGCGTCCGAGCAGGTGTCGCAGCCGTTGGCCTCGATCCACTGCGCGTCGGGCGCGACACCGATCTGGTTGCCCTGGCCGTCGTCGCCCATCATGGTGCCCATGGTGTGGGTGCCGTGCCCGTTCACGTCGCACGGATTGCCGGCGCCGCACCGCCCGGAGGAGTCGAAGAAGTTGTAGTTGTTGACGATTGTCCCGTCGGGCTGCCGACCGCGGTAACCGTCGGCGAGCGCCGGGTGGTCGAACTGGACGCCGGTGTCGACGCTCGACACGACGATGCCCTCGCCCGTGAAGCCCTGGGCCCAGACCTCAGGGGCGTTGATGAAGTCGAGGCCCCACTCGACCGTGGCCGGGGCGTTCGCCGGCGCCTTCTCGCGCTTGACCGGTTCGACGAGGTCAAACTTCGTGGTCTCGGTGATCTGGCTGACCTCGGACTGCGCGGCGAGCTCCTTGGCGAGCTCCAGCGTGCCGTCCTCGACGAGGATGCGGTTGCTGATCCAGAAGCTCTCGTAGTCGGCGTTGTTCGCCTCGAGCTGCTGGATCACGTCGGCCTGGGACGTCTTGGCCGTGCTGGTGAGCGCGTCGTAGACGTGCTGGCCGCGCTTGCCCCAGTCGGCGTTGTTCGACGCCGCGTCCAGGTTGGCCTTCGCCGACAGCTTCACCCAGAAGTCCGCCGAGTCGTGCGTGGTGAGCGTCTTCTCGACGGCCGAGGTGAGCTTGTCGGCCGGGTTGGCTGACGGTGCTGTGGTCGACGGCGCGGCGAACGCGGGTACTGCGCTCGCCATCGCTGTCGCGAGAACCGCGAAAGCCGCTGTCACGACTGACGCGCGTCTCGCATGTCTGGTTCGTGTGTGCACGGAACCTCCATGTACTAGCGCGCCGCAGAGACAGGACGCGCACGACACCCCACGGTCGTGGGCTATAGACCAACATGGATGATGCGGCACAGGTGGGTCTACCCGGCGGCATGGGCAACTCGGGAGCACTCCGGTCAACTCGCGGCTAACTGATGGTCAGCGCGTCATATCCGTGCGGCGTTTCCGGGTCCTCGTCCCAAACCCACGAGATGGCGGGTTCTCCGACATGGCATGACTCCGACAGGGGCGACCGATGAGTAAGTCACGAGGCTGCACGCACAGCAGATATCGACTCCGGTCGTTGGATGCTCGGAAGCGGCCCGCCGGCAGGGAAGGACCGCGTGGCCCGAACGACCAAACCGCTAGTACGTGGCAGCAGCGGACAACCGCGCCGGTTGCGCTGGGCGTAGTGCCCATGGGACTCACCATCGTGCCGGGGACCAGCACCGCGAGTGCCAGCCCACAGCCGACCGAGACCTACGTGGTGCAGATGGCACTCGACCCGGTCGTGGCCTACGAGGGCGGAGTTGCCGGCCTTGCCGTGCCCAAGCCCGCCCCCGGGCACAAGGTCGACCCGCGGTCGGCAGGGTCGTGTCGTACGTCGACCACCAGGAGGCCCGGCACGCCGCCGCCCTCAGCCGAGTCGGCGGCGGCAGGAAGCTCTACGACTTCAGTTACTCCTTCGACGGTTCGCCGCTCGGCTGACCGCCGATCAAGGAGAGTGTTCTCGACCCCGGCGACCGGGCGGTGCTGTGGATGGCAGACGACCACCTCGTGGCTCTCACGTCGCTGCTCCCGACCGACTCAGGATGGATCCTGTCACGCCATGGGCATCACCGACTCCGGCTGGGTCACGGGCATCGGCCTCTAAGAGGGCATCTCGTGCGACTTTGATCTGATACACGCTGTTGATGCCCTGCCGGCCCCTGCCTGTCCGAGCCGTGATCATCTATACATGAC
>NZ_JBSFYP010000068.1:0-35825 GCF_053599835.1 Micromonospora sp. NPDC005163
AACGACGAGCAGACCGGCAACGTGAAGGCGATCATCGCCGCGACGAAGAAGGCCGGTCTGCCTGAGCGGGCCGCGGTCATCTCGATCGCCACGAGCCTGCAGGAGTCGAAGCTGGAGAACCTGGGCCACCTCGGCGACGCCAACGACCATGACTCGCTGGGCCTGTTCCAGCAGCGCCCGACCTCCGGTTGGGGCACCCCGGAGCAGATCACCAACCCCGAGTACTCCACCACCGCGTTCCTCAAGGGTTTGAAGCAGGTCGACGGGTGGCAGGACATGGCCCTGACCGACGCCGCGCAGACCGTGCAGGTCTCGGCCTACCCCGACGCCTACGCCCAGTGGGAACAGCAGGCCACCGACCTGGTCGCCCAGCACTGGAACAGCTGACCCCACCGCACCACCGCACGACATCGACCGCTGGCCGGCACCCCACCCGGGGTGCCGGCCAGCGGCATATCCGAAGGACCGCCGGCGGGCGGTCAGAAGAGGACCGTGGCGAGGGTGCCGACCGGCTGGAAACCGCAGCGCTCGTAGACCCGGCGAGCCGGCAGGTTGAAGTCGTTGACGTACAGGCTGACCGTCGGGGCGACCCGCAGCAGCGCGTCGCGCACCACGGTCGCCATCGCGGCGGTGGCGATCCCGCGGCCTCGCCACTCCGGCGCCACCCAGACGCCCTGGACCTGCGCGGTCCGCTTGGTCACCACGGCCAACTCGGCCTTGAACACGACCTTGCCATCGACGAAGCGGGCGTACGCCCGGCCGGCGCGCACCAGGTCGTTGACCCGCCGGCGGTAACTGCGCCCGGCGTCCTCGGCGAGTGGGGAGACGCCGACCTCCTCGGTGTACATGGCCACCGACGCTGGAAAGAGTCGGTCGACCTCACCGGAGCGGACCTGGCGTACCTCCGGGTCGACCGGTACGGCCGGTAGCGCGTCGGTGGCCAGCAGCGGCTGGTTGGGGCGGACGTCCCGGGCCGGACCCCAGGTGTCGGAGAGACGGTCCCACAGCCCGAGGACGGCGTCAGCGCGGCCGACGATGGAGGAGCAGAGCCGCTCCTCGCCCGCGAGCAGGTCGGCGAAGGCGGCCACCGCGGCGTCGGTGGCGAGCACCGGTGTGAGGTTGCCGCCGAGCCAGCAGAGCGATTCCAGGTTGCGCCGTGCGCCGTACCCCAGGATCCTGCCCTCGGCCCGCCACCAAGAGAGCCCGCGCGCGGCGATGCGTTCGGCGACCTGCGCGCCCGCGAACGGGTCGAGGTCGAGCAGTCGCTCGACCGCGCGGCGCTCCGATTCCCCCAGTTGCCGTACCGGCACCGTCAGCACGTGTCCAGCCTGCCAGATCCCACCCCCACCCCGCCGGCCGAGTGGCGAGGCCGGTTTCAGACGGTCACCGGCTCGTCCGCGGGGCTGGTCGACCTGGTCCGGCCGGCCCACCGGACGACCGGGGGCACCAGGGCACCGAGCAGGAGGAACAGCCCGCCGAGCACCAGCCAGCCGGGCACACCCCAGCCGAGCGCGAGGGTGGTCACCACCACCGGTGCGAGCATCTTGCCCAGCTCGTAACCCATGCCGTACGCCCCCTGGTACTGCCCCTGCGCGTCGGGCGGCGCCAGCCCGAAGGAGATCCCCCACCCGGCGGCGGAGTGCCACAGTTCCCCGATCACGTGCACCAACGCCCCGCAGCCGAGCAGGCCGACGGCGCCGGCGGTGGGGAGCGCGCCGCTCGCGGCGAAGAGTACGCAGGCCAGCGCGATGGCCACCCCCGCCCGGCGGGCGGCGCGGGCGGCTCCCGGCAGGGTGACGGCGCTGCGCGCGGCGCGTACCTGAAGGAGCACCACCAGCACGGTGTTGACCAGCGTCAACGCGGAGATCATCCAGGCGGGTGCTGCGGTGTGCCCGGCGATCCACAGCGGCAGGGCGATGGTGAGCAGGCTGAAGTGCATGGACATCAGCCCGTCGAGCAGTGTGAAGGCGAGGAACGGGCGGTCCCGCAGGGCGATGAGCCGGGGGCCGTGCGTCGGGGCGGCGACCGGCGCGACGGTGGGCAGGCGGACGAAGACCGCCGCGGCGGCCAGCGACGCCACCGCCGCGGTGAGGATCAGCGCCACATACCCGGCGCGGGTGTCGGCGGCGATGGCGAAGCCGCCGAGGACTGCGCCGACGGAGATCCCGACGTTGGTGGTGGCCCGCAGGTAGGCGCGGGTGTGCACCCGCTGGTCGGCCGGGATCGCGCCGGCGATCAGCGCGCCCCGGGCACCGCGCTCGACCGCGTCGGCGAGCGCCGTGGCGGCGCCCACCACCAGGAAGGCGGGGAACGACCGGACCGCGATCAGGCCCGCGGTCAGGGTGCCGGCGGCGATCAGCCCGCCGACCTGTGCGCCGCGCGGGCCGAGGCGGTCGGCCAGGTATCCGCTCGGCGCGCTGGCCAGGACGCCGACCAGCGCCGAGATGGTCAGCCCGACGCCCACCTGGGTCGCCGACAGGCCGACCGATCGGGTGAGGAAGAGCGCGCTGGACACCAGCCACAAGCCCCGACCGACGGTCTTGACCAGGGTGCCGAGGGTGAGGACCCGGGCGGGACCGGGCGGGGGAAGCAGGCGCATGCCGGACAGCCTAGCAAGACGTACGTACGGTTTATTTAACTGGCCTTGTCGGCGATGCATTGCCGATATATCGTTGATGCATCAGCGACAGTACGCAGAGAGGGAGAACCCATGAGGTTCCATCGACAGCAGCACCACCTGCACGAGGCGAGGATGCGGGGCTTCGGCTTCCCGCCGATCCCGCCCGGTCCGCACGGACACGGACACGAGCACGGCGGTCCCTGGGGCGGCCGTGGTCGCGGTCGGGGCCGGGGCCGACGCCCCAACGTCCGGGGCGCCGTGCTGGCCCTGCTCACCGAACGGCCGATGCACGGCTACGAGATGATCCAGGAGATCGACTCCCGCACCGGCGGTGCCTGGCGTCCGAGCCCGGGCTCGATCTACCCCACCCTCCAACTGCTGGAGGACGAGGGTGTGATCGTCGCCAGCACGGAGGAGTCCAGCGGCGGGCGGAAGCGTTTCACGGTCACCGAGGCCGGTCAGGCCGAGGCCACCCAGGCCGCGCAGACGCCACCGTGGGCGGACGTCGCCCAGGGCACGGTGAGCAGTTGGCACGACATCCGCGACTCCGGCGCCCAGGCGATGAACGCACTGCGCCAGGTGATGATGAACGGCACCGACGACCAGCGGGAGCGGGCCGCCCAGGTGCTCGACGAGACCCGGCGCAAGCTGTACGCCATCCTCGCCGAATCGGAGTGACACAAGAGCAGTGCCACCCGCCCCGCACGGGCGGATCCGGCACCCGCCACACACACAGAGCGGCCGTTCCCCGGAGGGAACGGCCGCTCTGTGTGAACAGGTCGCCGGCGCGCCGACGAACGGATCAGTGCACGGTGACGGTCGGGCCGGTGACCAGCCCGCGCAGCTCCTCGGGAAGCTCGGCGCCCATCTCGTCGGCGATCCGCAGCGCCTCCTCGATCAGCGTCTCCACGATCTGCGCCTCGGGCACCGTCTTGACGACCTTGCCCTTGACGAAGATCTGGCCCTTGCCGTTGCCGGAGGCGACGCCGAGGTCGGCCTCGCGAGCCTCGCCCGGGCCGTTGACGACGCAGCCCATGACGGCCACCCGCAGCGGCACCGGCAGCCCTTCCAGGCCGGCGGTGACCTCCTCGGCGAGCTTGTAGACGTCCACCTGGGCCCGGCCGCAGGACGGGCAGGAGACGATCTCCAGGCCGCGCTCGCGCAGCCCCAGCGACTCCAGGATCTGGTTGCCGACCTTGATCTCCTCGACCGGCGGGGCGGACAGCGACACCCGGATGGTGTCACCGATCCCCTCGGCGAGCAGGGCGCCGAAGGCGACCGCCGACTTGATCGTGCCCTGGAAGGCCGGGCCGGCCTCGGTGACGCCCAGGTGCAGCGGGTAGTCGCACTGCTCGGCCAGCTGCCGGTACGCCCGGATCATCACCACCGGGTCGTTGTGCTTGACCGAGATCTTGATGTCCCGGAAGCCGTGCTCCTCGAACAGCGAGCACTCCCAGAGCGCCGACTCGACCAGCGCCTCGGCGGTGGCCTTGCCGTACTTGGCGAGCAGCCGCTTGTCCAGCGAGCCGGCGTTGACGCCGATCCGGATCGGCGTGCCGGCGGCGGAGGCCGCCGCGGCGATCTCCTTGACCTTGTCGTCGAACTGGCGGATGTTGCCCGGGTTGACCCGGACCGCCGCGCAGCCCGCGTCGATCGCGGCGAAGACGTACCTGGGCTGGAAGTGGATGTCGGCGATCACCGGGATCTGCGACTTCTTGGCGATCGCCGGCAGCGCCTCGACGTCGTCCTGGGACGGCACGGCCACCCGGACGATCTGGCAACCCGACGCGGTCAGCTCGGCGATCTGCTGGAGGGTGGCGTTGACGTCGGAGGTGAGGGTGGTGGTCATCGACTGCACGGACACCGGCGCGCCGCCGCCGACCGGCACCGAGCCGACCATGATCTGGCGGCTGGCCCGGCGGGGAGCGAGCGACGGGGGCGGTACGGCGGGCATACCGAGACGGACAGCGGTCACTTCAGCACTCACCTTGGGAAGAGCGTGATCGGGTTGACGACGTCCGCGGTGATGGTCAGCAGCGTGAACACGCCACCGATCAGGATCACCACGTACGTGAAGGGCATCAGCTTGAGGTAGTCGACCCGTCCGGGGTCGGCACGGCCGATCTTCGCGTACAGCCAGGACCTGGCCCGTTCGAACCAGGCGATCGCGATGTGGCCGCCGTCCAGCGGGAGCAGCGGCAGCAGGTTGAACACGCCGATGAAGAAGTTCAACGAGATGAACAGCGTCACGAACAGCAGCCAGGCCTTGTTGGCGAACGCCTCGCCGCCGAGCCGGCTGGCGCCGACCACGCTGATCGGGGTGTCCACGTCACGTTCGCCGCCGGTGATGGCGGTCCACAGGGCGGGGACCTTCTGCGGCAGCCGCTGCAACGCCTGGACGGTGCCGACGGCCAACTCGCGGGTGAAGTCGCCGGTGGCGCCGAACGCCGCGACCGGCCCGTACGTCACCCGGGTCGGCGTGGTGGGTACGAGGCCGACGCCGAGTGCGGCGACCGGGGCGACGGTGCCCTTCGGGTCGTCGAGCGGCGGGCGCTGGGTCTGCGCGAGCACGGTGCTGGTCTTCGCCGGCTGCCCGTCGCGCACGTAGTCGATCTGGGCGGGGTCGCCGGGCTTCAGCCCACGCAGGGCGACCAGCAGTTCGCCGTAGTTGTTGATCGGCGTGCCGTTGATCGAGGTGATCCGGTCGCCGTCGCGCAGTTGGGCCTGGGCGGCGGGGCTGGCGACGTCGCCGGGGGCGCAGGCCCGGGGGGCGTTCTCCGGGACCACGCAGTCGGACAGCGCGATGACCGCCGGTTCCTGGCGGATCTGCGCCTCGGTGGTGGGGAAGTCGCGGTTGGGCAGGCCCAGCGAGACGGCGGCGATCCAGATCGCGATCAGTGCCAGCGCGAAGTGGGTGATCGAGCCCGCGGACATGACGATCGTCCGCTTCCAGACCGGGTAGCGCCACATCGCCCGCGGCTCGTCGGCCGGGTCGACGTCGTCGTCCTGCGCGGTCATCCCGACGATCTTGCAGAAGCCGCCGAGCGGAATGCCCTTGACGCCGTACTCCGTCTCACCCCGCCTGAACGACCAGAGGGTGGGGCCGAAACCGACGAAGTACTTGGTGACCTTCATCCCGAACGCCTTGGCGGTCAGCATGTGACCGGCCTCGTGCAGGCTGACCGAGACGAGGATGGCCAGGGCGAAGAGCGCCACCCCGAGCAGGTTTGCCATCAAGCTCCTTCCACCGAACCCGCGATGATCTCCTGCGCGTGAGCGCGCGCCCACGACTCCGCCGCGAGCACGTCCTCGACGGTACCTGGTTCGGTGAAGTCCGGAGCCTCGTCCAACACCCGTTCGAGCGTGTCGACGATGCCCAGGAACGGCAGCCGACCGGCCACGAACGCCTCCACGCACTCCTCGTTCGCCGCGTTGTAGATCGCCGGGCGGCACCGGCCGGCCTCCCCGGCGGCCTTGGCCAGCGCGACGGCCGGGAACGCGGCGTCGTCCAGCGGCGCGAACTCCCAGGTGTGCGAGGCGGTCCAGTCGACCGCCGTGGCGGCCCCCGGGACCCGGTCCGGCCAGCCGATGCCCAGCGCGATCGGAAGCCGCATGTCCGGTGGGCTGGCCTGCGCGATGGTCGAGCCGTCGGTGAACTCGACCATGGAGTGGATCACCGACTGCGGGTGCACCATCACCGTGATGTCGGCGTAGGGCACGTCGAACAGTTCGTGCGCCTCGATCACCTCGAGTGCCTTGTTGACCATCGTGGCCGAGTTGATCGTGACGACCGGCCCCATGTTCCAGGTCGGGTGGGCGAGCGCCTGATCGGGTGTGACCTCGGTCAACTCGTCGCGCCGCCGACCCCGGAACGGGCCGCCGCTGGCGGTGACGATCAGCCGGCGTACCTCACCGCGCGACCCGGAGCGCAGGCACTGGGCCAACGCCGAGTGCTCCGAGTCGACCGGGACGATCTGCCCCGGCCGCGTCACCGCGGCCTTGACCAGCGGGCCGCCGGCCACGAGCGACTCCTTGTTGGCCAGGGCGAGAGTACGACCACCGCGCAGCGCGGCCAGCGTAGGCGCGAGCCCGAGCGAGCCGACCACCCCGTTGAGCACGATGTCGCACGGCCACTGGGCCAGCTCGGTCATCGCGTCCGGGCCGGCCACGATCTTGGGAAGCCTGAAGTCGCCGGTGGCCCAGCCGCGCCGGCTCGCCTCGGCGTAGAACGCCAGCTGGAGGTCCTGCGCGGCGGAGGCCTTGGCCACCCCGACCGCGTCGACGCCCAGTTCGAGAGCCTGTGCGGCGAGCAACTGGACGTTGCCACCGCCCGCGCCCAGGGCGACCACCCGGAACCGGTCCGGGTTGCGCCGGACGATGTCGATGGCCTGTGTGCCGATCGAGCCGGTGGACCCGAGCAGGACGAGGTCGCGGGGGGAAGTCACGGGGCCATTCTTCCCCACCGCCGCTGTACGCCCGCTGGGAGCCTCAGCCTCGCCGCCCACCTACGGGTGTTCCGGCGGCGATCAGGCAGGGCTGACGCAGAAGACGACGTCGAGGTAGCCGGAGCGCTTCGCCCAGTTCGAGTAGTGGTAGTCGGCGAAGCCGGGTGCCTGGGCCTCGCACAGCGCGTCGGCCTGCGCCTCGTTGGCGACGGCCTGCTCGATGCGGGCCAGGACCCGCCACGTCCCGGAACCGCACGGGGTGATCTCGTACACCACGCTGGCTGCGTCACCGACGTTGTGCACACACTGCCCAACCTGCACGAACTGCTCATCGCCATTGGCCCTGGCGGTGGGCGGAGCCGCCGAGGTCGGGCTGGCCTCGACGCTGGCCTCTGCCGACGGCGTGTCACGGGAACCGACCCACTCGATCACCTGGAACACCACGCCCACGATGCCTGCGAGTGCGGCGGCCGCCCCAAGCCAACGCAGCACGGCACGCAGCCGGCCTGAGGTGGAACCGGTTTCGTCATCCATGCTTACCTCCGACCTGTCGCTGCCCGTTCCAACCCGAGCCGGTCCGGCGCCGATTCGATGTCCACGATGGCACGGGTTCGGTGGCGGTTCTGCACGCCGTTGAGGGGTGGGGCGCACGCACGGACCCCGGCCCCGCCCTGTTGACGCTGGTCAGTAACCACGCGCGGCGGTCGTGACCCGTCTAGCCTCACCGACGCCGACGGGCGGCCGGTGTCTGATGTCCGACCGCTTGCTGCAACACACACGTGAGCGATGATCGACTCTGGATCACGGAAGTCGGGGTATCCCAGACACCCGGACACCCCGACATCGCCGAAACCGTGTTGATCAAGGAGCCGGCGGAACGACCGGGGGCCGCCGGAACGGCCCCCGGTCGGGACTAGCCGCCGTTGATGACGAACTGTGAGCCCGGCTGGATGACGATGTTGCCGTCGGCCGAGTTGGTGATGGTCACGTTGGTCAGGTTGGCGTTGCCGCGGGCACCGCTCATCGCGAGGATGCCGGCGCCGTTGTTGGACTTGTCGATCCGCACGTTGGTGATCGCGACGTTCGGCATGTTGCCGCCGCCGTTCTTGAACTGGATGCCGTCGTACGTGGAGTCGTAGATGTCGGTGTCCCGGATCGTGACCCCCGTGATGTCTCTCGTGGCGGGGAAGAGGGTGATGGCGCCGAACTCCTGGTCCTCGTTCCAGAAGACGCCACCGGCCCGGTAGAGCCCGTTGTTGGCGATCAGCGTCGTCCCGGAGAAGGGCAGCGGGTCGTGGTCGGTCGCCAGCATGATGCCCGGGTAGTTCATGGTGTCGTAGATCAGGTTGTTCTCGATCGAGTTGTCGTAGCCGCCGTAGATGGCGATGCCGTTCGCCCGCCAGGGCAACTGGATGGTGTTGTTGACGAAGTGGTTGTCGTGGGCGATGTCCACGTTCCGGTCCTTGACGTACGGGTTGGCCCAGACCGCCAGTGCGTCGTCGCCGGTGGTGCGGAAGGACGAGTTGAACACCCGCGAGTTTCGGGTGCCGTTGCTGAAGTTGATGCCGTCGGCGTAGGTGTTGCGGATCCGCATGCCGCTGAACTGCAGCCCGTCGGCCGGCCCCCAGAGGTCGGGGATGTTGTCGTAGTCGCGACCCACCCAGACACCCACGTTGGCGTGCTCGATCCAGACGTTGCTGATCCTGGTGCCCGTCCCGAACCGGCCGTTCAGACCCACGCCACCCTCGGCGTTGCCGTCACCACCACGGATCCGGCCGGAGCCGAAGATGGCGATGTCGGAGATCTGGGTGTTCTTGTCGATGTCGAACCCGAAGTTGCCCTCGTGCGGGTGGTTGATGCCGCCCGCGTTCTGCGGCTCGGTCAGCGTGTAGAGCTGCGAGTGCCACATGCCGGCGCCCCGGATCGTGACGTTGCTGATGCCGACCTGGTTGTGCGTACCCCGGTTCAGCGGGTCGTCGGTCAGGATCTTCTGCTCCTGCCGCCACTGCCCGGCCGGGATCCAGACGCAGCCGATGACCCCGTTCTGGTCGTCGGTCACCGCCCGCTGGATGGCGGCGGTGTCGTCGAGCCCGTCGTTCGGGACCGCGCCGTACGACGTGATGGAGGTGCAGCCGGCCGGTTGGTCCGCCGGTGGCGCCACCTGCTCCAGGTCGATCATGTCGATGATGTAGAACGAGGCCGAGTCGCCGGAATCGCGTTGCAACTTGAACCGGGTGCCCGCCGGGTAGGACTGCGACAGCAGGGCGTTCGACTCGTCGAACAGGCGCCGCGCGTCGGCCTGCGGTGTGTTGGTCAGCGCCTCCGGCCCGTCGGTGTTGCCGTAGAGCCAGCTGTGCCGCGACGAGAGCGTCAGCTTCCGGGAGAAGACGTCGTTGATGTAGAGGCTGATCGTCGCCTCGATGCCGCCACCACCGGGCGCGTCCGGGATCGAGTTGCGCACCACGATCGCGTTGGCGGGGTTGGTCGAGGTGAACTGGACGAACTGGCCCGTGCTGTTCAGCCGTACCGACTTGCGGCCGGAGGACTCGGTCGCGAAGTTGGTGTGCCCGAAGGTGCGCAGCGGGTCGGCCTCCAGCAGCGTGCCCTGGTACTGGGCGGACTCGGCCTCGTAGGAGACGTACGGGACCGCCGCCCCGCGCCCGACCACGATCGACTGGGTGAACGCGTTGTTGGTCTCGTTGGTCTCGGCGACCGTGTTGGTCGCGTCGGCGGTGGCGGTGATGGTGGCGCCGCCACTGGTGGCGGTCCAGCTTCCGGCGACAGCCACGTTGACCGTCGCGCCGGCGGCGACCGAGGCGGTGTTGGTGTTGAGCGTGGTGCCGCCCACCGTCAGCCGGGTGACCGTGGTCGCGCCGGTCGCGGTGGTGCCGCGGTTGCGTACCGACACGGTGAACGTGACGGACGCGCCCACGGCCGGGTTCGGTGGGTTGGAGGCGATGCTGAGGACCTGCAGGTCGGGCCCCGGAGCCTGCACGACCACCAGCGGCGAGGGCGCGGTGTAGCTGTTGTTGCCGTTGTTCTGCTCGACGATCGTGTTCGTCGGGTCGACCACCGCCGAGACGCTGTAGCTGCCCATCGGCCGGGTGCCGGCGTTGAACGAGACCGTGGTCGAGCCGCCGGCGCTGAGCGCGCCCACCGCGGCGCTACCGACGACCGCGCCGGCCAGGCTGAAGTTGACCGTGGTGGCTCCGGCCGCCGCCGACCCCACGTTCTGGACCACGGCCGAGAGGGTGACCGCGGTGGCCTCGCTCGGCGACGCCGGCGACCAGGTGGTCGAGCTGATGACCAGGTCGGGGTTGGGTGCCGGCGTACCGCACACCTCAAGCTCGGCCACCTGACCCGAGGGTGCCCTGCTGTTGGCCGTGAACCGCAGCTGCACGTCGGCGGTGGTCGCGGTGACCGGGATGCGCACCACGTTGTTGCCCTGGACGAACTGGTAGCTCGCCGCCGACACCAGGTTGGTGTACGTGGACGAGGCCTGGTCGCGGCCGAGGACCTGGATGGTCTGCGTACGGGTGCCCCAGGCCGGGTCCGGGTTCAGCTTGACGGTGACGGCCGAGATGGAGTGGATGGCGCCCAGCGCCACGGTGAGGTTCTGCGGGTAGCTCGCCGCGCCCTCCCAGTACGTCGCGAGCTGCCCGTCGTTCGCCTTCTCCGGGGTGAAGGTGAAGGTGGAGCCACTCGCGGTCATGGTCTTGCCCTGCGCCACGTTCGTGCAGGCGGGAGGCTGCGTGCCGGTCCGGGTGGTGGTGTTGCTGTTGCCGGACAGGTTGCCCGCGCCGTCGCGGGCACGCACGTAGTAGGACACCGTCGCCGTCGACGGCTGGGTGTCCTGGTACGTGAGGACGGTGCCCAGCGTCGCGATCAGGCTGCCGCCGCGGTAGACGTTGTAGCCGGCCAGACCGCTGCCACCGGAGTCGGTGGAGGCACCCCAGTTGAGGGTGATCGTGCTGCCCGACGTGCTGTGCGACAGCGTCCCGGGGACGCTCGGCGCGGTCGTGTCCGAACCGCCGCCGCCGCTGCCGTACACCTCCAGCTCTGACAGCTGCCCGGCCGGCCAGCCGCTGTTGCCGGTGATGGTGATCCGCACGTAGCGGGTGGCGGTCTGGCTGAAGTTGATCGTGACGGTGCTGCCGCTCGCCGGGTTGAAGGTGTAGGTCTGCGACGCGACCAGGTCGGTGAACGCCGAACCGTTGGCACTGCCCTGCACGCTCAGAGTCTGCGTACGGGTCGCCCACCCGGAGGTCGGCAGCTTCAGCACGACCTGGTTGACGGCCTGCGACGAGCCCAGATCGACCTGCACCCACTCGGGGAACGAGTTGTTGACGCTCTCCCAGTAGCTGCCCGCGTTGCCGTCGACGACCCTGGACGAGTCGTAGACGTCGGCGTGGCCACTCTCCTGGGTCGGTCGCCCCTGGGCGAGGTTGGTGGCCGCCGGGGCGAAGGCGGTGCCCGTCGCGGCTGTCGTGTCGGCTGGGCGGGCGGCGCCAGCCGGGTGCGCGACGGCCGCCGACCCGACGGTGGCGATCACCGTGGCCGCGGCTGTCGCCGCCACCATCCTGAACAGATTCGTTCGTCTCATCACTGTCCTGTCGTTGGGGGACGGCGCCGCGGCGGGCTGACCGCGGCGTGGGGCGTGACTCGGCGCGTCATCGGCCGGGCGCGCGGGGGCGCGTCGGCTGGTGTGGGGAGGTGGCGGCGGGTTCGGGGGAGAAATAGCCGCCTAGACGGCCCGCCAGATTTTTCGACCTCATGCAAAGAATCAGGCACGTCTTTGTCGAGATTTTGCATGACGTTGACCAGATGTTACTGACGTGCTACGAGGGCGTCAACACTTCGACCACGGTGACTATCGACGACCGTCGGTTCCCTCGCTCGGACGAAGCCGCGGCCCCCGAGCGCGTCGCGTCCATGAAAGGAAGGGCCCCTTATTAACGCCAGGCGTTAATAAGGGGCCCTTCCTTTCACCCTCAGCCGGTCGGGGCGGTCAGGACGAACGTCTCCAGCTCCTCACCGCCGTACCAGTCGGTGCTCCGGCCCACGTGGGCCATCCCGAGTCGCCGGCAGACCGCCATCGACGGATCGTTGCCCGGCGAGACCACCGCGTGGATCTTCGGCGTCCCGGCCGCGAACTCCCGCGACATGACCGCACGGGCCGCCTCCGTGGCGTAGCCGTGGCCCACCGAGTCCGGGTGCAGATGCCAGCCCACCTCGATGTCCCCGGTAAGCATTTCCTCGTCCTGTCCTGGCAGGGGCTTTAGCACCACCGTCCCCGCCACCAGCCCGGTGTCCCGCACCTCGATCGCCCAGGTGCCGTACCGGCCGTGGTCGTCCGCGTGCCGATCCCGCCAGATCTGCAGCCGTTCAGCGGCCTGCCCCGGGTCGGTCATCGGCAACCCCGGAGACACCGCCAGCCAACGAGTGATCTCGGAGCGGGAGTAGATGTCGTAGATGCGGGCCAGGTCGGCCGGGTCCGCGGTCCAGTCACGCAGGATCAGGCGTTCGGTGGTGAGAACGGTCATGGCGGGCGATCTTAATGAGTGGCCGGGCCGACGACGGGGAAAGAGATCGCGGTGGGCAGCGGATGGCAGCGGACGAAGCGGATCGTCAACGCCGCGTTCCGCCCTGTGCGCGGACGGGACCTGTCACTGCACGCCGCCGCGATCACGTTCTACGGCGCGATCGCCGTGGTGCCGGTGGCGCTGCTGGCGATCTGGCTCACCACGCTCGTCGCCGGGGCCGACCGTGTACGCCGGCTCACCTCGTACGCCGTGGAGGCGCTTCCCACCGCGATCGGGGCGCCCCGGGCGGTGGCCGCGCTGGTCAACGCCGGGGCGGAGTTGACCCCGGTGCTCGCACTGGCCTCGCTGCTGCCCGCGTCGCTGTACGGCGAGGGCCTGCGCCGGGCGTTCGTGTCGGTGGCCGCGCCCCGCACCGACGAGCACCTGGTCGGCTGGCGCGGCCGGCTGCTGCTGCTGCCACTGCTCGCGCCGGCCCCCGCGCTGCTGCTGTCGATCCTGCTGGCGCTGCCGCTCACCACCGGGCTGGTCCGGCGGGGCGGCTGGATCGGGGCGCTGGGCGTGGTGCTGTCGTTCCTGGCGGTCTGGCTGGTGCTCACCCCGGTGCTGATATGGGTGTTCCGGGTGGTCGGGCCGGCGTCGCCGGACTGGCTCTCCACGCTCGGAATGGGATCGTTCACCGCGGCGAACCTCTCCGGCTTCATGCACGGCTTCGTGCTCTTCGCCTCGCTGCCGCTGGACCTGGGCGTGCCGTTCGGCGGCTTCGACGAGATCGGCGCGGGCGTCGCCGTCCTCCTCTGGCTCTACCTGTTCCACGTGATCGTCCTGGCCGGCTACTCGGCCACGCTGGCCCTCTCCCACCGGCGTGCCCAGCGCGCCCCCACCGACCCGACCACCCCGGGTTGACCAAGAGGTTTGCGTCACCAGACGCCGTCCCGATGACGCAAACCTCTTGATCAACCCTCGGAAGGGGTGGAGGGGGATGGGGGTGAGGGCTAGGCTGCCGCGGCATGAGCAGCGAACTTCCCGGCCGCACCGACGTCGTGATCGTCGGCGCGGGGCACAACGGTCTGGTCTCCGCCATCCTGCTGGCCCGCGCCGGCCTGGACGTCCTGGTGCTGGAGGCCGCCGACGTGATAGGCGGCGCGACCCGCACCGAGAACCCGTTCCCGAAGGTGCCGGGGCTGCGCCACTCCACCGGTTCGTACCTGCTCGGGCTGATGCCGCCGGAGCTGCTCGCCACGCTCGACGTGCGGATCCCGGTGCTGCGCCGTGACCCGCACTACTTCCTGCCCACGCCGGGCGGTCTCGGCTCGCCGTACCTGCTCTTCGGCAGTGACACCGCGGCCACCCGGGCACAGCTCGCCGAGTTCTTCTCCCCCGCCGACGTGGCCGCCGACGACGCCATGCAGGCCGAGCTGGCCGCGCTGCGCGAGGATCTCGCCCCGGCCTGGCTCGCCGAGCCGCTGACCGCCGAGGAGACCGCCGACCGGCACGTCCGCCCGGCGCTGCGACAGACGTTCGTCGACCTGGTCCGGGGCTCGGTCGCGGACTACCTCGCCCGGTTCGAGTTCCGCTCCGAGCTGCTGGTCAGCATGTACGCGGTCACCGACGGGCTCTCCGGGCTCAACGCCGGCCCGGACGACCCGGGGACGGGCCACAACTTCCTCGTTCACAACATGTGCAGACTTCCCGGCTCCGGCGGCACCTGGATGATCGCGGAGGGCGGGATGGGCACCGTGTCGCGCACCTTCGCCGACGCCGCCCGCGCCGCCGGCGCGACCATCCTGGCGGGTACGCCGGTGACCGCGGTGACCCTGGACGGCGGCGCGGCGAGTGGCGTCATGCTCGCCGACGGCCGGCAAGTCGCCGCCCGGGTGGTGCTCGGCGCGTGTGACCCGTACCGGCTGATGGACCTGCTGCCCGACGGCGCGCTGCCGGCGCCGCTCGGCGAGCGGATGGCGGCGGTCCGCCGCCCCGGCACCACCCTCAAGCTCAACCTGGCGCTCACCGGGCTGCCGCACTTCTCCTGCCTGCCGACCGGCACGCCGAGCCCGTTCGGCTCGACCATCCACCTGCTGCCCGGCTCGGCGTCGCTGGTCGGTGGCGACGCCACCTCGCCGATGGCCGCGCTGCGCGCGATGTGGGCGGACGTGCAGGCCGGGCGGCTGCCGACGGAGCCGACCATCGAGTGGTACCTGCACACCACCGTCGACCCGTCGCTCTCCGACGCCGCAGGGCACCACTCCTCGGCGCTCTTCGTCCAGTCGGTCCCCTACGAGCTGAGCGGCACCACCTGGGACGCGGAGCTGCCCGGCTACGTCGACCGGCTGATCGGGATCGTCGAGCGGTACGCCCCCGGCACCGCCGACCTGATCGCCGACGCGGTGCCGCTACCCCCGCCGGGCATCGAGGCCCACTTCGGCATCACCGGCGGGCACATCCACCATGTCGACAACACCGTCTCGTTCGCCGACCGGATGCCCTACGCCACCGGTGTCGACGGCGTGTACGCCGGCAGCGCCGGCTGCCACCCGGCCGGCAGCGTGATCGGCGCCGCCGGTCACAACGCCGCCCAGCGGATCCTCAGCGACCTCGGCCGCTGACCCCGTCGCCGACCTCGGCGGCGAAGCGGGGCAGGTCGCCGGGGCGGCGAATGAGGGAGAGGCCGACGAGCAGCAGGTAGAGGACCAGGCTGAGGATCGGGTCGACGAAGACGAAGGCGAAGGCGGTCAGGTAGAGCAGCGGACGCACCAGCAGTCGCCGGGAAACCGCCCGGGCCAGCTCGGGGTCCAGGTCGGGGTGCAGCAGTTCGCGCCGGCGGGCCCACCACCAGCTCAGGTTGAAGAAGAGCGACTCGCCGAGCACGGTGCCGAGGTAGAGAGCGCCGGTCAGTCGCTGCTCGGTCGCGCTCCCGCGCAGGTTGTCCGACAGCAGGTCGGCGGTGAACGGGATCGCGGCCACGAAGAGCAGCACGAGCAGGTTGAACACCACCAGCGGCTGGTCGACCCGGACCACGTACCGCCACATGTTGTGATGGCCGAGCCAGATCTGGCCGGCGATCCCGAAGGTGATCACGTAGGCCAGGTAGGACGGCCAGGCGTGGGCGAGCGCGTCCGGAAGCTCCCGCCCGCTCTCCCGGGCGGGGCCGTTCTGGAGCAGCTCGACGGCCATCACCGTCAGCACGACCCCGAAGACCCCGTCGCTGAACGTCTCCACCCGCGCCGCGTCCCGGGCCATCTCCCGGCCGCGCCCGTACCGGTACGCACCCTTCTGCGCGTCCGCCCCCGCCACGCCCCGCCCCGCTCTCGATGGGTCCGGTTGGTTCCGGACCGCGGCTTTCGCCGCTCTCCACTGCATCGTGGCGCATCGAGGGGCCGCGCGGACGCGGATCGGGCGTGCGGCCGGGCACCCACCTCGGGTGCCCGGCCGGCTCGTCAGCTCAGCGCCTCGCCCGCCGGGGCCGGGGTCTCCGCGTCGACGCGGTGGGCGCGGACCTTGTGGCCGACGCTCGTCAGGCAACGGCCGCTGGGCAGGTCGAACCGCCAGCCGTGCAGCTGGCAGGTGAGCTGGTCGCCCTCGACGATGCCGAACCGGGTCAGGTCGGCCTTCAGGTGCGGGCAGCGCCGCTGCACCACCCAGTCGCCCAGGGTGATGTCCTCCGCGTCGGTGGTCCGCTCGTGCTCGTCGTACCAGCCCTCGGCGTACTGGAGCCGCTCCTCGGAGAGGCACTTGAAGAACGCGTATACGAACTCGTTGTACTGGCCGATCCGGGCCGCCGAGAACCGGCAGGAGAGGAAGAGCGAGTTGACCCAGTCCACCTCGTCGATGAAGAGCAGGTGCTCGATCAGCGCCCGCTCGGTACGGAACCGGTAGCGGACCTTCTCGTCGGCGTACGGCCGGACCTCCTTGCCCGGGAAGTCCACGACGATCGACTCGACGCTCTCACCGTCGTAGCCCACCAGGTCGAAGCGGACCGGCCCGCCGACGCCCTTGGCCAGGTAGATCGACTCGTCGAGCAGCGGCTCGATGCGGCTCTTCATCCCCGCCAGCACGTCCACCTCGGGGTGCCGCCAGGACGCCTTCTCCGCCTCGATGACGGGCCGCTTGCGCTCCCGCATCTCCTCCAGGTGGGCGACCTTGTTCGCGAAGAACTCGTCGACCGGCACCGGGTGGGTGGTCGTGGCGCCCTCGGTGGTGACCTCGGCGACGCTGCCCGGCAGCAGCACGATCCCGTTGGTGCCGCCGACCTTGGCGTACTCCGCCATGAAGACGGACTGGTCGGGGAAGATGTTGCCCTCGTCGCCGTGGATGTCGTTGAACTGCCACAGCGCGTCGTCGAGGAAGCACGGCGGGCCGGCGATCGGGAAGACGTGCGACGCCTTCAGATCATCGATGTAGCGCCACGTACGGTCGAACTGCCGGTCGCGCTTCTGCTTGCCGAACGCGGTCTTCGCCGCCTGCGGCAACTCGTAGACCATCGGGTACCAGATCGCGCCGGAGAACTGGAGCAGGTGCGCGTGCACGTGCCCCAGCTCGGCGAAAATGCTCAGGTCGGTGGGGCGGGCGTCGTTCTGGTTGAGCAACCGCACCCCGTCGTACTCCACCCAGAGCGAGGAGTCGCCAATCGGGCCGTCGGTGGGGCTGGTCAACGCCTGAATCATGATCTTCAGCCCGCCGTCCAGCTCGACGACCTGCTCGTTCGGCGCCTTGAGGAACTTCGTGAAGCCCAGCGCCCGCAGCTCGTCCTCCATCTCGGAGGTGGGGAACTCGGGCAGCAGCACGGTCGCCTGCTTCGACACGTACCGCTTCAGGTGCGCCGCGTCGAAGTGGTCCCGGTGCAGGTGGGAGACGTACAGGTAGTCGACCTGGCCCAGGGTCTCCCAGTCGAGCAGGGAATTGTCCGGAAATGGAAACCAGGACGCGAAGTAGGCCGGGTTGACCCACGGGTCGCACAGGATGCTGCCCGCGGCCGTGTCGATCCGCATGCTGGCGTGCCCGGTTCCGGTCACTCGCACCGCACAGTCCCCCTCAAACAGACAATCAGGTGTACGCCAAACGCTACCGGAGGGAGTCTGACCGCCGCCTCGCGACGCCGGTAGTGCCGTCCGGCCCGGACGGGGAGGGGGCCCGATGACCGGGAAACCCCCACCGCGCCGCCCCGGGCAGGAGGCGTGCCAGACTAACCGGAGATCCGATCGCGAGGGAAGGACCGACAGTGGCAGGAAGCGAGCCGGTAACGTCGCCAGACCAGCACAAGCCCGGGCACCGGAAGGCCGGGCGGATCGGCGCGGTCCTCACCGCGCTGGCGCTGCTGGCGATGATCTGCGGCAACCACGAAGGCAAGGTCGAGGACATCTGGCTGGTCGGCCTGGCCGTGCTGCTGCTGGTCATCGTGATCGGCGACGCCGTGCTGCGGCGCAACGGTCTGCGCTCCTGACCGACCGCCTGCCGGACGACCGGCCGACGTACGTCGAGGGCCCGCCCCCACCCGGGGACGGGCCCTCGTCCGTACGCGTCGGGTCAGCGCCCGAAGAGGATGTCCTGCACGTCCTTGAGCGCGGCGTCGACCTCGGCCTCGAAGTAGCCGCCGGGCACCAGACCGAACCGGAGCGTGTCCAGGTCCTTCGGGTTGACCGGCATCGGGTTGCGGCCCTGCATGCCGCCGAGCAGGGTGTCGAAGAACCGGTCGACCTGGTCCGGGTCGTATCCGCTGCCGAACCGGCGCACCTGGAAGCGACGCCGGATCTGGTCGACGCGGTACAGGTCGCTGCCGGGCGGGCCGGCCATCGGCGGGCCGGGCACGGCGGGCGGACCGGCCATCGGCGGGCCACCGATGCCCTGCTGCGGCATCGGGGGCGGGCCGGCCGGGCCACGGCGCATGTCGCGCAGGTCCCGCTCGGGCATCCGGATCTCGGCGGTCATGTCCGCACGGCCGTGCCGACCGGCCTCGAAGCCGTCGAAGCGCGGCTCCTCGGGCGGGTAGCCACCGGGCGCACGTTGGTCGTCGTACCCGCCGGGCGAACGCTGGTCGTCGGGGCCGTACCCGCCGGGCATCCGCTGGTCGTCGGGGCCGTAGCCACCGGGCATCCGCTGATCGTCCTGGCCGTAGCCACCCGGACCGGCGGGTAGGCCGCGCGGCGGGAGACCGTGCCCGCCCATCGGGCCACCCGGACCCATCGGGCCGGGACCGGCCGGGCCGCCCGGGCCACGCGGCGCGTCGTAACCGCCGCGGGGGGCGTCGTACCCACCAGCGAAGGCGCCGGTCGGCTCGTCGTACCGGCCGTAGCGGTCGGGCGGGCCGGCCTGCGCCGGCATCGGCCGAGGCGGCATCGGCTGCGGGACCATGCCCCGGTCGTCGCGCATCGGCGGGCCCAGCCGGTCCGGTGGACCCATCCGGGGGTCGCCGCCACGCCCGGCGGCACCGCGCTCCTCAAGCTCGGCCAGCTGCCGCTCGACCCGGTCCAGGTGCAGGTCGACCTGCCACTCGTCGTAGCCGTTGAACCGGACCCGGAAGACGACGTCGTGGACCTCCTGGGAGGCCACCGGCGCACCGACCTGCCGGCCGTCGAGCGTCGCCTCGACCCGGTCGAGGAAGGCATCCACCTCGTCGACCTTGTATCCCCGGCGGAGCGCCTTGCGCCGGAAACGCTGACCCTGACTCGCCACTATGTCTCCTGGTCTCGTTCGCCACGCCCGGTCACGCCGGTGCCTCTCCGGCGCGGTCGGTGTTGGTGTCGTTGTCCTCGGCGGCGGCGAGCTGGCCACACGCGCCGTCGATTTCGCGACCTCGGGTGTCCCGAACGGTGGTGGACACCCCGGCGTCGCGCAACCGCCGGACGAACTCCCGCTCAACCGGCTTCGGGCTCGCGTCCCAGCGGCTGCCCGGCGTCGGATTGAGCGGGATGAGGTTCACGTGGGCCAACTTGCCGGCCAGCAGCCGCCCGAGCAGGTCAGCTCGCCACGGCTGGTCGTTCACGTCCTTGATCATCGCGTACTCGATCGACACACGACGGCCCGTCCGGGCGGCGTAGTCCCACGCTGCGTCCAGCACCTCGGCTACCTTCCAGCGCTGGTTTACCGGCACGAGTTCGTCGCGCAGATCATCATCGGGGGCGTGCAACGACAACGCAAGGGTCACTGAGAGGTCTTCGCTGGCCAGTCGGCGGATGGCCGGAACCAGCCCGACCGTGGAAACGGTGATGTGCCGCTGCGACAGGCCGAGCCCCTCGGGAGCCGGGCTGACCAGGCGGCGGATCGCCGCGATCACCCGAGAGTAGTTGGCCAGTGGCTCGCCCATGCCCATGAAGACGACGTGCGACAGCCGCGGTGGAGACCCGGCGACCGCACCGGAGGCAGCCACCCCGGCCAGGTACACCGCCTGGTCGACGATCTCGGCGGTGGACAGGTTGCGGGTCAGCCCGGCCTGGCCGGTCGCGCAGAACGGGCAGGCCATGCCGCAGCCCGCCTGGCTGGAGATGCAGACGGTCACCCGGTCCGGGTAACCCATCAGCACGCTTTCCACCAGCGCGCCGTCGTGCAGCTTCCACAGCGCCTTGCGGGTCGCGCCGTCGTCGCAGGCCAACTCGCGGACCGGGGTGAGCAGCCGGGGCAGCAGTTGGTCGGCCAGCCGCTCCCGGGTCGCCGCGGGCAGGTCGGTCATCTCCTGCGGGTCGCGGACCAGCCGCCCGAAGTAGTGGTTGGAGACCTGCTTGGCGCGAAAGGCCGGCTCGCCCAACCCGGTGACCAGCGCCTGGCGGCCGGCCAGGTCGAGGTCAGCGAGGTGCTGCGGTGGCATGGAGGCCCGGCGTGCGGCGGGGGCGTCCGAGATGGCGGGGATCAGCGGCAGGCTCGTCATGGCTGGTCCAGTGTGTCACGCCGTCGGCGGCACGTACCTGTCCGGAGGTGTCGAACCGGCCCCGACCGCCGGGTCGGGATGACCGGGGCGCCGTGATCCATGCCTCAGCTCACCACCGGCACGAAGATCGCCAACAGTAGGTACGCCGTCGGCACCGCGAACAGGATCGAGTCCAGCCGGTCCATCAGGCCGCCGTGGCCCGGCAGCAGGTTGCTCATGTCCTTGACCCCGAGATCCCGCTTGATCATCGACTCGGCCAGGTCACCGAGGACCGCCGCGCACGAGATCGCCAGCCCGAACACCGCACCCCACCAGGGGGCAAGGTCGAACATCAGCCAGAGCAGCAGGGCGCTGCCCAGCGCCGCCGCGGTGACCGAGCCGGCGAAGCCCTCCCAGGACTTCTTCGGGCTCACCGACGGCGCCATCGGGTGGCGACCGAAGGAGACGCCGGCCGCGTACCCGCCGGTGTCGGAGAGGACCACCGCGACCAACGTCGCCAGAATGCGCAGCGGACCGTCGTCCGGGGCCGCCGCCAGCAGCGCCGCGAACCCGCCGAGGAACGGCACGTACACGGCGATCAGGGTGGCCGCGGTCAGGTCCCGCTGGAAACCGCCCGGGCCGTCGCCCAACCGCCAGATCATGGTGCCCAGGACGGTGACCAGCAGACCCAGGCTCAGCGCGTCCGGGCCGGCGAACCAGGCCAGGCCCACGGTCAGCACGCCACCGGCGATCAGCGGCACCAGCGGCGGATGAGCCCCGCTGCGCCGGACCGCCCGGGCCATCTCCCAGATGCCGACGGCGATGGCGGCGGCGATCACCGGCAGGAACGCCAACGGGTAGAAGACCAGCGGCACCACGATCAGCGCGCCGAGGCCGAGCCCGACCCCGATCGCCGCCGGCAGGTTCCGGCCGGCCCGCCCGTTGCCCACCTGCTGGGTGGCCGGTCGGTCGGCACTGGCCCGGCGTCGGCCCTTCGACCGCCGGCCGGACGGAGGCTCCGACCCGCTCACCGCGTCCTGGTCCGGAGCGAGGTCGGCCCGGATGGGCGCGAGCTGCGCGGTCGGATACCCGGAATCGTCGTCGTAGTTGACCGGACCACCGGCGTCGCCGAAGCGCTCCGGACCGTCGTGCCGGGTCGGGGCGTCGCCGCCGACGGGCGGACGGTCGGCGTACCGGCCGGCACGGCCCCGGTCGTCGTACCGGTGGGGCTGGTTCCGGTCGTCCTCGTACCGGTCCCGCTCGTCGAAGCGGTCGCGCCGGTCCCGGTCGTCGAAACGGTCCTGACCATCCGGGCGGACCGTCCGGCCATGCTCGTCGTACGCGTCCGGGGGGTACGGGTCGGCGAACGGGCGGGTGCGGGGCTCGGCGTACAGGTCAGGGCCGCCGGCCGGACGACCGCTCCACTGGCCCGGTTCGAGCTCCTGCTCGGGCCAGGGCAGGGCCACCGGCCGCTCCGGCCGGTCCCAGCCGCGGGGCTCGCCACTGTAGGGGTCGGGGTGGGTCATCACGCACCGCGACGCGGCACGAGAACCACCACATGACGCAAGACCACAAGCATCCCCTACCGGCGCGACTTTTTCCTCTGGTCGACCGCCCCGACGGTCGGTCGATTCCCGGTGTTCACCGCCCGGTGGCCGGGAATCCTGCCGAGCCTACTGCACCCGCCGGACCGGCACGGCGGACGAGGCACGGCGACGGGCATCGCCCTGGTCGCCGGAGTAGAGGCCATCGCCCGCAACTGCCCGGCCGGCCCTCACCTCATGTCGGCCTCGCTGGTGCAGGACGGCCTGCCGACCCTCTGGGCCACCTCGGGACGGGGTGCCGGCGAGATCCAGTGCGACGACGGCACAGTCGAGCTCGGGATGGCCTTCGCCCGGAGAGATCCGGTACTGCACCCGGGCAGGGCCACTGTTCGCTTCACGCTGCGCGACTGGTACACCGGGGAGCAGCTGGCCGAGAGCACCAGGACCATCTGGATCCCCTGCTGACGTACGACGCGAGGCCCGTCCCCGGCGTCGGGGGCGGGCCTCGCGGCAGCTCAGCCGTCGAGCGGCCAGAGGATCACACCTCCAGCAGCTCGGTCTCCTTGTGCTTGACCAGGTCGTCGATGTTGGCCGCGTAGCGCTGGGTCAGGTCGTCCAGCTCCTTCTCGGCGCGGCGACCGTCGTCCTCGCCGGCCTCGCCGTCCTTGACGATCCGGTCCAGCTCCTCCTTGCCACGGCGGCGGACGTTCCGGATCGCCACCTTGGCCTCCTCGCCCTTGTGCCGGGCCACCTTGATCATGTCGCGGCGGCGCTCCTCGGTCATCTGCGGGAGCAGGATGCGCAGCTGGTTGCCCTCGTTGTTCGGGTTCACCCCGAGGTCCGAGTCGCGGATCGCCTTCTCCATCGCATTGATCTGCGAGTTGTCGTACGGCTTGATGATCGCCATCCGCGGCTCGGGGATCGCGACGGACGCCATCTGGGTCAGCGGCGTGGGGGTACCGTAGTAGTCGATAATGATCTTGGAAAACATGGCGGGGTTCGCGCGACCGGTGCGGATGGCGCCGAACTCCTCCTTGGCGTGCTCGACCGCACGCTCCATCTTTTCCTCGGCCTCGAGGAGGGTGTCGTCGATCACCGGTCTCCTCGCCTCCTTCTGTGCTCGTCGTGGGCTCTGCTGAAAGTAGCCGGGACCGCTGCTGCCGTCGCCGCGGGCGGGGCGGGGCTCAGGCGGTGATCAGGGTGCCGATCTTGTCGCCACCCACCGCGCGGATGATGGTGTCGTCACCCTGCGCGCCGAAGACCAGCATCGGCAGGCCGTTCTCCATGCAGAGGCTGAACGCCGCCGCGTCGGCCACCCGCAGGTTGCGGCGCAGCGCCTCGGAGAAGGTGATCGAGTCGAGCTTGCTCGCGGTGGGGTCGACCCGGGGGTCGGCGGTGTAGACCCCGTCCACGCCGTTCTTGCTCATCAGCACCACGTCGGCCCGGATCTCCAGCGCCCGCTGGGCGGCCACCGTGTCGGTGGAGAAGTACGGCATCCCCGCGCCAGCGCCGAAGATGACCACGCGGCCCTTCTCCAGGTGCCGGATCGCCCGCAACGGGATGTACGGCTCGGCGACCTGCGCCATGGTGATGGCGCTCTGCACCCGGGTCTCGATGCCTTCCTTCTCCAGGAAGTCCTGCAGGGCGAGGCAGTTCATCACGGTGCCCAGCATGCCCATGTAGTCGGCGCGGGCCCGGTCCATCCCACGCTTCTGCAGCTCCGCGCCGCGGAAGAAGTTGCCGCCACCGACCACCACGGAGACCTGCACGCCGCGGCGGACCACGGTGGCGATCTGCCGGGCGATGGCCTGGACGACGTCCGGGTCGACGCCGATCGCGCCGCCACCGAACACCTCACCGGAGAGCTTCAGCACCACCCGACGGGCGCGTCCGGGCGGCGGCGCCGTCGGATCCTCCACCGCCAGCGTCCGGTCACTCACAACCTGCGTCATCCGCCCCGCCCTTCCCCACGCGCACGCCCCGTGCGGCGCGTACCGCGAACCTGCCGCTGCCGACCCTATGTGACGAGGAGGCCGCGGTGCCTGTCACGTACACCGGCGGCCTCCTCCTCGACGTCTCCTGCCCACGGGCGCCCACGGCGCCCGGCGGCGGCTCAGGCCTGGCCGACCTCGAACCGCACGAAGCTGGTGACCTCGATGCCGGCCTCGGCCAGCATCTGCTTCACCGACTTCTTGTTGTCGGCCACGGACGCCTGCTCGACCAGGACGTAGTCCTTGAAGAAGGCGTTCACGCGACCCTCGACGATCTTCGGCAGGGCCGCCGCGGGCTTGTTCTCCTCGCGGGCGGTCTGCTCGGCGATGCGCCGCTCGGACTCGACGACCTCGGCCGGAACCTCGTCCCGGGTGAGGTACTTCGGCCGCATCGCGGCGATCTGCATGGCGACACCACGGGCGTCAGCGTCGCCCGCTTCGTCGCTCTTGCCGCTGTACGACACCAGCACACCGACGGCCGGCGGCAGGTCCTGGGCCTTGCGGTGCAGGTAGACCGCGGTGGTGCCCTCGACCTTGGCGAACCGGTTGAGCACCAGCTTCTCGCCGATCTTGACGGACTGCTCCTGGATCAGGTCGGCAACGACCTTGCCGTTCAGCTCGCTGGCGAGCAGCTCCTCGGCGTTGTTCACGCCGGAGCGCTCGCCGTGCTCGACCAGCTGCTGGGCCAGGGCGATGAACGACTCGGTCTTGGCCACGAAGTCGGTCTCGCAGTTGAGCTCGAGCAGCGCCTTGCCGGAGTGGGCGACCAGGCCGTTGGCGGCCGTACGGCCGGCCCGCTTGCCGACGTCCTTGGCGCCCTTGACGCGCAGGATCTCAATGGCCTTGTCGAAGTCGCCCTCGGCCTCGGTCAGCGCCTTCTTGCTGTCCATCATGCCGGCGCCGGTGAGGTCGCGGAGCTTCTTGACGTCCGCGGCGGTGAATTGGGACATGGCTCTCTCTTCGGTGTTGAGACGGCGTGTGGATGGTCAGAGGTGCCGGTTACCCGGAACCGGGCCGATCGTGCCCGGCGTACCGTCGCCGCCCGCCGCCCGTCCGGAAAAACGGACGACGGGGCAGCGACGGTGCGGTCACTCCGCGGCGGCGGTCGCCGGCTGCTCGGTGGCGGCCGGTGCCGGCTGCTCGGTGGCGGCCTGCGCCGGCTGCTCAGCGGCGGCCTGCGCCGGCTGCTCGGCCGGGGCGGCCGACTCGTCGGCCTTCTTCGGCTGCTCAAGCAGCTCGCGCTCCCACTCGGCCAGCGGCTCGTCGGTGGCGACACCCGGCTCGGGCTTCTCGTCGGTGCCCCGGCGGCGGCCGGAACGCGCGATGAGACCGTCCGCGACGGCGGCGGCGACGACCCTGGTCAGCAGCTCGGCCGAGCGGATCGCGTCGTCGTTGCCCGGGATCGGAAAGTCGACCTCGTCCGGGTCGCAGTTGGTGTCCAGCACAGCGATCACCGGGATGCCCAGCTTGCGGGCCTCGTCGACGGCGATGTGCTCCTTCTTGGTGTCGACGATCCAGACCGCAGCCGGCAGCTTCTGCATGTCCCGCAGACCACCCAGCGTGCGGGTCAGCTTGATCTTCTCGCGGGAGAGCTGCAGGGTCTCCTTCTTGGTGTACCCGGCGGCGGTGCCGCTCAGGTCACCCAGGGCCTCCAGCTCCTTCATCCGCTGAAGGCGCTTGTACACCGTCTGGAAGTTGGTCAGCATGCCACCGAGCCAGCGGTGGTTGACGTACGGCTGGCCGACGCGGGTCGCCTGCTCGGAGATCGCCTCCTGAGCCTGCTTCTTGGTGCCGACGAAGAGGATGCTGCCACCCTCGGCGACGGTCCCACGCACGAACTCGTACGCCTTCTCGATGTACTCGAGGGTCTGGCGCAGGTCGATGATGTAGATGCCGTTGCGCTCGGTCATGATGAAGCGCTTCATCTTCGGGTTCCAGCGCCGGGTCTGGTGCCCGAAGTGGACACCGCTCTCCAGCAGCTGGCGCATGGTCACGACGGCCATGGTGGGTACTCCTCAAGATCCCTGGTTGTCACGCCCGGCCGGTGGCCGGGCGTCCTGGCGCCTGGTCGCCGGCCATGGTGTTCCCGACCAAGATCGGGACCAGGGAGGCCGTCGCCCCACGACGATTCGTGGAGAGGGCGCGCGAGGTCGACCGCACGAGGCGGTCGCCAGTTGGCCAGTGTACGCCCCTGCCCGCCCGCCGGGCTGCCGGGTCAGCCGGCGGCGAGCGCGGCGGCGACGAAGAGCACCAGGCCGACGGTCAGGTACGCCGTCGGTGGGCGCAGCCAGCCCCGACCGTTGTCGGAGAGCGCCAGACCGCCGGTTCGTAGCCCGTACAGCCCGGTTGCGAAGATCGGCAGCCCGGCGACCAGGAACATGCCCACCACCACGTTCCCGGCGGACAGCGGGTCGCTGGTCACCCCGTCGAGCAGCACCCGCAGCGCCGGGATCTCGAAGATCAGCACCAGCAGGGCGAAGAGCACCGCCAGCGCCGGGCGGCGGGTGCGGTAGACGCCGTCGGCGGCTGGCGGGTACACCGGCGGCTCCGCCGCGGGCAGTTCACCGCCCCGGGGACCGACCGGCGGCATCGGGCCGGTCGGCATCTCCAGCGGGTGCGGCTGGTCGCCACCGCGGGCCGGGTCGACGATCGGGTACCCGCTGAGCGGGGCGGGACGAGTCTGGTCAGCGAGCGCACCGGCAGTCGGATCGCCGGCGGACGTCGCCTCGCGGGCGCCGGTCAACGACATCGGCTCCCGCGCGGCCGTCGGCGGCGAGCCCGTCGAAGCCGCATCCCGGGCCCGGCGACCGGGCAGCTCACCGGAGACCTCCGAGGGGTCGCGGTCCGCCCGCCACGAGCGGGCAGCACGGTAACCGTCGGCCTCCGGCCGGGCGTCACCCAGCGGGTCGACCGTCCCGAACCGCCCGGAGTCCGGTTCGGGCGCACCGGAGCGGCCCGGCTGGGCGCTGACAGCACCGAAACGCCCGGAGTCCGGTTCCGGAGCACCGAAGCGACCGGCGCCGGTGTCGTCGCCGTAGCGGCCCTCGTCGGCGCCGCGCTGATCGGGAACCCGGACCTCGTCGTCCCGGTACCGCGGTTCGCCCGCGCCACGCCACTCCGACTCGCCGTAGCCGCGACCCCGCTCGTCGGGATACCAGCGCGACTCCTGATCTTCCGGAAAGCTCCGTCGTTCGTCCACGTCCGGCACCGTATGCGACGGACTGCCGCCGCGCCATTTCAGCCCGGCGCCCGCCTCATCAGGACGCACGGTGCAGGATCGACGGCATCCACCACTGTGAGCGGTATACCTCAGAGTCATAACTATGCCTCTGCGGTATATCGGGTTCACGGCACATACCCTCCGCGAGGGCCTGCCAGGGCGGTGTTCCCCCATAGGACAGGGCAGGGTTGATCGGTTGGTCGTCCACAGGACGGCCGTTGTCCACAGGTGGCCGGCGTCGGGGTCGCGGCGTTCGGGCCTCGGCGGGCACGGTGCCGTCCATGACGAAGCGGAACCAGGCGGTCGGCGCGTACGGCGAGCGCTGTGCGACCCGGCACCTGATCGGGGCGGGGCTGCGCCCGGTCGCCCGAAACTGGCGCTGCCCGGCCGGAGAGATCGACATCATCGCCTGGGACGGGCCCGTGCTCGCCTTCTGCGAGGTGAAGACCCGCCGGGGCGACAGCTTCGGCACCCCGGCCGAGGCGGTGGTTCCCGCCAAGGCACGGCGGCTGCGCGGGCTCGCCGCGCGCTGGCTGGCCGAGACCGGGACGACCGCCGAGGAGGTGCGGTTCGACGTGCTCTCGGTGCGGTTGCCCGATGCCGGTCCGGCCCGGGTCGACCACCTCAGGGCGCGTTCTGAGATGCGCGCTCCGGGAGGTCGGGGGGCGACATGAGTTACGCGAAGGTGCTCTCGGTGGGGCTGGTCGGCGTCACCGGTCACCTGGTCGAGGTGGAGGCCGACCTCGCCGCCGGCCTGCCGGCGGTGGTGATCTCCGGGCTACCGGACACCGCCCTGCACGAGGCCCGCGACCGGGTCCGGGCCGCCGTGGTCTTCCCTGTCAAGTTCTTCTGTTCAGATTCTGCCTGTGCGACGCTCGCTTGGTCGGCGACGATCCTGACCTGCCCAGCCCGGCCGACCCCAGGCAGCCCACTGTGATGATCGCTTTCGTTTCCTGCATAACCAGCAACATGTGGACGATCACGCAGTGGCCTCACCATCCCTGCCGGCCCGCCCAACCAGCAGTGGCAGAACGAGGCGTGGCGGGCACTGCGCCCTCGGACGGCTGCAGCTGTCAGTCCGTCGCCTCCGAAGCGGGCTGCCGGTACTGGTAGACCTCGACGTCATCGAACCTGTCGGCGAGGACGTAGACTTGCTCAACCGTGGGCGTCGGAAAATCACTCGGCCCGACGTAGATGCCTGTCTGGGGCAGCTTGACCACCGCCGGCGGGCTCCCATCGGCCGTGACCTCCACTGGCATCAGTCGCCCGTCGACCGGACCACCCAGGAACCACGCCTCCACTGCCGCCATCCGATCATCATGCGCTCCCGGGTTGTTGGCATCGTCAGCGGCATCAACCACCATGATTCGAGGCGGAGGTTCGGCCATGGCGCAGCGCCGTGGTTCGTAACTCGCCGACACGAATCCGCTACGGACTTAGATCCACCTTGCCGTTGCTTCCAAGTCGGAGTTCTCGTCGGTCAAGGCAGGTGCAGGACCTCCGCAGGAACAAATTCCGGCTCACCAAAGTCGAAGCCCTTCAAAGCTTGACCGCGTTCCAATAGGCGCTCCACGTGCTCCTCATGGGCCTCTCTATCAAACAGAGTAACGGACTCACGAAACTTCTCACCAAAGGTGGGTGTCACTGCATCTAGCCGCACCGCAACCTCGTGAGCTAAAAGGTAGGCAGCAGAGTCTAGAGCGTTACCTCGGGCCGTGTTCTCAGGCCACCTCTCATTCGGATCCTGGATTGCGTTTAGGGCACCTCGCGCGCCAGTCCATCTCGATCGAACGTTGATGTGTGCAAACTCGCCTAGAGCGCGGGAAAGGACACCGAGCCTTTTCCAGCCGGCCGCTTCGACCCACCTGGCAGGTGAAGCTACGCCACCGCCGGCTTCAACGCGCGTAGCCCGTGCCGGCTTGATACGCCAAGCTCTCGCACGGCAGGTCTGCTCCAGCACGACCCGCACGCAGGTCATAGCCACGTCGGTGTCCTCAAGCCATAGCCAGAGAGCGGTATTCGAATCACGTCGATGCCCGCCGCGGTGAAGACCGTGTCGAAGGCGGCGGTGAACTTCGTGTCGCGATCGCGGAGCAGGAACCGGAGCCCGTCGGCGCGCTGGTCGAGGCTCACGAGCAGGTTCCGTGCTTGCTGAGTGACCCAGGTGCCGGTCGGGTGTGCGGTGACACCGACGACGTGGACGTGGCGCGTGGCGAGCTCGATGAAGAACAGTACGTAGATCCGTTTCAGGAACACGGTGTCGACGGTGAAGAAGTCGCAGGCCAAGATGGTGCGCGCCTGAGCGGTCAGGAACTGCGTCCAGGTCGGTCCCGTCCGGCGGGGCGCCGGGTCGACGCCGGCCTGGTGCAGGATCTTCCATACCGTGCTGGCCGCGAGCCGGTGGCCCAGACGAGCGAGCTCACCCTGCACCCGGCGATGCCCCCAAGTCGGGTTCTCCACGGCCAGACGCAGGACCAGTTCCCGGATCTCGCGGTCTACGGGTGGCCGGCCGGGTCGCGCGTGTGGGTAGGTCCAATGTCGTGCGATCAGCTGTCGATGCCAGCGCAGCAGGGTCGCCGGGGTGACGAAGAACGCCGCCCAGTGTTGCCGAGGCAGCAGCCGCGACAACGCCGCCAGCACCACCCGGTCCGCGGGCTGGAGATCGGGTCGGTGCACCTACCGGCGCAGCACCGCCACCTAATGCCGTAAGACCAGAAGTTCGACGACGTCCTTCGCGCCGCCGTCCCGGGCGAGCTGGGTCAGCATCTGCAGGATCTGACGCAGGAGCAGGTACACCAGCGAGGCGGCCATACCTTGGATCGTCGCCGCCCTGATTAGGCCGACCTCGCACAAAGCCACACGTCACAGCCACCGAACCGAATTTACGAACCCAACAGGTCATCGACCCGCCTACGGTGACAGCCCAACGGATGCGCCGGCTGGTACATGGGCCGCTCGGGTAGCAGCGCGGCGAACTGGACCCACAACGGCTCGATCAGCCACGCTGGGGTGGCAGGCACAGAACCTCCCGTGAACACGAAGCGTCAGCAACTTCATGATCGCCAGTTCTGTGCCTGCACTCGTTCAGACACGCCAGCCAGCCCCACCATTCCGCGCGACCTCTAAGCCGGCGGCGAATCGCCGAGCCTGCGGAAGACCTCGCCGCAGACGTCGACGCAGTGCGCCATCACCACGTCGGCGGTGAGCGCCCCGGTCGTGGTGAACAGGAAGACCTCGCGGTCGACGCGGTCGACCGACTCGGTCCACGGCGCGGCCGTCAGCACCTGCTCGAAGATGTCGCTGCCGGGATAGGACAGGTCGAAGACCACCAGCATCCCGTCGTCGAAGCTCAGGGTCCACTCCCGGCCGTCTTTCGTGCAGACCGCCAGATAGGCCGGCAGATCCTGCAGCGCGGGGTCCTGCGGCAGGCGCGCGGCGGCCTCGGCCATGGCGGGCTGCCCGGCCAGAGCGTCGCCGTCGAAAACGTCCCAGCCGTCGATGCGCTGCGGCTCGACACCGTCGACCGCGTAGGCAGGGCGGGAGCGTCGCAACCAGCTCATGACTCTCACTATCGGGTAAGGGGGCCCGGTGTCGCCACCGGGCCCCACACGGAAGGGATCAGGGCCAGAAGGAGCCGTTCGACGGGTAGATCTTGAACGGGATCCGCTTGCTGCGCAGGCAGTCGAGGAGATCCTGCGGGACGTCCAGCGACCCGTTGGCGTGCGGCATGAAGTGCCACATCACCTCGGCCACCTGCTGCGTGTCGAGCAGATGCCGGTCCTGGGCACACTGCTTGAGATAGTGGCCGGGGTAGGGCTTGCCGGTCTTCACCTCGTGCAGCTTGAGCGGCGGGCCGGTCTCGAGGAAGTCCGGCTCACGCGCCGACCCCGGCCTCGGCACGCCCGGCGTCTCGAACCGCCCGGCCCGCCCGCGCAGACCCGGCACCCCCGCCATCAGCACGTCGGCGAAGTAGTCCTCGCCGCGGTCCGCGCCACGCAGCCACGGAATCGGCGCCGGCGTAGGCGTCACCGCGTCGGTCAACGCGTCCGCCAGCCGCCCCAGGCTGTTGTCGGCCCGGCGGGCCAGCCGCAGGATGACGTCGTCCGCGAACCCCGCGTCGGTGAGCCGGCCGTAGTTGCCGAGCATGATGGCACGGATGGTCAGAATCTTGACGCTGTCGGAGATCTTGTCGTACTTGGCGACGAAGTGGATCACCTTGTCGAGCCGGTGCAGGTAGCGCGCCACGAACTTCGCGGCCTTGCCCGGGATCGCCACCGCGTCACCGACGTACGGGACCAGGCCGATGATGCTCAACCCGGCGCCGACCCAATCCTGGTTGATGAACGCGGCGACGGTGTCACGCAGATCCGCCAGGCCACCGAGCACCCAGCCGACCACCGGGATCAGGCTCAGACCGCCGGAACACAGGTATCCCGACAGCCACGCCATCGAATCCCTGGGCGAGAAGTCACCGGCGATCAGACCGACCACGAAATCGGTCACGTACGACCACTTGCTGACCCGCTCGTCCGGGATCAGCGGATCCAGGCCCTGGTCCTCGGCGTGTGCGAGCTCGTAGGCGTCGGCGATCCCGTCACCGTCGGTGTCGGAGCTCAGCGGGTTCGTCAGGTGCTCATTGATCTCCGTCCCGTCACCCAGGCCGTCGCCGTCGGTGTCCGGGTTCGCCGGATCCGTCTCGCTGTCGTCGACCTCTGTGCTGTCCGGGATGCCGTCACCGTCGGTGTCGGTGTCCGTCGGCGTGGTCTGCACCGGGTCGGCCGGCTCACTGACCGGCGGCGGCGGGTTGTCCGCCACCAGCGGATTCGTGCCGCGTACCACCTCGGCGCCGTCGCTGACCCCGTCGCCGTCGGTGTCCGCCTCGGTCGGCGAGGTGCCCAGCTCCTGCTCGCGCAGATTGGTCAGTCCGTCGCCATCGACGTCCTCGGCACCGTCCGGCACCCCGTCGTCGTCGGTGTCGAACCGGCCCGGCATGGTCCAGCCGGCCAGTTCGGTGATCTCGAACTTGTCGGTCAGTCCGTCGCCGTCGGAGTCGACCAGCAGTGGGCTGGAGCCGAAGCGCAGCTCCACCACGTCGACCACGCCGTCGTTGTCGTGGTCACCGGTGTAGGTGATCCCGAGCCGCGTGAGCACGTTGAAGCCGCTCGACCAGGCGTTCGTCGCCTGGATCGTCGCCGGCTCCGGGTTGGCCTTGGCCAGCATGTCGTCGGCCTTGGCCAGGTTGACCTTGGCCGCCTCCAGGTCCGCGAACGCCTCGGTCAGCCCCGCCGGGGCGGGCGCGGGTGGTGGGCTGGCCCGGAACGGACCGATCGTCGCCTCGGCGTCCTGGATCGCCGCGTCAGCCAGCAGCCGCACACCGGTGAGGGTCTCCACCAGCGCCCTGACGTGCGCCTGTTCGGACTCGCCGTTGGGCGGGCTGGCGCCGTTCATGCGGCCCTTGAGGAACGCCTCGAGGTGCTTCAGGTTGTCGAACGCGACCGCACCCTCGGCGGCGCTATTCAGGCGGGCGCCGTCGAAGTACCGGCTGTCGACATCCGCCAACACCGTGTCGATCCGGCTGTCACCCAACCCGTCACCGACAAACGGGCGCAACGCCTGAGTGGCCTCGGTGACGTAAACCTTCGCGTCACGCGTGTACTTGACGGTGGGGATCTTGGCGACCTCCACCTCCCACAGGCGGCCCGACCCTGCCGACGCCGGGGCGGCAACGAGCGCCACCTGCGCGGCAACCAGTGCCGCAACCACCGCGGCAAGCCTTGACCGCCATCGTCTTCTGTGTCTCACCGACACCTCCGTCTATACGTAACCAACCAAGATCCCGGCCAGCATATTCACAAAGGTCGCTGCCCGAAGCCCTGCCGGAACTATTCATCCAAATTGGACAGCTGTGCAGGTTGGGCCGTTCACTGGCAATATTGGGGCAGCACGGCGCGCGTGGCCCTGGAATACTGGCAGCCATGCAGGAAATCGCCCGACTGGCCGGGTTCTTTGCCGCCCACGGCATCTGGGGCGTCTCGGATGGAGCGACACTGATCCCGCTGCTGGGCTATGAGCAGGCCAGCGGCGATCGCGGCATGGACCGGTTCGCCTTCGACGATGTCGGCGCCGGCGCACAAGCCGGCCAGGAGGCGCTACAGACGAACCAACACGGTGCGATTCGCGCAGTGCTGGTGGTCGACGGGTACCTGCACCTGCCTGGTGGACGGACCGACGCGTTGATCGTCGACGCCGTCCAATACGAGCCGGCCCGTCGGTCCTTCAAGATGGGCGTGCCCTACCGCCCGCAGCCGAGTCCCGACGGCTTCGCCGTGCACCGGCCCAAGTTCATCGAGGTCGTTGGCATCGACAGGCAGGACTATCCCGCGTTGACCGACGCCTTCTTCGCCGGAGTTGATTCCCATGAGCGCGCGGCGCCCGTGTGGAACGCACACCTCGACCCGTCCATCTGAATAGGGCGACGACTCCTGCGACCGGACGTGGTCCCAGCTCTGCCAGTTGACCCGAGGCACTGTCATTGGATCTGAGGCACCATGGCGCGCTACGGGGGATGTCGAGCCCGCGAGCTGCGGCGCCGCCCCCAGCGACGCCCGGACCTGCCTCAGATCCAGTAGCAGTCCGGGCGCTCGGGCTGCGCCAATCGGTGCGTCACGACCACAGCCGGTGCCAGTGTCCTCCAAGCGGCAAGTGAGGATGGCTGGCGCCAGGTCTCGTCGCGCAGCCATGTCATGGAGGCCTCGTCCTATCGCTCCGCAGCGCCTCGGTCGAGCCATTCGTGCATCAAGGCGTCGAACAGTCGTGGCTGCTCGATCTGGAGGTTGTGCCCGGCAACGTCGAGCACTGCGAAAGTCGCGCGCGGGTAGTGCGGCAGGAGGGCGAACATCGCCATCAGTGGTCGTCGGCTCGCGACTGGCCCGCAGCCGGGACGAAGGGAAAAAACACCGGCAGCGAACCGACACCATCACCCACATCACGGCCCCGAGCCATCACACCGACCGGCGCGCCACGAATTAACCACCAGGATCGTCAACCGCATCAAAACGATCAAAAGGCAGATGTACGGCCGAGCCAGCTTCGACCTACTCCGTAAGCGGATCCTCCTCGCCGCATGACAGCAAGCCGGTCACAGGATCATCGCCAGAACCTCAAAACCACGCCCCGGTCGAGCCAGCCCGGGCCCTTGCCCGTGGGCAGGACCGCGCTCAACGCGCCGGTCAGACCGGTGCGGTCACCGCAGCGCCGCAGCAACACCGCTCCGGCGTGACCGATCAGGTTCCTGCCCGTGGTGGCCACGGAGAGCTTGTCGGCCCAGGCGTTACGCTTCTTCACCGGAAGGGTGCATTCGTTTCCACAGTGGATGAGATCTAGGAAATCACATCCTCGCAGGCCGGACGCACCCTTCCTTCATCGCCATCGATGACCAGCCAACCCGTCTGAATACCCGAGGCCAACGGCGGGAACACCATCGCGCCAAAGACCAGCGCGAGGATCGCGTACATGTTGACCGGCGGAGAGTACGCATAGGGCGGATACGGCGGGTAGCCCGGCGTCGGGCCTGGAACCGGTGGTTGCTGAGTCGGCGGCTGGTCGGTCATGTTGCCCTCCGCAGGGGTGGCGGCTACCTCCACAGTGTGAAGGAGCCCGCAAGCGGGCCCCAGGAAACACTTTCACGCCGTGGCGCTGACAGGCCCAGGGCATCCACAACGGCGGGCGCGCGGACAGCGGCAGAAGCGGACGTGGGCGGGCACGCGTCGCCGTCGTCGGCGTGTCCGGCATCATGGTTGTCGCCGACGTATCCACCGGACGCATGGACCACAGTCGTACCTGAGCGGATGCGGCGATGCTACGGAGTGCTCTCCCTTCGCAAGGGTTCCACGCCGGCGGCCGGCACCGCCGCGATCACGTAATCCTCGGCCAGGTCCGGCTGCACGTCGACCATCGCGTTCCTACCGACGTAGCGGACGACGAACGTGGTCTCGCGGAGCCACGTCTCGTCATAGTCGGCAAGACTCTCTGGCACTTCACCCACGAGTCGCACTTCGTCACCCGGCTTGACCGCGGCATCTGCCGGAGCCTCATCGCGTTGGATGGCCGTGATCGCGTGGATGAGAGTCTTCAGCGGTTCGGTGTCCGCGCCGTAGTGAACCAGATGGCCCGCCTGGCCGAAGATGACATCGGCCTGGGCTCTGCTCAAATCGGCGAGCGCCTCGGCCGCACCGGCCGCCAGGGCCGGACTCCCCGACGTGTCGAGTTGCGCCGCCAACGCTAGGAGCAGGCGATCGATGACAAGCTCCGTAGTCTCCTCGTCCGTCACCCGGCGAGCATATGACCCAGCCGACGGCACCGTTGTCGGCCAGCGCGTGCAGGGCCAACTCCGGTGTCATGCAGACAGCCAGTCCGTCGGCATCCGCTCATCGGCATGTGCGTATGCCGGCTGAGTCAGCACTTCGTGACGCCGCGTAGCGCGCGGATCGCGGCAGACATCCCAGGATTCAAAATGTCAAGCGGCTGCTGTGCGGTGGTGAGCCCAGGCCTTGTGTTCGTCGTAGATTGAGCGGGTCTTGAGGCATCCGTGGAGGATGCCGACGAGGCGGTTGCCGAGCTGGCGCAGCG
>NZ_JBSFYP010000069.1:0-34829 GCF_053599835.1 Micromonospora sp. NPDC005163
AGACACACGAGCGCGACGAGCAATCCCTCCGTCGAGCGAACGCGTCTGCCCTCGTACACGTGGCAAACGCCTGAAGACGTGCCAGCCTTCAGGTATCTCTGATTTCCGTGCCCGGCGCACTCATTTGCCGCGATTCGCGCGCTACGCAGCGTCACGCCGAGTTGGCCCGGTTGCCGTCCGGACATGCCGAGATGCGTGCAGCCGATCAAGGTCCGGCGGGTCGGTGCCGTCCGCGGCGGCGTCAGGGGATGAGCCGGTCGAGCAGTTCGAACCGTTCGTACGGCTGGTTGTAGTCGCCGAAGTGCCCGTCGTCGCGCACGATCTGGGTGCCGCCGAGTCGCTCGAACATGGCGCGTCCCTGTCGGTCGTCGCAGCCGTACGGATCCTTGCGGGAGTTGATGAAGTAGATGTCCCGCACGTGCGACCGGATTGCGGCCCAGTCGTAGCCCTGCTGGAGGACCGGTTCCTCCTCCGTGTTGGGCCGGGTGCAGTAGCCGGCAACCAGGATTGCCTGGGCGACGGTTACGTCCATATGCTCCAGGAGCGCGAGCAGGAGGGCCGCGCCGCCGGAATGGCCCACGAGGACCGTGTCCTCGTCGAAGCTGTGCCCGTTCAGCACCTTCGGTAGGAACGTAGCGATCGGCTCGACGTTGATGCCCGGGTGATGCGGCACCTCGACGGCGTATCCCCGGGCCGCGAGCCGCCCTGCCAGCCAGGGATACCAGCATATGTCCGGGTTGCCGCCGGTCCCGTGGAAGATGATCGCTCTGCGCCCCATCATGCCCCCTTCGGATCGACGTCTTGATCAAACCACGTGATCCGCACGAGCGGCTCTCGGCGTGCTGACGCAAGTCAGGCGGAGTCGAGTCGCCCTCATGTGCCACCGATCGCGCGCGTTGGCTGCGGTGCCGACTTGGTCCCCGCCGATTGGGCGCGCACATCTAGCCGCGTTCCGCTCGGCCGTACGGAAGGTCATTCCGCTGCGCCCCGGCCGCGGCACTCAAGTCGGGCGCGGATGTCTCGGTCACCGTGCGCTTGGACGCCAAGGTCAAGACCGCGATCTCCTCGATCCCCGAGGACGCCTGGACCACGATCGAGTACACCGACGCCGACTACGACGAACAGACCAGTCGTTTCTCCCGCTCGATGTCACATCCGCGGCCCGGCCGGTGTCTCCATGGCATGACGACCTACCAACCGGTCGACACAGCCACCGACACAGGAGGAGACATGGAGCACACGACCCGCATCCCCCCGGCCGAGATTACCGGCGTCAAGGGAGCGCTGATCAAGCGGATGATCGAGAAGAAACTGGGCAAGGTGCCGACGGCGGTGGGCGTCTACTGGCACAACCCCAAGGTGCTGTTCGCCAGCTTCGGCCTCGGCGGCAAGCTGCAGAAGTGGGACGCCTGCGACGAGGGCCTGAAGTCGTTCGCCCACATGGCGGTCGCGTCGCTAGTCGGCTGCACGTGGTGCCTGGACTTCAACTACTTCGAGACCCGCAACAAGGGGCTCGACGTGGAGAAGGCGCGCGAGATCCCGCGGTGGCGGGAGGCGGACGTCTTCACCCCGCTGGAGCGGGACGTCCTGGAGTACGCCGAGGCGATGAGCCAGACACCGCCGACCGTGACCGACGAGCTGGTGGACCGGCTGCACGCCGAGCTGGGACCTCCCGCCGTGGTCGAGCTCACCTCGGTGATCGCATTCGCGAACATGAGCACGCGTGGCAACGTGGCGCTCGGCATCGAGTCCGACGGGTTCGCCGCCACGTGCGGCTTAAAGCCGCTGGCCGAGCGACCGGGAGTAGCGTCCGCGTCATGAGCGAGGACCCCTTTGTCGCCCACCGCAGCCTGCTGTTCACCGTCGCCTACGAGATGCTCGGCTCGGTCGCCGACGCCGAGGACGTGGTGCAGGAGACCTGGCTGCGGTGGGCAGCCTTGGTCGACGCCGAGCGCTGCGAGGTCCGGGACCCCCGGGCGTACCTCGTGCGGATCGTGACCCGGCTCTGCCTCAACCGGCTGCGCACGCTCGCGCGGCAGCGCGAGGAGTACGTGGGCGAGTGGCTGCCCGAGCCCGTGCTGACCAGCCCGGACGTCGCCGAGGACGTCGAGCTTGCGGAGAGCGTGTCGATCGCCATGCTGGCGGTACTCGAGACGCTGCTACCGACGGAGCGCGCGGTCTTCGTGCTCCGCGAGGTCTTCGACGTTGCCCTTGCCGAAAACCTCATCCGCACAGGTCAGGCGGCATGCTGGTACTCGTGGAGGATGCCGCCGAGCCGATCACGTCGGCGTATGTCGAGACGGGTGATCTTGTCTGGGTCGGCGATCGGCGCGGGTAGCGAGCGGAGCGGACGGGCGTTCGCGATGCCCTGGTGAGGCCGGTGCCCGTTGTAGAACTGTTCGAACGCGCGCAGGGCGTGCAGCAGGTGGCGCTGATTCCAGATCAAGGTCCTGTCGAGGAGCTCTTGCCTGCAGCTCTGCACCCACCGCTCCATGATCGAATTCATCCTTGGCATCCGGACGCCGCTGAGCACGACCTCCATCCCCGAGTCGTTGAGGACGGCGTCGAACAGCTCCGGGAACTTGCCGTCCCGGTCCCGGATCAGGAACCGCGCCACACAGTCGGCGTCCTCGAGGTCCATGACGAGGTTCTTCGCGGCCTGCACCAC
The DNA here is from genome assembly GCF_053599835.1 of Micromonospora sp. NPDC005163. Lineage (NCBI taxonomy): Bacteria > Bacillati > Actinomycetota > Actinomycetes > Micromonosporales > Micromonosporaceae > Micromonospora > Micromonospora sp. NPDC005163. The sequence goes on from NZ_JBSFYP010000069.1 coordinate 2,669, forward strand.
CCAGGCCGCTGTCGGGTGTGCGGTAGCGCCCAGGACCCGGATCCGGCGACTGCCGTGCTCAATCACCGCGAATACGTACATCCGTGCCCCGGTCAGGGTGACCGTCTCGAGAAAGTCGCACGCCAGCAGGGCGTCGGCCTGGGAACGCAGGAAGTCGGCCCAGGTGCTGCAGGTGCGCTCGGGTGCCGGGTCGATGCCTGCCTCCTTCAGGATCTCCCACACCGTGGAGGCGGCCACCTTCACCCCTAGGACCAGAAGCTCGCCGTGGATCCTGCGATACCCCAGCTGGGGTTCTCCCGCGCCAGGCGCAAGGCCAGGGCGCGGACGGAGCGCACGGTCCGCGGCCGGCCCGGGCGTTTCGGCCGGGAGCCGGCGGCTTGCCGACGGGCGACCAGGTCGCGCTGCCAGCGCAGCACCGTATCCGGACGGACCAGCAGCCGCAGCCGACGCAGCACGCCCTTCGGCAGGCGGTGCAGCAGCGCCGCGAGAAAGATCCGGTCGCTCGGGGTGAACCGCGCTCTCTCCATGCCCAGTTGACGCTGCAGGACAGCGAGTTGGTGACGCAGGGCAAGGATCTCCGCATCCTTCTCCCGATCACTCATCGGCAGCAAGCGCAGCACCGCGAACGCGTTCGACACGGTCAGGAAGGCGAGTCGCAGCAGCACGGTCGATCATCATGCCGCGGCGATCACCAAGCGCGCGAGGCCACAGCAGCTATAGCCAACCTCCCTGACCCCGCACACCAGCTTTCACCAGGGCGGATGAGGTTCTCGGCAAGGGCAAGGTCAACAGGGATTGCACCTCGGCTGATGTCCTCATCTGGCCGCAAGCTGCAGTTCGTCCTGAATGACGATCATGGACTCCCGGTCGACGTCGCCCCTCGGACACCAATCATTACCCGACGGTGTGCGCTGAGATCTACTTCAGCGCGCACCGTTTGCGTTTTGGTCTGGTAGGTGAGCCGGCGGCCCAGCTGTCGGTAGACCTCGGCTTTGTCGTCGGGGTCGGCGTCGCGCAACACGGTGGCGATGTCGCCGAGCGCTCGGACCAAGTCGGCGATCTGGGAGGGCGGCCCGGAGCTGCGCGGGCTTGTGTCACAGGCCGCGACAGTGGCCCGGGCTGCGGCCGCAACTGGCGTGAGTTGATCCACGGGCTGGGCGTCGGCCAGGGCGTGGTCGTTTGTTCGAGATGGTCCAGGGCGAACGCGGATGCCAGCCACGCGTCGAGCGGGTCGGTGAGGGCGTCCTCGCGGAGGTAGCAGCCGCTGCCGCTTGTCGTCACGTAGCCCGGAGCGGGCAGACGTCCAGCAGCGCCGGTCATGCTGTCCGCAACCGGACGACGAACCGGCACCCCTCGATCGTGTTGTGCACGTCGACCTTGCCACCGTGCGCCTCGACCAGCCCGTGCACGATCGCCAGGCCGAGTCCGCCGGCGCCGCCTGGGCTCTGCCCGGGGGAGCGAGCCGGCTCGCCGCGGAATGCCACGTCGAATAGTCGGGGCAGGTCGCTGGGGGAAATCCCGCCGCAGGTGTCGGCCACGGACAGCCACGCGGCATTCCGGTCATGCCCCGCCTCGATCCGCACGGTGCCGTCGTCCGGTGTGTAGCGCACGGCGTTGAGCAGCAGGTTGGCCACCACCCGCGCCAGTTCCGGCTCACTGGCTGCCACGGTGGGCCAGCCGGCTTCGGGGGCGACCAGACGGATGCGACGGGCGTCCGCCAGCGGCGCGGCGGCAGCCAGCGCGTCCGACACCACGTCCCTGAGGGGCACCGCTGCCAGCGACAGCCGCAACGCCCCCGCGTTGATCCGGGAGAGCTCGAACAGGTCATCGACGAGTCTCGTCATCCGGTCGGTCTCCACGCCGATCCGCCGGTGATACTCGGCAACCGTCGCCGGGTCCCGTACCACCTGGTCCTCCAGCGCCTCCGCCATTGCCCGCAGGCCGGCAAGTGGCGTACGCAGGTCGTGGGACACCCAGGCGACGAGGTCACGGCGGCCCTTTTCCAGTTGCCGTTCCCGGGCGCGAGCCTGGCCCGCCCAGACCGCCGCGCGCGCCAGCCGATGCCCGAAGTGCCCGCCGATGCCGAGGCTGACGACGGCGGCTGCGGCGACCGTGATCAGCACGACCTCGAGGTCGTGCCGGGACAGGAACATCGCCTTGGCGACGGCGGCGACGCCGCCCACGACAGCGAGCACGGTGACAGTGAGTAGTACGCAGAGGTGCACGGTGATCGAGCTGCGGCGCAGTAGCCGTAGCAGCAGCCCTCCGGCGAGGCCGACGACGAGTGCCGCGCCGAGGGCGAGCGCGAAGATCAGCGCAAGATCACGCATCGGTCGGCTCGTACCGGTAGCCAACGCCCCAGACCGTCACGATCCGCCGCGGGTTGGACGGGTCGCTCTCGATTTTTTCCCGCAGCCGTCGGACGTGCACGGTGACGGTCGACTGGTCGCCGAAGTTCCAGCCCCACACCTGCTCCAGCAGGTCGACGCGGGCGAACGCCTGCCTCGGGTGCCGCATCAGATGCGCGAGCAGGTCGAACTCGCGCAGCGTCAGGGACAGCTCCGTCGCACCCAACTGCGCCACCCGGGGACCGATCCGCACCACCAACCCGCCGTCGGTCAACACCTCCGACGGGCGCTCGGAGCGCGGCACGCCGCCGGTACGGCGCAGCACCGAGCGCACCCGAAGCACGAGTTCGCGCGGCGAGAACGGCTTGGTGAGGTAGTCGTCGGCGCCGAGTTCCAGGCCGAGGACCCGGTCGGTCTCGTCGTTACGCGCAGTCAGCATGATGATCGGTACGCCTTCCGGAGCGGACCGCAGCTCGCGGCAGACCTCCAGACCATTCACCGTTGGCAGCATCAGGTCGAGTACGACCAGATGCGGCGCCCGACGAGCGATGGCGGTGAGTGCGGCGGCGCCGTCACCCACGTGGCTGACCTCGTAGCCCGCGTGTTCGAGATAGCGGCAGACCACGTCGCTGACGGTCCGGTCGTCATCGACCACGAGCACCCGTTGCGTCATCGGCCGCTCCCAGATGCTCCCGGCCGCCTGCTGGTGTCCATCGCGGCCCAGCCTAATCAGCGGTTGGGGCGATGCCGACCGGCGAAGTCCTTGCGAGATGGTTACGGCTGGCCCCGTGGGCAGAGTGCTCTCCGGGCCCGTCGAACGCGCGGGCGGCTCAGCGGTGCGTCGTCGGCGGGGACGGCGACACGGTGAGCTCGGCAAACCAACGCCCACGGTGCTCGACGATCTCCCGCACGGACAGGCCGGCCCGGGAGGCGACGTGCTGGGCGGCCCGGGTGTCGAGCCGGGCCCAGCGGAACGCCGGGCCGAGGACCGAACGGCCCGGACGACGTGGTGCGGCGATCCGGGCGAGCCCCTGCCACAGCCCGGAGCCCGGCGGATCGAGTTCGACCAGCACCGTGCCGGCCGGGTCGAGCAGGGCGCGGCAGCGGCGGAGCAGCGCGACCGGGTCACCGCCGATGCCGACGTTCCCGTCGAGCAGGACGGCATGGGCCCATCGGCCCTCACCGGGCAGCGGGTCGAACAGGTCGCGGTGGATCGCCACGGCTCCTCGGGTCCGTGCGTTGGCGACCGCGTAGGCGCAGACGTCGACCCCGACCGCGGTGATCCCGGCGCGGGCGAGCGCCAGCGTGAACCGGCCCGGGCCGCACCCGAGATCGAGCGTCGGGCCGGTGCAGCGGGCCAACACCTCGGCTGTCGCCGGTTCGGCCGGCCCGTGCCAGCGACGAACCGGCAGCCGGCTGCGTGTGCCGTCCCCGTACACGAGCCAGTGGTCGTCCGTGTCCCGGGCGCGCAGCGTGGAGGCGAAACCGCCGCCGTTCGCGGAGACGGTGGAGATGGAACTCATCGGAGCCCGCCGGAATCCAAGGTGCGGTGGACAGCCGTGACCTGCCGCGCGAAGCGGCCACCGGCGATCGCTGCGGCCACCGCCAGCGCATCGGGCCACTCGTCCACGTCACGCAGCACCGGCAGCGGCACGGGCCGCAGTCCGCGTCGCACCAGCGCGGCCCGGGTACGCCGGCCGGTTTCAGGCGTGGACATCGGCACGGTCCGGAGCACGGACGCGTGTCGGGGGTCGCGTAGCCCCAACGCCCACCAACCGCCATCGGCCGCCTCGGCCAGGACCGCCTCCACGCTGGCGAGCTGGCGCACGGCGGCGGCCAGCCGATGTGCCGTGACCTGTGGGGTGTCCATGCCGATCTGGAGCACCGGTCGATCCGGAAAGGCCGCTGCCACGTCCGCGTGGGCGTTGGCCAGCCGCTCTCCCAACCCGGTCCCGCGCTGCGGGAGCACGGTCCAACCGGCGGTCGTCGCGGTCAGCCCGACGGCGTCCTCGCCGTCGGCCAGTCGGCCCGCGCACGCGAGCACCGGGGTCACCCCGGGGGTGGCGCGGACCGCGTCCAGGGTGTCCCGCAGCGCCCCGGCGGCGATCCGGGCCGCCTGCAGCGGAGTGGCGGGCGGGCAGAGTCGGGTCTTGACCGCACCCGGCACCGGCGCCTTGGCCACCACCAGCAGAACCGCGTTCGTGCCGTCCGAACTGCCGTCGGGGGGCGCGGAGCCGGGATCGCCGGCGGAGATCAACGGTTCACGTCCACGGTGCGCAGCACGGCCGCGAAGTCGCGGGTGGCGCGCAACGTGCCGCGTACCGAGCCGGAGACCTTCGACCGGGTGCTGGCGGCGCGGGCCGCGTACGTCACGTCGATCTCGCGGATGCGCCAGCCGGCCGCGGCCGCTCGGATCAGTAGTTCCAGCGGATAGCCGAACGCCCGATCGGCGACGCCCAGGGCGAGTAGCCCCTCGCGGCGGCCCACCCGGATCGGGCTCAGGTCGCGCAGGGGTATGCCCTGGTGCCGTAGGAGCGCCGCGACCAGGGCCGTACCGGCCCGTGCGTGCCACGGCCACACTCCGGCAGAGACGGGCCGGCGGCGACCGACCGCCAGGTCCGCCGTTCCGGTCGCGACCGGCGCGACCAGGGCGGGCAGTTCGGCCGGGTCGAAGGAGCCGTCGGCGTCGAGCACACAGACCAGCTCCGTCCCGGCGGCCTCCAGCCCGGTGTGAACGGCCGCGCCATAGCCCCGGCGAGGTTCGTGTACCACCTGTGCGCCGTGCTGGGTGGCGACCTCCGGCGAACCGTCCCGAGACCCGTTGTCCACCACGATCGCCCGGTAGCCGGGCGGTAGCGCGGCGAGCACCCGGGGGAGTGCGGCGGCCTCGTCCAGGCACGGCAACACGACGTCGATCGGGGTCGGCGCGGCAGCGTCGCGGTCGAACTGAGTTGGCATATCGGCGACGCTAGAACCTCTGCAGGCCGGCCGGGACCGGAAATTGATTACCGAACCCTTACTGCCGGAGCGGTTCTTACCGAACGGTGACGACCTCGTGGTTCGGCTGCCGCCGGGCCGGTTGTGGCCGTACCGTCCGATCGTCATGGACCGCGGTTCCGCTCTCGCCCCCGCCCCCGAACGGGCTCCCCTCCGCCGCCGACCCGCCGACCTTGTGCTGCTGGGCGTCGAGGCGGCGCTGCTCGTCGCCGCGGTGCTCCTCGGCCTGCTGCTCAACCGGCGTGGGGTGGGCCTGCGCGCCAGCGCGGCTCCGCTGTACGCGACCTGGCAGCCGCACATTGGCTGGGGCACCCCGATCGCGGTGCTGGTCGCCGCCGGTGTGATCGCTGCGGGACCGCGCTGGGCCAGGACGGCCCGGTGGGGCGTCCTGCTGGCCGTGGCCTGGCTCGGTGCGGTCGCCTGGACACTGTCGCTCGCCCTGGTGGACGGCTGGTCGGACGGCCTGACCCGCAGGCTGACCGCGCAGGCGGAATACCTGCACGAGGTGCCTCGGGTCACCGACATTCCATCGACGTTGGTCAGCTTCAGTGGCCGGATCCTCGACTTCCAGCCGGAGTCCTGGTCCACCCACACCGCCGGCCACCCGCCCGGCGCGCTGCTGCTCTTCGTCTGGCTCGAACGGGTGGGTCTGGGTGGCGGTACGGCCGCCGGACTGGCCTGCGTCCTGGTCGGAGCGACGGTGGCCGTGTCGGTACCCGTGACGTTGCGAGCGCTCGGCGCCGCCGACGCCGCGCGGGCCGTCGTGCCGTTCCTGGTGCTGCTGCCGGGTGCGGTCTGGATGGGCGCCTCCGCGGACGGGATCTTCGCCGGGGTGGTCGCGGTAGGCTTGGCTCTGCTGGTGGTACGGGGACCGCTCGCGGCGGCGGCCGGCGGCCTGCTGCTCGGTTTCGCGCTCTATTTGTCGTACGGTTTCGTGCTGGTCGGGCTGCTCGCGCTGGCCGTGATCGCGCTGCGACCGGCGCGCCGAATGGGCGCACTGTTCGCCGCGCTCGCCGGGGTTGCCGCGGTGGTGCTCGCGTTCACGGCCGCCGGCTTCTACTGGTGGGTGGGGTACCGGCTGGTGGTCGAGCGCTACTACCAGGGCTGGGCGGCCGAGCGCCCGTACGCCTACTGGGTCTGGGCGAATCTCGCGGCGCTGCTGCTCTCGACCGGCCCGGTGCTCGGGCCGGCGTTACGCCGGGCGGTGCTCGCCGCCGTCGCCGCGGTGCGCGCCCAGCTGGCCCCCGGGCATCGCGATCCGCGGGACCTCGCCTCGGCGGCATGCGCGGCCAGTCCAGCGGCGCTGCTTCCGCTGGTCGCCGCGCTGACCGTCGTCGGCGCGGATCTGTCCGGGCTCAGCAAGGCCGAGGTCGAGCGGATCTGGCTGCCGTTCACGGTCTGGCTGCTGGTGGCCGCGGCTCTGATGCCGGAGAAGACCCGTCGCTGGTGGTTGATAGGGCAGGCGGCGACCGCACTGGCGGTCAACCACCTGCTGTGGACCGTCTCGTGACCCGGCTTCGGCGGATCAGCCGCTGAGGGCGGCCGGCTCACGCAGCGGATCGGTGGCGAACGCGGTGATCCCCTCGGTGAAGCGCACCCGCGCGCTGTAGCCCAGCAACGCTGCCGCCCGCTGCGGGTCGGCCATCACGTGCCGCACGTCGGCCGCACGGGCGCCCCCGACCACCACGGGCGCCGGCCCGTCCATCGCCGACGCGAGCGCCGTGGCCAACTCGCCGACGGTGTGCGGCTCGCCGGAGCAGATGTTCACCGGCACCAGAGCATCGGGGGCCGGGGTGGCGAGAGCGAGCACGTTCGCCCGGGCTACGTCGGTGACGTGGACGAAGTCGCGCCGCTGCCGGCCGTCCTCGAGCACCCGGGGTGGCAGCCCGGTGGCCAGCGCGGAGCGGAAGATCGAAGCCACACCGGCGTACGGTGTGTCGCGCGGCATCCGGGGGCCGTAGACGTTGTGGTAGCGCAGCGCCCAGACCTCGCCGCCGATCTGCCGGGCCCACGCCGCGGCCAGATGTTCCTGGGCCAGCTTGCTGGCCGCGTACGTGCTGCGTGGCTCCAGCGGCGCGTCCTCAGGCACCAGCAGCGGGGTGAGCGGCTCGGCGCAGCGCGGGCAGGTCGGGTCGTACCGACCGTCCGCGACATCCGCGGCCCGGCGGGACGCGGGGCGAACGACACCGTGCTCGGCGCAGGCGTACCGCCCCTCGCCGTACACCACCATGGAACTGGCCAGGACCAGCCGGCGCACCCCGCTCCGGTACATCGCGGCGAGCAGCACGGCGGTGCCGAAGTCGTTGTGGCTGACATAGTCGGGGCCGTCGGACGGGTCGAGACCGTGCCCGACCATGGCCGCCTGGTGGCAGACCGCGTCCACGCCGGTCAGCAGCCGTTCGAGGAGCGCCGCGTCGCGTACGTCGCCCCGTATCACGTCGTGCCGGACGGACCAGTCGGGCAGTTCTCCCCGGTGCGCCTGCGGCAGCAGCGCGTCCAGCGCGACCACCTCGTGGCCCTCGGTCGCGAGCAGATCCGCGACCTGCGATCCGATGAACCCGGCCGCGCCGGTGACGAGTACGCGCATCCTGGTCACGCTAGGCCAACCGGTGCCCCGGGCGGGGTGCTTCCGGCCGCACGTCAGGACTCCGTAACAACCGGGTGCCCGGGTCACGCTCTCCGCGTCGGACCATCCCAGCCGGTAAGTGTTCCGTAAGGCGCGAATACGACCGAGTGGCGGCTGCATCTCCTAGCCTGCATCCCTAGGGGCGGCACGCGGACGTCCGCGTCACGGACGCCGCTCCAGCTCGACCGGGATGCGTTCCCCGAGGTGGCGAGGGAGAAAACCAGTGCCAGCCCGCACTCCCCGACGTTCCGGCCCCGAGGACCCTGGGCAGCCGGATGACGGACGCCGGCCCGGCCCGGCGGGCTCGCCCGGCGCCGCCTTCCCGGACCGGCTGTGGCGGGCGCTGGAGCAGCACCCGGCACCGGGCACCCGAGCCGTCCGGCGGGCATGGCGTAGCCCGCTGCGCGGCCCCTGGCTCACGTCCGTCTTCGGCGTAGTGCTGCTCGTCTCGCTCCCCGTGGTGATCATCACCGGGCTGCTCGACTATGCCGCCTACGGGCCGCAGTTCGGGCAAGCCTTTCCCCACGACGTGGGCTGGCTGCGGCTACCGCCGTTCGACTGGCCGACCCGCCCGTCCTGGCTGTTCCGTCTCACCCAGGGCCTGCACGTCGGCCTCGGCATCGTCCTGATCCCAGTGGTGCTCGCCAAGCTCTGGTCGGTGGTCCCCAAGTTGTTCGACTGGCCACCCGCCCGCTCGGCGGCCCAGGTGTTGGAGCGACTGTCCCTGCTGCTCCTGGTGGGCGGGATCCTTTTCCAGATCGTCACCGGCCTGCTCAACATGCAGTACTCGTACCTCTTCGGCTTCGACTTCTACACCGCGCACTATTTCGGTGCGTGGGTGTTCACCGTCGCGCTCGTCTCGCACGTCGCTCTGAAGCTGCCCCGGCTGGTCTCCGCGCTGCGGTCCCGCCCGGTCCGAGACGTCCTGCACACCTCCCGCGTCGCGACCCGGCCCGAACCGGCCGACCCGGACGGGCTGGTGCCCGCCCTTCCCGGACAGGCCACGTTGAGCCGGCGCGGCGCGGTAGCCCTGGTCGGCGGCGGCTCGCTGCTGCTGGCGGTGCTGACGGTCGGGCAGACTCTCGACGGCCCGCTTCGCCGCGCCGCCCTTCTGCTGCCGCGCGGGCGGAATCCCGGTGCGGGACCGAACGGTTTTCAGATCAACCGCACCGCCGCGGCGGCCGGCATCCGACCGGCGGACACCGGCCCGGAGTGGCAGCTGATGCTCACCGGGGTCGGTCGCACCGTCCAACTCGATCGCGCCGCCCTGTTGGCGATGGGCCAGCACACCGCCCGGCTGCCAATCGCCTGCGTCGAGGGCTGGTCGACTCTACAGACCTGGACCGGGGTACGGCTTCGCGACCTGGCCGTCCTCGCCGGCGTGACCGATCCCGCCTCGGCGCACGTCCAGTCGCTGGAATCCGCGGGCCTGTTCCGGCAGGCGACGCTGCAGTCCAACCAGGTTCTCGACCCCGATTCGCTGCTCGCGCTCCGGGTCAACGGCGCCGATCTGTCCGTCGACCACGGATATCCGGCGCGGGTCATCGTCCCGGCACTGCCCGGTGTCCACTGCACGAAGTGGGTGGCCCGAGTCGAGTTCCGGAGCCGCGGCGATGAGTGAGGCCGTCGCACGCCTACGAACCGGCTACGGCGCGGGTCTGAGGCACGCGCTGTTCATGATCTTGTGTCTCGCCGTCGCCGGCTGGGTCGTGCTGCGGCTGGCAGGAGAGGCGACGGCCGGCCGCATGCTGCTGTGGTTCGTGGGCGCGGTCGTGTCCCACGACCTGATCCTTTTCCCGAGCTACGCGACCGTGGACCGCGCACTGCGTAGGGCGGCCCGCGGCGGAGGCCGCGAGGTTGGACCGGCGCGAAGCAGCCTGCTGAACCACGTCCGAATACCGGCGCTCGCCGCCGGGGTGCTCTTCCTGGTCTTCCTTCCCGGAATCCTCGGCCTGAGCGAGGACACCTACCGAGCCGCGACCGGCCAGGACCGGTTTCCGTACCTCGCCCGCTGGCTGGCGATCAGCGGCGGGCTGTTCCTGATCAGCGCGACGGTGTGGGTGATCAGGTGGGCCCGGTGGCGGCAACGCTCCGGGCCGCCGGGTGCATTGGGGCCAGGGTGACCTGGCGGTCTCGGCATCCGTCACCACCGGCGTCACGCCGCACTACAACAGCCGTCCTACCCGCAGGCAGAACAGAGAAAGGTTGGCGGTGGAACCGTTCGCCGAAATCGCGGTCATCGGGGGCTCCGGGCTCTACGCCCTGCTCGATGGGGCCGTCGAGCACACAGTCTCCACCCCGTACGGGCCGCCCTCCGATCCGATCACGGTGGCCGAGGTGTCCGGCCGCTCGGTGGCGTTCCTGCCGCGGCACGGGCGGGACCACCGGCTTCCGCCGCAGCGGATCCCCTACCGAGCCAATCTCTGGGCGCTGCGCTCGATCGGTGTACGCCAGATTCTCGCCCCGTGCGCGGTCGGCAGCCTCCGGCCCGACCTCGGACCGGGCACGCTCGTCGTGCCCGACCAGCTGATCGATTGCACCAGCGGCCGCATCCAGACCTACTACGACGAAGGCGCGGTACACGTCTCCTTCGCCGACCCGTACTGTCCCGCCGGGCGCACGTCGGTGCTGACGGCGGCGCGGCGGCACGACATGGCCGCGCACGACGGAGGCACGATGGTCGTCGTGGAGGGGCCGCGCTTCTCCACCCGGGCGGAATCCCAGTGGTACGCCGGCCTCGGCGGTTCGATCATCAACATGACCGGGCACCCGGAAGCGGTTCTCGCTCGGGAGTTGGCGCTGTGTTACAGCGCGATCGCGCTGGTCACCGACTTTGACGCCGGGGTCGCTGGCGGCGACGCCGTGACCCAGGAGGAGGTGTTCCGGGTCTTCGGCGAGAACACGGCCCGGCTGCGTACCCTGCTGCTCTCCGTTGCCGAACGGCTGCCCGAGCAGCGGGACTGCCTCTGCCTCCGCGCACTTGACGGCATCACGCTCCCATTCCCGCTGCCCGACCCGCAGATCCGGAACCTCGCCACGGCTGCGGGGTCGTGCCGGGGTTCCGGCCGGCCGTGACAGCCGGCCCCGGCGTTGACATTGCCGGCGGCAGCCGTGTCCGCGCCTGACGCCCTCGGCGGCATACCGAGCCAGCCAATTGTCGATCGTCTGCCGCTACACCCCATACCGGGCGGCGACCTCAGTCTTCGGAGTGCCGCCCAGGCACTTCATCACCGCGTGAATTCGCTGCTCCATGACGCTCAACCCCGCGAGTCAACCAACGAGGGTGGAGGCGCTGAGCAGGCCAATGACGCCGGTCCGGTCCTGAACAGTCATTCTCCCTACACCTCTCGTTAGCCTGGCATGTCTATGTTCCGTTGGCCGGGGGCCCACCCGGACCAGCGCAGACCAACCGGAAGCTGAGCACCATGAACGCGATTCTCGTCAAGATAGTCGTTGAGATCCTCGCCGCCGCGGCAGCGGCGCTTATTGCGACACTCGCCCAACGCTGGCTGCGCGCGATCTGACGCTCGACCGTGAGCGCGGGTGATTCGCGGCGGATTGCAGCGGCACGAGGGGTAACCAGGCTCACCGGTGACCGGCTCGACGGAATCGGACCGCTGATCGCCCCGGCACGCGACTTCCGCTGACGCTTCGAAGGGGTTTGTGGACGACCGGCTCAGCCGGCCATGCTCGCGAGCGCGGCACCGGCGCTGCCGAGCAGCCCGATCAGCACGATCCGTCGGAACACCACGGGGTCGATGCGGTGGAACAGTCGGTTTCCCAGCCACCAGCCCAGCGGCACCGCGGGGAGCGCCACGAGGGAGATCCGCACCACATCGGCGTGTATCTGACCGGCCAGCAGGAACCCCGTCAGCCCTATCAGACTGGTGCCCGAGAAGGTCGCCGCCAGGGTGGCCCGGAAGGTGCGCGGGTCGTAGCCGAGCGACTGGAACGCGGCGACCAGCGGCGGCCCGTTCGTCCCGGTGGCGGCGGTTAGCACCCCGACGAGGATGCCGATGGCCCCGAGACCGATCCGTCCGGTGCGGATCCGTGCCCTGGACCAGACCAGTGCGGCGCAGCCGAGCACCACGACCGCGATCAGCGCGCTCAACAGCCGCTCCGGAGCGAGCGCGAGAACCAGCAGGCCGGCCGGCAGGCCGAGCAGGGCGGTGGCGGTGAGTGCCGCCGCGACCCGCCACCGGGCGTGGGCGCGTTCCCGGATGGCCGCGGTGACGGTCAGCCCGACGCCGGTCAGCGCCGACACCACCACGGCGGCGCGCGGGTCGACGGCGGCGGTCAGCAACGGCACGGTCACCAGCGCGTACCCGAAGCCGCTGACCGCCTGGGCGAAGGCGCCGAGCAGCACGATGCCGAACGCGCTGAGCAGGATCACCACCTGCTGAGACTGACGCACCGGACGGCGGGCGGACAACCGGCCGGCCCGGAGATCCCCGACACACGACCAGCGGCCGGCAATGCTCATGAGTCTGCCGTTCAGGCCGGACGGCGGCATCGCGGGGTCCCTACTACGCGGGGAACAGCCGTACCCGGTTACACCTGTGCGGGCTGAGTAGCCACGCGAGTATTCAAGGCGGTGCACCGGCCGAGACACCCCCGCATTTGTAGCGGAGGAGCAGGTCGGGCGGCTGTGTCGGTGCCTGGGGTCAAGGAGTCACGGGTTGACGTCCAATAGGAGCATCGAGATTGCTGTGGGACGTACGTCCCCCATCGTCCCCTACGAGGAGAGCGTCGATCTCCAGCCGATCGACGCGTACCGAACGGAGCTGCAGGTGTCGTACGGCCGCGCGGCGGACCACCAGGCGCCCGATTGCCATCGCACCGACGGCGACGGAACCCAGGGCCAGCGCGCCGACGGCCAGGGCGCCGAGACTGACGACGCCGACCGCCGATGCACCCCCGGCAGCCGCGCCGGTGGCGGCGGCGCCAGCGCGCCGGTGCCAACGCGGGACCGGCGAACCGCAGCGCCCACATGTCGTCATGACCTCATCATGGGCCACGGCGACCAGGTCAGTTGGTACTTCTCCGCCGCTAGCCGCCGCGGAGGCCGCCAGGTCCCCGCCCGGCAGCTACGGCGCGTCGCCCCGCACGGACCGGTCGGCGGCGCGACGGAGGCGGTCGTGCCGGGAGGGTTCCTCGCGGGAGGGCATCCGCTGCCGGACGGGGTCCACCGGCCGGGCCGGGACGCGCGGGGCCTGCCCGCTCTCCGTCAGCAGGTCCTCCGTCTCCTGGACCAGGTAGTGCGGCCGGCATTTGGTCTCGTAGTAGATCCGGCCGATGTACTCCCCGACGACGCCGAGGATCATCATCTGGATCCCGCCGAGACCGATCACGCTGACGATGATGGTGGTGTAGCCGGGGACGTCGATGCCCTTCTCCACGGCGTCGGCGACCACCCAGATCATGTATCCCAGCGCGATCAGGGTGAGGAACAGGCCGCCGTAGATGGCCAGTCGCAGCGGCCGGTTGTTGAACGACAGGAGACCGTCGAACCCGTAGTTGAAGAGCTTGCCGAACGTCCACCGACTCCGACCGGCCCGACGTGTCTCGTTGCGGTGCGCGACCACGACCGTCCGGAACCCGATCCAGGAGAACAGTCCCTTGGAGAACCGGTTGTACTCGGGCATGGCCAGCACGGCGTCCACCGCGAGCCGGGACAGCAGCCGGAAGTCGCCCGCGCCGTCCAGCAGCCGTACGTCGATCCACCAGTTGACCATCCGGTAGAAGGACCGCGAGGCGAGCATCCGCAGGAACCGGTCACCATGCCGGTCCCGGCGGGCGATCACCTGGTCGAACCCCTGGCGGTACAGCGCCACCATGTCGGGCAGCAGTCGCGGCGGGTGCTGCAGGTCGGCGTCCATGATGACCACGGCGTCCCCGGTGGCGCGCTCCAGGCCGGCCAGCATCGCCGCCTCCTTGCCGAAGTTCCGGCTCAGCGACGTGTACCGCACCGACGGGTCGCCGGCGGCCAGCCGGCGCAGCGCCACGAGGGTGCCGTCCGCGCTTCCGTCGTCGACGTAGACCACCTCGACATCGACGTCGGACAGCTCGGCCAGCGCGGCGGTCACCGCCCGGTGCAGCCCTTCCACCGACGCTTCCTCGTTGAAGCAGGGCACCACTACCGACAGCCGCACGTCGTCACCCCGCCCGGCCCGTAACCGGGGAGCCGTCACCCGAGGTGGTAGACCAGCACACCATCGAGCTCCTCCCGCGTGATGCCCAGTCCGTCGACCGGCCGGGCCGCCATGCCCTCCCACGGCGTCCCGACGGCCCGGTCGGGCATGACCACGACCGACCGGATCCCGATGCCGCGCAGGTAGGCCACGCTGCCGGAATCGGGGAAGGAAGCCGCCGCCGCCCTGGTCTGCGCCAATGTGGCGGGCTCGAAGCCGGCCAGCCCGTTCGCCACCCGGGGGAACCCGTCCGTCGTCCACAGCATGTAGTGCAGATCGTTCGTGCCGCCGATCGGCAGCAGCAGGACGGGCTCCTGCGCCACCCGCATCGCGGCCGGTGGCCGCGGCACCACCAGGTGCGGCGTGCGGTTGACCCCCTCCAACCCGACCAGGGCCAGCGGTATCACCAGAACCGCCGGCGCCAGCAGCCGCGTGCGCCTCCGGGTGGGGGACCGTCCCACCGACTCGGCGACCGCCGTCACCAGCCCGGCCGCCAGCACCGCCAGCAGCAGGCTGGTCCAGTGCATCATCCGGCCCGGCGTCCGCAGCGCGTCCCAGCCGGGCAGGTGCCGGGACAGCGTGAGGTAGCCGGGGTCACCATCGCCACCCAGCGTCGCGCCGAGGCCCAGCAGCACCGTTCCGAGGACGCCCAGCCCCAACGCGACCCGGTACCGGACCGGATACACCGAGACGAACAGCCCCGCCATGGCCATCCCGATCAGGGCCATCCCGGGCAGCAACGCCATCTCCGGGGGCCAGGACAGCTGTTCCCGGGCCGCCGCGTGCGGTTCACCCCACAACCAGGAGTCCGCCGGGGCGGTGACGAAGCCGATCAGCGGCGGCGAGAACATCTCCGTCCAGTCCAGGGACCGCACGGCCTGCGGATTGAGGTCGGCGACCCGCAGGTAGACCAGCCCCAGGAGCAGCGTCACCGCGCCGAAGACGAGCCCACCGGCCAGGTCGGCCAGCAGCAACCGGCGGCCGAACGGGACTCTCGCCCGCTGCCGCCACCACGACCAGCTGTAGCAGACGAAGGCCACCAGCACCGCGGCGAGCAGGAAGTAGACCAGTGGCAGCCCGATGCCGAAGCCCAGGCTGACCTGCCAGGCGGCGACGATCCACCCGGCCAACGCCCACCCGGGTCGGCGTCGCTCCGGCCGGTACCCGTGCCGCAACGACCAGCCATGCCCGCGTGCCAGCATCGCCAGGGACAACGCGATCCCACCGCTGGAGAGGATGTTCAGGTGACCCGCGTGCGCCAGCCGCCACGGCCCGTACGCCCACGCGAGCCCGGCGACCGCGCCGCCCCACCGGCCCGCCCCGAGCTGCCGGACCAACGCGTACGCCCCGACGAACGCCAACGCGTGTACCAGCACGTACATGACGTTGTAGTGGACCAGGGCGGTCTCGAAGCCCGAGCCGAGCGCGCCAATCGGGGCGTATCCGAGGAGGGTGTCGCTGTAGGCGAACGTGTACCTCTCCGGGTAGAAGGTGTTCGAGTGCCAGAGGTCGAGGGGCTGGCTCACCAGGGAGTGGCCCGACCAGGCGATCTGCCACGCCTGCAACGTCGGGTCGCCGAGGTCGCCGGGCACCGTGCTCGCCGGATGCCGCATCG
This sequence comes from Micromonospora sp. NPDC005163, assembly GCF_053599835.1. NCBI lineage: Bacteria > Bacillati > Actinomycetota > Actinomycetes > Micromonosporales > Micromonosporaceae > Micromonospora > Micromonospora sp. NPDC005163. Next base: position 18,446 of record NZ_JBSFYP010000069.1, read on the forward strand.
TGGGCCAGGTCAGCACCACCGCGAGCAGCAGGCCACCGACCACCGCGCCGGTCCATTCGTGGCGTAACCAGCGCCACCGGGCCCAGCGGTCAGGGGCCGGGGCGGCGGGGGCCGGGCTGTGGCCGTCGCTCGCGGCGACCGGCGGGCCGTCGGCGGCTCGGGTAGACACAAATATGCATGATCCTCGATGCTGGTCGCGTTGTCGACGGGCGGCCCGAAGCGTGGACTCGCCGAATGATCATCCCGAATTGGTGATCCGGGCGATGACAACGGCTTCGCGGACCGCGTGGGCCTTCAAGGGGTTTCTTGGGCGCGTTCCCAGTCAGCGCCACGGCTCTTCTGGAGTGTCGGTTCGCCGGTTGTGGTGGTCCAACAGCCTGGACAGCAGCTCGGTCAACCGCTGTCGCTCCTCGGGCGACAGCGGAGCCAGCAGTTTGTCCTGGGTTTCGGCCAACTGTTTCTCCAGTCGCCGTAGATGCCGCTTGCCTGCAGCGGTCAGTGAGATGATGTTGCGCCGCCGATCGGAGGGGTCCGCAGCGCGCTCGACCAGTTTGTGGTCGGCGAGCTCGTTGATCGTCGCGACCATGTCGCTGAGGTGGATGCCGCTACGGCGGCCCAGCGCGGCCTGGCTGGCCGGGCCGAACTCCTCCAGCGTTGCCAGCAGGCGGTAGTGGTAGCCGCGGGCACCGACGGACGAGAACCCCTCGGCCACCAGGCGGTGCGCGTGGTTGGCGGTCTGGGTGAGCAGCCAGCTGGGCAGGCTCTCCCACTTTGCGGGCGTCTGCTCGGCTGGGTGGTCCATGTGACAAGTCTAACGAGTCGTTGGAAGCACTAATGATCGTGATACCGTTCAGCCAACAAACGTTAGGCGCACGAACGTTCAGACGCTGAATGAGATCCCCTGGAGTCAAGGCTATGATCAAGCCGTTCCGCATCGACATCCCTCAGGCCGACCTCGACGACCTGGCCGACCGGCTCTCCCGCACCCGTTGGCCCAATGAGGTCGCCGACGCCGGGTGGGACTACGGCTTCCCGCTGGCGCGGCTCAGGGAACTGGCCGAATACTGGCGCACCGGCTACGACTGGCGCGAGCACGAGGCCAAGCTCAACTTGCTTCCGCACTTCACCACCGAGATCGACGGCCAGAACATCCACTTCGTCCACGTCCGGTCTTCGAAACCGGATGCGCTCGCACTGATCCTCACCCACGGCTGGCCCGGTTCGTTCCTGGAGTTCCTCGACGTGATCGAGCCGCTGTCGCGCGACTTCCACCTGGTGATTCCGTCCATCCCCGGTTACGGCTTCTCCGGACCGACCCATGAGCGCGGCTGGGACGCCGTCCGGGTCTCGCGGGCCTGGGCTGAGCTAATGCGCCGCCTGGGGTACGAGCGCTATGGCGCGCAGGGTGGCGACTTCGGCTCGGGCATCTCAACGGCGCTCGGCGCGGTGGCACCCGAGCGCGTCGTCGGGGTGCACGTCAACTACCTGCCGACCCGGCCGGTCCCCGACGCCGACATTGAGCTGTCCGAGACGGATGAAGCTCGGCTGGACAAGGTCAGGCAGCTCATGGCGAATCGCCCGCCGTACCAGGCTCTGCAGGTGCTCACCCCGCAGACCATCGGCTACGCGCTGACCGACTCACCGGTCGGCCAGCTGGTTCTGGATCGCCGAGCGATTCGCACAGTGGACCGATCCCGCCACGCCGGTCAGCGACGATCGGATGCTCACCGACATCTCGCTGTACTGGCTGACCGCGACCGCGGCCTCCTCGGGCCGGTTCCACCACGACGCCCCGCGGGGAGTCCAGCAGCCGTGCCGGGTGCCGGTCGGCGTGGCGGTGTTCGCGCACGACATCACGCTGTCGGTGCGACCGCTGGCCGAGCGGCTGTACGACATCAGGCACTGGTCGGAGTTCGACCGTGGCGGCCACTTCGCCGCGATGGAGGTGCCAGAGCTGCTTGCCGAGGACGTCCGGGATTTCTTCCTCACCCAGATCAAGTGACACGAACGTTCGCTAGTCGAACTACCTGAGGAGGCATCATGACCAGCACCGAAACCCTGATCCGCGCACTCGCCGACCGCGCCGAACTTGCCGACCTGGTCGCCCGCCACAGCTTGTGGATCGACGAGGGTCGCTACGGCGAGACCGACCGGCTCTTCACCGAGGATGTCGTCGTCAAGTCCCCGCGGGGGGAGGCCCGCGGCATCGGGGCGCTCATCGAACTCGTGCGCTCGGGCCACGACACGTACGCCCGCACCCTGCACAGCAAGTCCAACCTCGTCATCGAGGTCGACGGCGAAACCGCCACGGTGCGGGCCCACGACATCGCCGTGTTCGTCGTCGACGACAAGACTGAGGCCATCGCGGCCGGATTCCACCGCTACGGGGCGCGCCGCACCGAGGACGGCTGGCGCTTCGACCACCTCGTGGTCACCCCGGTCGCACTGACCGAAGCCCTCGGCCGGGCCCTCTAGAAGACACTGCTGGCCACGGACTTCCGGGCCTCCCGGGAGTTCGCGGCCAACGGCCGTTCGCCTTCGCCGTCCGCGAAGGAATCGTGGCGGCAGCACCTGGCCGCGGCGTGCGCAGCGCACGCCTTGAGGCGCTCGTGCCGCCTGGTTCCCGACCAGCGAGCGTCTCCACACCCGATCACGACCGCCTTCCAGGTGCCGGCCGGGTCCTTCATGGCATCGCACGGCCCGCCTGAACCGCGGTCAGAATGTGGCGATCGGGTTGACCGGGCTGCCGGACGTACCGGCGAAGCGGACCGGCGCGACTGCGAGGTGGAAGTCCCACTGGCCGAGCTCGGCAGCCGTCGTCGCGCACACCTCCAGGTCGCAGTTGTCGAGCATCCACAGACCCATCGCGACGAGGCTCACGGCGTGAACCGGCATCAACACGTCTTCGTACCCCGACGGCTGAACGTCCTGCGGGGTGTCGGCGCCGATCAGCGCGACCTCCCGTTCATGCAGCCACGGCAGGCAGGACGCGTGCCAGCCGGCCTGCGTGAAACCGCTGGCCTCACCGGCCTCGTGCCGGCCGCGGCCATAGCCGGTCCGCAGGAGTACCGCATCGCCGGGTCGCACCCGCACACCCTGGCGCCGCTCGGCCTCCTCGAGATCGTCGGGAAACACACCCTGCCCCGGTTCCAACCACGGCACGTCGCGGACCGTCGCGATGTCCAGCAGGACACCACGCGTGATGATCCCGTTCGCCGCCGCCGTGACGGCGGCCCAGGCCGATCCCGTTGCGGCGTCGACCAACGAGTGCGACCGCCCGTTGTACATCGTGCCGTCCCAGAAGATGTGGCACGGCGAGTCGACGTGGGTGAGGGTGTTGCCGTGGAACGTGATGCCGAGCCGCTCGGACGAAAACCCCCAGCGCCGGTCGGCGTGGAAGCCGGGCACCGGCATGTTCTCGGCACCCGGCATGTCGGCGGCGCAGGGGCACGTCGTCGTCGAGCGCTCCATGTCTTCCGGTACGGCAACCTCCCATGCGCACGACACGCTCCTGCCGTGGCGCACGGCCCGCGCCGCCGCCAGCCGGACGTCGTCGGTGATGTGGTTCAGAGTGCCGAGCTCGTCGTCGTCGCCCCACCGTCCCCAGTTCGACAGCGAGCGGAAGTACCCGAGCACGTCGTCCTGCGTGGGCATCGGTCGCCCTGCCGTCATCCCAGCATCGACTCCTTCGGTCATGCGGTGCGAGGCGCAGCAGGTAGGGTATCCCGCCTTCTCCTTCGACATGCCAAGGCCCGGTGAGCGGCGGGCCTACCCACACTCGGCCGCAACCGCTGAACCTTCAATAGATCATCGGGTTTTGACGACTGCGGACAGACCCCTGCCGGCGGATCATGCGGTCGGCTCCCCGCGGGCCCGGCCGGCGGCCCATAGTTCGCGCAGGTCGGGGATGTGGTTGTAGAGGGTGCCGGGGCTGACACCGAGGAGCCGGGCGATGTTCTCGCAGATGGCTAGCGGAGTGCGGCCCTCACGCGGAGGCTCACGAGGCGTCGAGGGCGCGGCCGCCTCGCTTCGGACGGCCGCCGTCCTCTAATCCGGTGGACGGAGTGAGCACTCACTCCGTATGGTCGACCGTATGACTGCTACCCCTGATAGGCGCAGGGCGCCGGGCATGGCCCCCGACCAACGACGCGAGACAATCATCCACGCCGCTCTGCCCTTGGTGGCCGAGCGCGGGGCTGCCGTGACCACTGCGCAGATCGCCCGCGCGGCCGGGATCGGTGAAGCCACCATCTTCCGCGTCTTCGACGACAAGGACGCCGTGCTCGAAGCATGCGTCGCGGCGGCCATGGACCCCACCCACGTCCTGCAACAGCTGAACTCCATCTCGCTGGACCAACCCCTTGCCGACCGACTCGTCGAGGCCATAGAGGCACTCGACGCCCACTTCGACCGCATGGGCACAGTGATCGGCGCCCTGCACGCCTCCGGCAACCCCAACCGCCGCCCCGGGCGCGGCACCACCAACCCCGCCCGGCCGCCGCAGCGATCCACAGACCGTTACGCCGCACAGGCCGCCACGCGCCAGGCGATCCTCGAACTGCTCGAACCCGAGCAACCGCGGCTACGACTTCCGGCCGACACCTTGACCCAGCTATTCCTCGGCCTGTTCTTCGGCAGAGGCCGAAACCTGCACCAGCACCCCGAGATCGACATCCGACAACTTGTCGATCTCTTCCTCCACGGCGCCTACGCGACCGGGCAGACAGAATGACGGCGACATCGGCACGCCGCCAGCTCGGGCGACTTGAACCCTCAGGCCGTTCCGGCGCTCACCGCGACTTCGCCGTTCATGCCGGCTGGGTAGAAGCCACCCGAATCCGCCGGGGTCTGGCTCAAGTACACGATGTTCAAGACGGACTGGGCCGATCGGCCGTAGCACATCCCGTTTTCATCCGTGGGGATGAAATTCGGGTCCGCCGCCGTGCCGACACCCTGGTCGTCATCGGCCGGACCATCAAGACTGTTACGCGCGTCGGAGATCTTTTGTACCGAGTCAAATACTGTGTCGTCGGCGAGTCCGGCGCTGTAAAGCGCGGATCGGACAATCCCCGCGTGGTATGCCTCGGTGGCCAGCAGGCCGGCTGCCGCATCAAGGTACGTTTTGTTCGACAAAAGTGACGCGGATCCCTTGAAGGCCGAAACTCCGACGTCTTCGAAGAGGAACGCCGCAAAGAGGAAGTTAAGGTCGTTCGCGTACGGATCAAAGCTTTCGCCTTGCTTGATTAGACCAGCGGCAGTCGCCGCCGCAGTGAAGCTCGCGTCCAGCGAAATCGCGGGACGAGCAACAGCGGCATTGCCGAGCGCGGCTCGCAAGAAGGCCACGTGCTGCATCTCGTCGGAGGCGATTTCCTTCGCGAACCTCTGCACGAAGTTGCTGCTGAAGTTCACTGATCGTCCGCCGGACACCTCGCCGCGCACCCCGGCGCCGGTAGTCATGTCGTCAGGAAGCCCGGATCCCGTCGTCGCGCGGAGATAGAACTCAGCTTCGAGATATTCGAGATTGAGGGCGAAGTTGAGGATAGCCGCGTCGCTCGGCGAGCCACCACCCGCCGGGTCGGCTTTGCACACCCCCGGATCTACCAAGGCCGCGAGCCTTCGCCGATCCGTTTCGGATTCTGCACTGCGTGACACTGCCTCTGAGATGAACCAGTTGTCCATGCTGCCTCCGTTTTGATGCATCCAGGTCCCCTGGCTGTCCGCGCCGGCCGACCTGAGTGGAAGGGATGACACTCACGCTAGTTGCGCGGACGAACCTCAGGATTTGTTTGCCGAAAGGCGGTACGGGATGAATCAAACTTCGACTACGCTCCGCGCGGTGGACCGTCCGCCGGTCGCCGCCCGCGCAGTCGCCAAGGTGCGCCGGGTGCTGCGGGGTTCGCGGCGTCCGGATGCTCCGCGTCGGCGGTGCTCGCCCGCCGGGCTTGCTGTCCTCTTTTTCGGCCCCCTAACCGTGGGTGCCGGTGACCGCGGGTGTGCGCTGGTCATACGGCACTTTCAAGGTCGAGCAGGCGCGTTTGGCGACGGGGTCGCCGCGGTAGCTCCCTATCGTGCCGACGGACCGGACGACGCGATGGCAGGGAACGACGATCGGGATGGGGTTGGTGGCGCAGGCGGTACCGACGGCGCGGACGGCTTGGGATTGCCGGCGGCCAGCGAGCCATAGCTGGCGATGCGGCCGTAACCGATGTCGGTGGTCAGATGGTGCAGCACGGTGCGGCGGAATCCGCGCGACAGGACGGCTGCCAGCCTGTTCCGATGACAGGGCCGAGCATCAACTCACTCGGGAGGCGCCGTCGTGGGCATGGCACCCTCGGCGAGCTTGAGTCGCGTCCAGATGTTCATGTTGATCACAACGGCCACGATCTCCAGGATCTCGTCCTGCGTGAAGTGCGTGATCATCCTGTCGTGTGCCTCCTGGACCCGGTTGTTGACGGTGGCGTCGGCGGCTCGGGTCAACGCCTCGGCGTAGGCCAGCGCGGCTCGCTCCTGCTCGGTGAACAGGTGCGTCTCCCACCACGCGGTGAGGGTCTCGACCTTGGACGGCGGGATGTCGGCGGTGCGGGCAGCGGCGTGGTGCACCAGAAGGCAGTAGCTGCAATTGTTGATCTGTGCGACGCGTAACCGCAGAAGCTGCGCCAGGGCCTGTTCCACCTGGAGCGTGGCGGTGTGGCCGAAAGCCGCGGCCCCGGCGTTTGCCAGAGCCATGAGTTGCTCGTTCGACGTGGCGTTCAGTCGGACGTTCTGGATCCTGGTGTCCAAGAGATGACCTCCTGTAGGTCACAACGACAACACCAGTGGTGGGGACGTCCACGTCGGTGGACAGCCGTATCGGGATTCCCGGCAGCCTTGATAGGCGGGCGTAGGTCGTGTACCGCGTCTTTCAGGTGCGCAAGCGTGGCGATCGCGACGGTGTCGATTCCGGGTCCGGTGTAAGTAGGCGTCTGAGATGAACCACATGGCCGCCAGGGCCAGCAGCGCGCTGGCGGTGATCCAGAGGCCCGGTCAGCGGGCGATCCGGTCGAGGAGCCTGGTCACCCTGCCCGTGAGGCAGGTGACGGGCATGCCGACATGCCGTCACCGGAGAGAGCCTGCACCCATCCGGCTGACTCCTCGTCCAGGCCGACCACCTCGGCCCCGTGTCCGGCGCGCGGACCCGGGGTCCGCGCGCCGGAGGTGTCAGGCCGTCGCCCGCTTCGGGAGCTTCCACCCTGGGCGGGGGAAGTGGCAGGTGTAACCGTTGGGGTAGGTCTGCAGGTAGTTCTGGTGCTCGGGCTCAGCTTCCCAGAAGTCGCCTGCCGGGGTGACCTCGGTAACGACCTTACCGGGCCACAGGCCCGAGGCGTCGACGTCGGCGATCGTGTCCTCGGCGACCCGCTTCTGCTCGTCGTTGATGTAGAAGATCGCCGAGCGGTAGCTGATGCCGATGTCGTTGCCCTGGCGGTTCTTCGTCGAGGGGTCGTGGATCTGGAAGAAGAACTCGAGCAGCGCGCGGAAGTCGGTCTTCTCGGTGTCGTAGACGACCTCGATGGACTCCGCGTGGGTGCCGTGGTTGCGGTAGGTGGCGTTCGGGACGTCGCCGCCGCTGTAGCCGACGCGCGTGGACACGACGCCGGGCTGGTGGCGGAAGAGCTCCTCCATGCCCCAGAAGCAGCCGCCGGCGAGGATCACCTTTTCAGTGGTCACGTCGTCTCCCTACTTGTCGTCGGTGCCAGTGTTGCTGTCACTCGTGAACAGGGTGCGGTATTCGCCGTACCCTGCGTTCGCCAGGTCGTCGAGGTGTATGAACCGCAACGACGCGGAGTTGATGCAGTAGCGCAGTCCACCCTTGTCGGGGGGACCGTCGTTGAAGACGTGGCCGAGGTGGCTGTCGCCGTGCAGCGAGCGGGCCTCAGTCCGGATCATCCCGTGGCTGGAGTCTTCGTTCTCGACGACGTTCGTCTTGGCGATCGGCTTCGTGAAGCTCGGCCAGCCGGACTTGCTGTCGTACTTGTCGACCGATGCGAACAGCGGCTCGCCGGACACGACGTCGACGTAGATGCCGGGCTCGTGGTTGTCCCAGTAGGCGTTGGCGAACGGGCGCTCGGTGCCGTCCTGCTGGGTCACGCGGTACTGCTCCGGGTCAAGCCGCGAAACGGCGTCCGGGTTCTTGTGGTAATGGGTCTGCTGGGGCACAGCTCTCCCTTCCCGGCCTTTCGGCGCGGAGCTGGGGAACGAGGCGAAACGCACCTGTACAGACACCCTGCGGGCCGGTTGTATTCCCGCGGCCCTTGGCTTCCGTGGACCATCAAGTCCGGGAAAACTCTTCGGAAGTGCCCGGCTGGGTGGCGTCGCTATGGTGGGTGGCCTGGGGGGTGTCGCCGCCCCAGTAGCACCGGCGTGATCCCAAGAGTGGACTTGACCGACCAGTTCTACCGCGACTAGGTTCGGGGCGTCCGACTGGGTGCCTCCGCTGGCGACGAACTGTCCGACGTGCCTACCGGCGTCGAGTTCTACGGACGTCGCGCCACTCTCGGGGCGCCGGGTGCTGCCAACACACATCGCGATCGGGTGGGGAAGGGGCCAACTGTCGTGAGTGAAAGTTTCGAGGGCCGTAAGGTCGTGGTCGTCGGCGGCAGCAGCGGCATGGGTCTCGCCACGACCCACCGAGTCGTCGCCGGGGGCGGCATTGCCGTGATCACGGGCCGCGACCAGGAAAAGGTCGGGGCCGGCAGCCCGAATGACATCGCGAACGCGGTGTCATGCCTGCCGTCGGACAAGTCGAGCTGGATGACCGGCGCCATCGTCGAGGTCGACGGCGGCACCATGGCCGGCCGCAACTGACCCTCGAGACGTAACGCCGGGATCGCGCCGGCGGGGCCTCGACCCCGGCGCCGCCTTGCCGGCGACTTCGCTATCGCGCTCGTTCCTCGACACTCTCGCGCCACAACCGCTACCGATCAACGTGGTGAGACACCGAGGCCTGGCGCCGCTAATGCTGGTGAAACGAAACGTGCACCTCGTGCCCGTGCAAACGAGGACTGGATACAGGGAGGCGCCGGATGAAGGCGATTGTAGTGACGGACGAGGCCGCGGGAATGGCCGGGATGACGCTGGTGGAGCGGCCCGAGCCGGACGCGGCGCTGAACGACGTCGTCGTTCAGGTTCATGCGTCGGGATTCGTCCCGACTGAGTTGGCGTGGCCCTCGACCTGGACCGACCGCCTCGGCCGTGACCGGACGCCGTCGATCCCTGGGCACGAGCTGGCCGGAGTGGTCACCGCTCTCGGCTATGGCACGACGGGACTGTCGGTGGGTCAGCGGGTGTTCGGCCTCACGGACTGGACTCGCGACGGCACCCTGGCGGAGTATGTGGCCGTCGAGGCGCGTAACCTCGCGCCGCTGCCCGGCGACGTCGACTTCACGGTGGGCGCGAGCCTGCCGATCTCGGGCCTGACCGCGTGGCAGGGACTGTTCGAGCACGGCCGCCTTCAGGCGGGGCAGAGTGTCCTCGTGCACGGAGCGGCCGGCGCAGTCGGTTCGATGGTGACGCAGCTCGCACGTGAGGCCGGCGCCCACGTCGTCGGCACCGGGCGCGCTGCTGACCGTCAAGCGGCGCTCGACTTCGGCGCGCAGGAGTTCGTCGACCTCGAGAACGACGTCCTCGAAGACGTCGGCGGAATCGATCTGGTGTTCGATGTCATCGGCGGCGACATCGGGAAGCGGTCCGCAGGCCTGATTCGAGCCGGAGGAACGCTGGTGTCCGTCGTCGGCCCGCCGGAGGCGCGGCCCGCCGACGGCCTGGCGGTCGACTTCGTCGTCGAGCCCGACCGCGCTCAACTGGGTGAGGTCGTCCGGCGGGTGCGCGACGGACGACTCCGGACAAACATCGGCAAGGTCGCGACCCTCGACGACGCCGTCGCCGCTTTCAATCCGACCGAGCGGATCACCGGGAAGACGATCATCCGCGTTCGTCCGTAAGGACTCGGGGACAGCGAGCGGTCTGCCCTCCTTGTGGATCAGCGTCAACCCCGGCGTTATCGCCGACGTCGAATCATGGCCGGCCGCGATTGACCCTCGAAACGTAACGCCGGGATCACGCCGGTTGGGCTGCGGACGTGCCCGTACGCGTCCGCAGCCCGCGCCCGCCGGGAGACCACCAGCACATTCGGCGAGAGACAGTCCCGGTTGGTGGCGTTACGGTGCACGAATGCGCGGCCGCGGCCCGGCTGGCGGCTTTGCCAGCCGGTCCCGCCGCGCGTCGGCCGTCGCGTAGTCCTTGCCCGCCCTGGCCAACTGGCGCTGCTCCAGTGTGACGTCGACGAGCTTGCCGAGCGCATCGCGGTACTCGTCGCCGGCGCCCACCTAGCCATCACGCGAAGTATCCGGCCGCTGGGGACGCCTGAACCTTCTCAGCGGTTGGCGTACGTTCAGACGCGACGACGCGTGTTCAATGCCCATGCCCGGCTGTGTGCGACCGAGGGGATGCCGGGTCCAGAACGTCGGCATATTCCGGACGAGCATTGACGAATGCTGCCGCGAACGGGCACGTGACGGTGGCGGTCTTCCCTTGCTTGCGCAGTTCGTCGAGGACGCCGCCGATGAGCCTGGCGGCTACTCCCTTCCCCCGGAACTCGGGGAGCACGGATGTCGCCAACAGTATGACGCGGCTCCCGACCTTGCTGTAGACGAGCCCAGCGGCTGTCCGGCCCCCTAACGCGGCCTCGTAGATGCCGAGCTCACTGTTGTCGGTGATGACGAGGTCTTCCGCCTCGGGCGCGGTGGCTCCCGACAGGTTCGAGCCACCCAGATCTTCCTCGGCACTGGTCAACGTGATCATGTCCTCGGCGTTGCCCGCCATGTTGTCTCCTGAATCTCGCGTGTGGTCAGCGACCTGGGAGTGCCAGTCAGCTCGGATGAAGTGGCAGGAGTATCCCGCCTCGGACTATTGCGTAACCGACGTCGGAGACGTTGGCATCGTCCGGACGCGTCACGATAGAGCGGATTCTTAGCGCTCAGGCAGTCGGCACCGGGAGGCTGAGGACGAGCGACCCACGCAGGTCGACCAGGACACGGCCGGCCGTGCGCACCACGCGCATGACGACGTCCTCGCAGCCGGGACATCGGGCGACGAGGCCGGGCGCTCGGTCGAACACGCGCATCGCGGCCAGCGGACGGGGCGTCCGGCACCCGGCGCAGGTGAGCTCGGCAACGGTGAGGTCGGTCCCCATGATCTCGCCGAGCGGTCCGGCGAGGGCGTTACCGTCCACCCAGGGTGCGTCGTCGGTTCCGACGCTGGTGGTCGACATGCTCATCCTCCGGTGGGTCCGAAACGTTCAGTGCGGATGTTCGCGGGATCGTGGCCGATGTCGACGAGGAGGTCGGCAACGGTCTCGACGAATCCGGTGGGCCCGCAGACGAACGCCACAGCGTCGGCATCGCGGGGCCAGGCGACGCGGGCGAGGGCGTCCGCGTCCAGTCGTCGGGGTGGGGCCGGCCAGCCGGGGGGCGCGACCCTGGTATAGACGTGCGTGACTGCGACGCGCCTATCGCCTGCGGCTCGTGCAGTTGCAAGATCCGCGGCGAACAGCGCATCGAGCGGGGATCGCGTCGAGTAGAGCAGCCTGGTGGGATTCGTCGCCGCACGCACCATCGACATCAGCGGCGCCACGCCGGATCCGCCGCCGATCAGCAACGCCGGCCGCGGATCGGCGGGTCGGCGTACGAACCAGCCGCCGAGCGGCCCACGGATCTCGAGCTGGTCACCCGGCTCTGCGACGTCGGCGAGGTACGGCGAGACCTCACCCTCGGGCACAGCCTGGACGGTCACCTCGAGGCGGTCGGGCCCCGGGGCGGACGAGATCGAGTAGCTGCGGTATGCCGTGTAGCCGTCGGGAGCCGTCAACCGGACGTCAACGTGCTGGCCCGGCACGTGACCTGTCCAGCCGTCGACGTCGAGGACCAGGGTCCGCGCCGTCGCAGTCTCCGCGCGGGTGGCGGCGACGGTCGCCGGCTGCCAGGTCAATCTGCCAGGTATCGCTGCTCGCGCCATGGGTCCCCGTAGTTGTGGTAGCCGGCCGTCTCCCAGAACCCGGGCTCGTCATCGAGACGCAGTTCCAGAGCGCGCAGCCATTTCGCGCTCTTCCAGAAATACAGGTGAGGAACGAGGAGGCGAGCTGGCCCGCCGTGCACCGGAACCAGAGGCTCACCGTCGAACTCGTACGCCACCCAGGCCTGGCCGTCGAGAAGGTCCTCGAGCGGGATGTTCGTGGTGTAGCCGCCGTAGGAGTGGGCGACGACGTACTCGGCCGTCGTCTCGACGTCGGCCAGCAACGTGTCCACCGAGACGCCTCGCCAGCGCGTGCCGAACTTCGACCAGTGCGTGACGCAATGGATGTCCACGGTCGGTTCTTCGGCAGGAAGGGCGGCGAACTCCGCCCATGACCACGTGCTCCGCTCGCCGGTCTCGGTGATGACGGCGAGCTCCCACCGGTCGAGGCCGATGCGCGGTGTCGGTCCCGCCGACAGCACCGGGAAGTCATCCGTGCGGTACTGGCCGGGCGGGAGGTCGGTGTCGTCGCGTCTGCGGCCCCCGAAGCCGCGTGTGATCAATGCCATGCGCCCCTCCCCATGTGGCCGGGCGGCCGCGAGCCCGCTGCCACCCGTGCTTCCACTCGGCCGGTGGATGTCGATGTGGTACCCGCCCATATCGTCATCGTCAGCGAGTGCCCCGGTGATGAGATTCTCCGCGGTGGGGACGTAAACACCCGCAATCCACGGAATATGAACTGGACCATCGCGTCCAGAGTATGCTGCCATGGCGCCGGTCGGCAAACTTCGCTGGCCATCGGTGATTTGGGGCAAGCAGCAGCGCGCCTGGTGGTCGCGGCGGTGCACCGTCATCTGATGGGTGCCTCTGCAGCGAGAGTATAATGGACGATGGCGTCCATAGAGTGCGGCTAGAAATTGTTCCGAGTTGGTCGTTGGACATGTCGTAGCGCTGCGAGATGGCGGCGGCCGGTGTCGTGCCCGATGTCAGGAGAGTTCGATGGACCCTGTTCCCTCCGGTGGGAACGTTGTCGATGGCCAGCCGGTCGCTGCGGTGGACATGATCGCCGCCCTGACCGCTGCACGGCTAGTGTTCCCGGACGGTGCAACTCAATCATTCACGGCGGGTGGCCGGACGACCTACGTCGACAGGGGCACACCGTCAGCTGGCGAGTGGTCTGTTACGGGTGACGGGACCTTCGCCTCATTCTGGCCGCCGACGTACCGTGCGGCGTACACGGTTCGGTGGATCGTCGAGGACGAAGTGCGGGTGGGCGTCAGCTTCACGGATACCCGGAGCCGAGTCCGCTACGACGGCCGGTACCGATGACTGGACGAGATTCGAGCCATACGTCGAATCACGATCGGCTCGGTGCTTTCTCCTGTGAGGTCGGTCGACTCCTGGCTCAGGGCACTCTCCTCGGCCGCGTCCACGCACAGATCAGCCGACCCGCCGCGTCCGCGATGAACTGGCACATTCACGCCGTGCCGCTTGTGCTTGCCGGAGGAGCAGGGCTCCTGGTCGCGAACCGATCGATCGGGGGCTCCGCTGAAAAGGGCTCAATTAACGGGTCGGTTCGCCGGACGGCTCCAAGAGGAACGACTTGATGTGTTCCAGCGCCATGTCCAGAGCAACTTCCATGGGTTCAACGTTGTGCGCGGCGTTCGCCAGCAAGTAGCCGCCTTGCAAAGCTGCCATCAACCCCGTGGCCAACTTCTCCGGGTCGGCGTCCTGGCGAAGTGCACCGCTGTCCCGCATCCGGTGCAGACCATCACTGATCAGGTTTCCCCATGCCGCAAACGTCTCCGACAGCATCGATCGAGCCTGCTCATCTTGATCCGACAGCTCGACAGCCATCGACCCGAGGCCGCACCCGTATTTGCCGTTGTTCAGCGAGTTGGCCTGGACCAGCGCGTTACGCCACCGGACCAGCCCTGAAAACGATCTCAGTCGTTCGAGCCCTCCCCGCTCGCGCTGAAGCACAAGCGCGCCTCGATATTTGACCAACGCGCGCACGAGCTCCTGCTTGTCGGCGAAGTGGTGGTAAAGCTGAGACTTGCTCGTCTGACTTGCCTCGCGGACGTCGTCAAGGGTCGTCGCGTTCACTCCGCGCACGAACATCAGCCGGTTCGCCGCCTCGAGGATCCGCTCTCGCGTCGCGATGCCCCGTTGACTGATCCTCCGCTGCTTCGTCGGCGCAGCCACCTGCTCGTCGCCCATCGGTCAAGTGTATCTAGCGGCGCGCACCAGAGAATCTATGGAGGATGGGACCTTGGAGTCCACCCAGCGTTATGTCGCATTGACGTGATGATGAAGGACGAACGTACGCACCGCCTGCTCGGTTGAACGGGTGCTATGTCCGCGAGAGCATCAACAGGGCGAATTCTTCCCTGGACTGTCTGGTCCTCATTGCGGCAAGCTGTTGCTCAGGAGTTGCTCGGCGGTGCGTCGTGAGCGGCGCGCCGGAGGTCAGCGTGTGTCAACGCTCGTTGACTGCGTCTGCACATCACGCGCATCACCCGCAGCTGAACTTGGCTGCGGCCATGAAGCAACAAGAGGGAATCAACGGGGAAACCAGTGAACGCGAGGAGGTCCTCGCGGGCGTCAGCGAGGTTCTCAGCGGCAGCGGGGAACTGGACCAGACTGCCGGTCTTCGGGTTCGGCAGGCCGGATACGTGGTCATTTCGCTGCTGCAGTTGGCTGCCAACTGATCCGTTCATAGCAGACCAGGGCGATCAAGATGATGGCGACTAGAGCGAGGGCGGCGAGGGCGGGAAGGTGTCGGGCGACGGGCAGCAGCGCGAGGATGGTGCCGGCCGCGAGGATCGGGGCGAGTGGGGTGTGCCGGACGGTGAGTTGAAGGAACAGGGCCCGACCAACGAGGTAAAGGGCCGGGCCGCCGAACAGAGCTGCGGTCGAAGTCCAGTCCAGCGGGACCCCAGCGGGCTGCTGAAGTGGGTGGTGGGTCATGTGGGCGAGGACCACCTCGATGCCGAGGGCCAGGAAGATGATCCCGGCGATGAGCACGAAGTGAGCCAAGCTGTAGGCGATGCCGCCGGTCCGAGTCCGGTCCGAACCGGGGATCCGCGCCAGGGCTTGTCCGGCAGGTGCGGCGGCGTTTCGAAGTACAGCCACCACAGGGCCAGCGCCGTGGTCAGGGCGAGCAGCGCAGCGATCAGGACCGGCCAACGAGTGACCGCCGATCCGGCGCCGACGCCCACCGAGATCAGCGACTCGCCCAGTGCAATGATTACTATCAGGCCGTGCCGCTCGGCGAAATGGCTGGGGCTGGGCAACGGCGCGCGTCCGGCAGACACCGCGATGAATAGGCCGCCGACGCAGTCGATGAGGAACGCCGCGGCCCACAACAGCGTCTGCGTGGCGCCGCCGAAAACCGCGCCGAACAGCAGCGCAGGCAAGCCCACCGAGACCGGGATGACCCGGAAGCGCAGCGAAGCGCGTAGCCGCGCGTTACCGGCCGATATGTGCCAGACGAGGGCCAGGTATACCGCCCGGATGACGATGTAGACGACGGCCAAAGTCATGGGCGCGGCCAGTGACTGGTTGCCGTGCCGCCACGCCTCGGGGAGGGGACCAGGGCGGCCACGAACATCGCGGCCATCACAGCGGTGTTTCCGGCGCGGACCAGGCCCACGTCGGCGCGGACCTGGTTGGCCAGCCAAGCGTAGTTGGTGAACGGCCACCACAGCAGTAGCAGGAGCACAAGGCTATGGGCCAGCCCGAGTGGCGTCGGCGCCTGTGCCGTGAACGTCGCCACCCGGATGAAGGCGAACACGAACACCAGGTCGAAGAACACCTCGAACGGCGTGGTCCGATGGGTTTCCTCGGTCGGCACCGGCGGCCCGGCTCGGAAGATGTGCCTCCTGGGCCAATCTTGTTCGCCCAACATCCGGCAGATCCGAATTCACATTTAAACCCGGCAGCCGCCGCTGGCCACCACGGATGACTTCGGCGCAGCTCGCAGATACCCCACTTCGACCTCTCGGGTGGTCTGGGCGCAATGAGCATGCGCGCGTGCGACATCTGCCAACCCGTCCAGGCCCTCATCCCGATGCCAGCGCGCCTAGCTAGCATGGTCAACTCGACCAGCGCTCGGCGGAGTGTCACCCATCAACTGAAGCCAACCCGTCACGGATCAAGCGGAGTACGACACCGGACTGGCGCGTGTCTGGTCCCACCACATGCTTGACGAATCCGTTCCCAGCACATGTTTGGCGGTCGGCCTAGTGTCCTGAGTCGGTGATTAGCTGCTGAATTCGGGTAGGCTTCGTGGTATGCCGCGAACAGGGCGCCCGAAGGCCGAGCTGGTTTTGTCCGA
>NZ_JBSFYP010000070.1:0-32886 GCF_053599835.1 Micromonospora sp. NPDC005163
CCGAACTACGACGTACCCGTGCAGGGAATCACCTCACCCGGCACCGACGGCCCGACCTTCCTCGACCTGGTCTGGGATCAGGCGCCCTTCGAGAATCACGGCCAGTTCGTCAGCACCGTCACCCGCATCGCCGAGGAGTTCCTCGATGCGGGCGTCTTCACCGCCGCGGAGAATGACCTCATCGTCTCCCACGCGGCCCGGTCGAACAAGGAACTCGCTCCATAGGAGACACCGGCCGTCGTCGAATCCGCCCACCAAAGGCCGCGGCCCGGTCGACTCGAGTCGACCGGGCCGCGGTATCGCCCACATTCCGCTGGGCAAACGCCTTGACGCGTCAATAACGCCCGGCAATTCTCGTGGGCAGCAATTCGCTATTTCAACCACGCCGCGCAGTCCCTGGGCGGCGCAGTAACCGTGCTCCGGTACGAACTGGCAACTCCCGGTTACAGCTCTATCGGTCGCGCGAACCCGTCATTTCAACCGATTCCAATTAGGCTTGTGTCTCGACAGTGTTAGCGATAACATCTGCTCGCTTGTCAGCGCACACCGAACGCGACTGCACGATATTGACTGCCACCCGGCTCGGGACTGCCTCGAGCCGATTTTGAGGAGGAGACCAGATGGCGAGGAACAGGAGATTCCGCCGGCTACTGTGCGTCGTTAGCGCGGGAGTCATGGCGATTGGCCTGTCGGCGTGTTCCAGCGGTGGAGGCGACACTGGCGGAGGCGACGAGCTGACCACGATCGGCTTTGTAGCCGTCGGTCCGGAGGGTGCATGGCGGCAGGCCAACGAGGCCAACATGCAGGAGACCTTCACAAAGGAGGCCGGCTTCGACCTGAAGTACGCCCCGGCTACGAACCTGGACCAGAAGTCGCAGATCGACGCGTTTACGTCCTTTGTGGACGAGGGCGTGGATGTCATCCTGCTGTCGGCGACGGAGGGCTCGGGCTGGGAGGACTCGCTCAAGCGCGCCCAGGAGGCGGAGATTCCCGTCATCCTGATCGACCGTGGCATCGAGCCCGACGCGACCGACCTCTACGCCACCCGCATCGCGCCCGACAACTTGCAGGTCAGCAAGTCGGTCGCCGGATGGGCCGCGGAGACCTTCCCCCAGGGGGCGAACTACTTCGTGATCGAGGGGCCCGCGGGCGTCTCCGTCGTCAACGAGCGCAACCGTGGCTGGAACGAGACGATCGGCGCGAAGACCGAGTTCAAGAAGCTCGGCGCGCAGACGGCCAACTGGTCGACGGAGGAGGCGAAGAGCGTCTTCGAGACGGTGCTCAAGTCGAACAAGAACAACGTCCAGCTCGTCTTCGCGCAGAACGACGAGATGGGCCTCGGCGCTGTCCTCGCTGTCGAGGAGGCTGGCCTGGTGCCCGGCAAGGACGTGAAGATCGCCACGATCGACGGCACGCACAACGCCGTCCAGGCGCTGGCGGACGGCAAGCTGAGCTTCGTCGCGGAGTACAACCCGTTGTTCGGTGAGACGGCCCTGGACGCGGTGAAGAAGGTTCTCGCTGGTGACAAGGTCGAGTCGTACATCATCGTGCCGAGCCTGACGTTCAACTCGCCGGATGCGGCCAAGACGGCGCTGCCCAGCCGGAAGTACTAGTTCCGGGCGGCGCCCGATCGGCCCCGATCTGGGCCGGCGGTGCCGGGGCCTTCCGAACCGGGGGAGGCCCCGCACCGCGTGACATCACCACTGCGAGTCGATCGTGGTGGTTGCAGGCGGCAGCTGCGAGGTAGGGAAAATGACAGGATCACCACCGATCGTCGAGATGCAGGGCATCTCCATCGCGTTCCCCGGGGTGAAGGCGCTCGACAACGTCGACTTCCGACTCTTTCAGGGGGAAGTCCACACCCTGATGGGTGAGAACGGCGCCGGCAAGTCCACTCTCATCAAAGCGCTGACAGGCGTCTATCGGATCGATGCCGGGTCCATCCTGATCGCGGGGCAGGGGCGGCGCCTGAACGGCACCGCCGACGCCCAGGCGGCGGGCATCTCCACCGTGTACCAGGAGGTGAACCTGTGTACGAACCTGACGATCGGTGAGAACGTCATGCTCGGACACGAGGTGCGCGGCCGGATCGGCGTGAACTGGCGGGCCACCAACAAGGCGGCGACGGAAGCGCTCGCCAAGCTGGGGCTCGGGCATCTCAACCCGCGCCGACCCCTTTCCAGTGTCTCGCTGGCGATGCAGCAGCTGGTGGCGATCAGCCGGGCGATGGTCACGGACTCCAAAGTTCTCATCCTCGACGAGCCCACGTCGAGCCTCGACGCGAACGAGGTCGACGGGCTGTTCCAGGTGATCCGCCGGCTGCGTGACCAGGGGGTGGCGATCCTCTTCGTATCGCACTTCCTCGATCAGGTGTACGCGATCAGTGATCGCCTGACGGTGCTGCGGAACGGGAAGTACGAGGGCGAGTACCTCACCCGCGAACTGGACCGCACCGTGCTCATCTCGAAGATGATCGGCAAGGATCTCGCGGCGCTGAAGTCCTTGGGATCCAACCGTCAGACCGAGGAGCGCGACCGGACCGTCATCCCCCTCGTGAAGGCGACCGGGATCGGCCGGACGGGTTCGATCGAGCCCACGGATCTGGACCTGCATCGGGGCGAGATCGTCGGGTTCGCCGGGCTACTCGGATCGGGTCGCACCGAACTCGCTCGGCTGCTCTACGGGGCGGACCGGCCGGACAGCGGCGAGGTGGAAATCGAGGGAAAGAAGTCCGAGATCCACACCCCGGTCGACGGCCTCGACCACCGCATCGCGTTCTCCACCGAAAACCGCCGTGACGAAGGCATCCTCGGCGATCTCACCGTCCGCGAAAACCTCATCCTGGCCGTTCAGGCCAAGCGAGGGTGGGCGCGGCCGCTGCCGCGCCGTGAGCAGGACGCGATCGTCAGCAAATACATGGCTGCCCTGAACGTGCGACCCGCCGACCCCGAGCAGCCGATCAAGAATCTCTCCGGCGGCAACCAGCAGAAGGTACTGCTCGGCCGTTGGCTCGCGACGAACCCGGAGCTCCTGATACTCGACGAGCCAACCCGGGGGATCGATGTGGGCGCCAAGGCCGAGATCCAGGAGAGCGTCGCGGAGCTCGCCGGAGGCGGCGTCGCTGTCGTGTTCATCTCCTCCGAGCTCGAGGAGGTGATTCGGCTGAGCGATCGCATCGTCGTCCTGAAGGACCACCGCAAGATCGGCGAGATCATCAACGGACCCGATGTCACCGCCCAGGAGGTCGTCGACATCATCGCCGCGCATGGGGAAGCCGCTCTCGAAAGCGACATCATCGATCCGGACGGGAAGGACAGCACCGCGTGAGAACGACAGAGCGGCGGACCGGCGCGGGGGGGCGAGACCTGATCCGGCGGCCTTACTTCTGGGGGATCATCGCGATCCTGTTGCTCCTCCTGGTAAACGTCCTCAAGGACCCATCCTTCCTTGCGGTTTCGGTCAACTCGGCCAACGGCAACCTGGTGGGCAACCTCCTCGACATCCTTCGGGCATCCGCGCCGATCCTGATGATCGCGGTCGGCATGTCGTTGGTCATCGCGACCGGTGGGATCGACCTGTCGGTCGGCTCCATCATGGTCGTCGCCGGCGCGGTCTCCATGGAGTTTCTCAAGGCGAGCGGTGACTCGACCTCCAGCGGAGTGGCGCTCGGCGCACTGGGCCTGGCTCTGGCGGTGAGTGCGCTGCTGGGCGTCGTCAACGGCATCCTGGTCTCCGTCGTCGGGCTTCAGCCGTTCATTTCGACGCTCGTCATGATGCTTGCCGGCCGTGGGCTGGCGAAGGTGATCACCTCGGGGCAGAACACAGCCGCCTCCAACGGACCGTTCCGATGGATCGCGAACGGATACGTCATCGGTTTGCCGGTTGTGGTGCTGCTCGCCGTCGTGGTGGTGGTCATCGTTGCTGTCGTCGTCCGCCGCAGCGCGCTCGGTCTGATGATCGAGGCTATCGGCATCAATCCGAAGGCCAGCCGGATGGCGGGGATCAGACCGCGTGGCCTGCTCATCACGGTTTACGCGGTCAGCGGCGTCCTAGCCGGGATCGCCGGTGTCTTCGCGACGGCGAGCGTGATGACCGTCGACGTTTCCAGGACCGGATACCAGCTCGAGTTGGACGCAATCCTCGCCGTGGTGATCGGCGGCGCCTCGCTCGCCGGTGGCAAGTTCTCCATGGGCGGCGCGGTCGTCGGTGGGCTGCTGATCGCGACGCTGGACAAGACGATCGTGTTCCTCGGCGTCTCCTCCTCGGCGACGCCCGCCTTCAAGGCGGCGGTCATCATCGTGCTGTGCCTACTTCAGTCCGAGCGGGTACGAAATCTGTTCACGCAGCGCCCCGTACCAACCGCTCGCGCGCCGAAGGCTCGCGCGCCTAAGGAGAGCGTGACCGCATGACCATCACGATTCTCCCCGATCCCCCCGGGGCGGAGACGAAGTCACGGATCGGTCGGCTGACGGATGTCGCGGCGCGGACGTGGCGGACGAACCTGACCACCGTGCCGACCCTCGCGGCCGTCGTGATCTTCATCGCCATGATGATCTATGGCGAACTCGCCTACGGGCGCATCCTGCAGTACAACACGCTGTCGAACCTGCTCATCAACAACGCCCATCTGGTGATCATCGCGGTGGGCATGACGTTCGTCATCCTGACCGGCGGAGTCGACCTGTCGGTGGGCGCCGTGATCGCGTTCTCCAGCGTCGCCGGGTTGCTCCTGGCCAACGCCGGGTGGAACCCGTGGGTCGTGATGGTGCTGATGATCGGGATCGGCACGGCCTTCGGTGTCGCGTCTGGCGTCCTGGTCCAGTACTTCAAGGTGCAGCCCTTCATCGCGACCCTCGCGATGATGTTCCTCGCCCGCGGTCTCGCCTCGACACTGAGCACCACACCCGAACGGCTCGCCGACGACTCGTCCATCAGATCGCTGGCGACGAAGTTGAAGATCATAGACGGCGAAAAGGTCAATGACCTGGTCCTGACACCGGGCGTGCTGATCGCCGTCCTCGTCGTCGTCGTCGGATTCGTCGTGCTCCACCGGACCCGAACCGGCCGCACCGTTTACGCCATCGGCGGCTCCGAGCAGTCCGCCGCGCTGATGGGCCTGCCCGTGGTACGCACCAAGCTCTGGGTGTACGCGATCAGCGGAACGCTCGCCGGCCTGGCCGCGGTCGTCTACACCTCGCGGTTGGGTATCGCGCAGAACATCACGGGCATCGGCTGGGAACTGGACGCGATCGCAGCCGTCGTGATCGGCGGCACGCTCCTGACCGGGGGCGCGGGGTACGTCCTCGGGTCGGTGGTCGGCGCGCTCGTTCTCGGTCTGATGAACGTGCTGATCACCCGGGACGGCGGGATCAGGCCCGAGGCCACGACCATCATCACCGGTGGCATCTTGCTCGTCTTCGTGCTGCTGCAGCGAGCACTGACCGCACGCAGACGCGAGTGAGGACGGTAACGATCGTGCAGGTTCGGGACTCGTTGACGGAGGTGGCCGGGTGAACGGACAGAGTGGTATTCAAGAGCGGTACGTGATCGGCGTCGACTTCGGCACCCTGTCCGGCCGGGCGATCGTGGTCCGCGTCTCGGACGGAGCGGAGCTCGGCTCGGCCGTCCACGAGTACGAGCACGGCGTCATGGACGACGTCCTCACCGCCGCACCGGCCGCCGCAGGGCGGGTGCAGCTCGGTTCAGACTGGGCACTGCAGGCGCCGCAGGACTACGTCGAGGTGCTCAAGCACGCGGTGCCGGCCGCGGTCGCGGCCTCCGGAGTCGATCCGGGCGAGGTGATCGGCATTGGCACGGACTTCACGGCATGCACGATGGTGCCCACCCTCGCCGACGGGACCCCCCTGAGCGACCTGCCCGAGTTCGCGGCGCGGCCGCACGCGTACGTCAAGCTGTGGCGGCACCACGCCGCCCAGCCGCATGCGGACCGCATCAACGCCCTGGCGCATGACCGGCGCGAGCCGTGGATCACGCGCTACGGCGGTCTCATCTCGAGCGAGTGGGAGTTCGCGAAGGGACTACAGCTGCTGGAGGAGGACCCCGAGCTCTACTCCCGGATGGAGCACTGGGTCGAGGCGGCCGACTGGATCGTATGGCAGCTGACCGGCACGTACGTGCGCAACGGCTGCACGGCCGGCTACAAGGGCATCTATCAGGATGGCGCGTACCCGAGCCGGGAGTTCCTGGCGGTGCTGAATCCCGACTTCGCGGGGTTCGCCGACGACAAGGTCGCCCACCAGATCGGACAGCTCGGGGACGTCGCGGGCACCCTGAGCGCCCGGGCGGCGGCGTGGACCGGGTTGCCTGAGGGCATCGCCGTGGCGGTGGGCAACGTCGACGCGCACGTCACCGCGCCCGCCGCCCAGGCCGTCCAGCCCGGCCAGATGGTCGCGATCATGGGAACCTCGACCTGCCATGTGATGAGCCACGACCAGCTCGCCGAGGTTCCGGGCATGTGCGGCGTCGTCGACGGCGGGATCGTCTCGGGACTGTACGGCTACGAGGCTGGCCAGTCCGGGGTCGGCGACATCTTCGCGTGGTACGTGAACAACCAGGTGCCCGGGCGCCTGCACGACGAGGCTGCCGCCGCCGGCAAGAGCATCCATCAGCACCTGACCGATCTGGCGTACGCCGAGCCCGTCGGCGCCCACGGCCTCGTGGCGCTCGACTGGCATTCGGGTAACCGTTCGGTGCTCGTCGACCACAAACTGTCGGGCGTGATCGTGGGGCAGACCCTCGCAACCCGTCCCGAACAGGGCTACCGGGCGCTGCTGGAGGCGACCGCGTTCGGCACGCGGGTCATTGTCGAGACCTTCGCCGCCGCCGGTGTGCCCGTGACCGAGTTCATCGTCGCCGGCGGGCTGCTGAAGAACCCGCAGCTCATGCAGACGTACGCGGACGTGCTGCGCCTGCCGATCTCGACGATCGCGAGCGAGCAGGGTCCCGCGCTCGGCTCGGCGATCCATGCGGCCCTCGCTGCCGGGGCGTATCCCGACATCCGCGCCGCCGCCGCCGCGATGGGCGCGGTCGACCGTTCGGTCTACACCCCGAACGAGACGGCTGCCGCGGTAT
The DNA here is from genome assembly GCF_053599835.1 of Micromonospora sp. NPDC005163. Classification (NCBI taxonomy): domain Bacteria; kingdom Bacillati; phylum Actinomycetota; class Actinomycetes; order Micromonosporales; family Micromonosporaceae; genus Micromonospora; species Micromonospora sp. NPDC005163. Next base: position 7,093 of record NZ_JBSFYP010000070.1, read on the forward strand.
ACGACCAGCTCTTCGCTGAGTACCGCACGCTGCACGACTACTTCGGCCCGGGCGCGACCGGGGCCATGAAGCGGCTGCGGGCACTTCGTCGCGACGCGCTCCAGGTCGCCAACTGGGCGGCGGAGTCCGTCCCCGAGCTGGTCGAAGGGGTCAGTGCGTGAGCGGGATCTTCAGCCATGACGTGCAATCGGCAATCGAAGCCACCCGGGTGGAGGTGGCGCGCCTCCACGGGGAGCTGACCCGGTACGGGCTCGTCGTCTGGACGGCCGGCAACGTGTCGGGCCGGGTCCCGGGCGCCGATCTGTTCGTCATCAAGCCGTCCGGCGTCTCCTACGACGCGCTGGCGTCCGAGAACATGATCCTCTGCGACCTGGACGGCAACGTCATCCCCGAGACCCCCGGCAGCGAGCGGGCACCCTCGAGCGACACCGCGGCACACGCATACGTGTACCGCCACATGGCCGGCGTGGGCGGTGTCGTGCACACGCACTCCACCTACGCGGTGGGGTGGGCGGCGCGCGGCGAGGAGATCCCTTGTGTCATCACCGCGATGGCGGACGAGTTCGGGGGGCCCATCCCGATCGGGCCGTTCGCGATCATCGGTGACGACTCGATCGGCCGCGGCATCGTCGAGACCCTCACGGGCCATCGCTCGCGGGCCGTACTGATGCAGAACCACGGGCCGTTCACGATCGGGGCGACGCCGAAGGACGCCGTGAAGGCCGCCGTCATGGTCGAGGATGTCGCGCGCACCGTGCACCTCGCCCGTGAGGCGGGCACCCTCATCCCGATTCCGCAGGAGGCGATCGACCGCCTCTACGACCGCTACCAGAACGTGTACGGGCAGGCCGATGATGCCCGCCGCGCCACCCCCGCCGCAGACGCGCCCGAGCAGGAAGAGATCTACGCATGACCCGCACCGCGCTCGCCACGTCCTTCGAGTCCTACGAGGTGTGGTTCCTTACCGGGAGCCAGGACCTGTACGGCGAGGAGACGCTCCGCCAGGTCGCCGAGCAGTCCCGCGCGATCGCCGACGAGCTCGGCGCCGGCGTGCCGGTCCGCGTCGTTTGGAAGCCCGTCCTCATCAGCTCCGACGCCATCCGGCGCCTTGCTCTCGAGGCGAACGCGGCGGACGGTGTCATCGGCGTCGTGGTGTGGATGCACACGTTCAGCCCCGCCAAGATGTGGATCGCTGGACTTGACGCGCTGCAGAAGCCGATCCTGCACATGCACACGCAGGCGAACGTCGAGCTGCCGTGGAGCGACATCGACTTCGACTTCATGAACCTGAACCAGGCCGCGCACGGCGATCGCGAATTCGGCTACATCCAGACGCGCCTCGGCGTGGCGCGCAAGACGGTCGTCGGCCACGTCTCGAACCCGCAGGTCGTCCGGCAGGTCGAGGACTGGCAGCGCGCGGCCGCGGGGTGGGCGGCGGTCCGCAGCCTCAAGCTCGCCCGGTTCGGCGACAACATGCGCTACGTGGCCGTCACGGAGGGCGACAAGGTGGAGGCCGAGCTGCGCTTCGGCGTGCAGGTGAACACGTGGGGCGTCAACGAGCTGGCCGATGCTGTGGACGCGGCAGCCGACGCCGACATCGACGCCCTGGTCGCGGAGTACGAGCAGACGTACGACGTCGTCCCCGAGCTGCGGGCCGGCGGCGAGCGGCACGCGTCGCTGCGCAACGGCGCCGCGATCGAGCTCGGCCTGCGTTCGTTCCTCGAGGAGGGCGGTTTCGGGGCGTTCACCACAAGCTTCGAGGACCTTGGCACGCTGAAGCAGCTACCGGGGCTCGCGGTGCAGCGCCTCATGGCCGAGGGCTACGGCTTCGGGGCGGAGGGCGACTGGAAGACCGCGATTCTCGTCCGCGTCGCGAACGTGATGGGCGCGGGTCTTCCCGGTGGCGCGAGTCTCATGGAGGACTACACGTACGATCTCGTGCCCGGCTCGGAGCGCATCCTCGGCGCCCACATGCTTGAGGTCTCGCCGTCGCTCGCGACCACGAAGCCGCGCCTGGAGATTCACCCACTGGGCATCGGCGGCAAGGAGGACCCGGTGCGCCTGGTCTTCACGGCGGCTCCCGGCCCCGCCCTCGTCGTCGCGATGAGCGACGTGCGCGACCGCTTCCGGCTCGTCGCGAACGTCGTCGAGAACGTTCAGGCTCCCGACCTGCCGAAGCTCCCGGTCGGCCGCGCCGTGTGGCGCCCCCAGCCCGACTTCGCGACCTCGGCAGCGTGCTGGCTCGCCGCCGGTGCCGCCCACCACACCGTCATGACGACTGCCGTGGGGATCGACGTGTTCCGTGACTTTGCCGAGATCGCGAAGACCGAGCTCGTCGTCATCGACGAGAAGACGACCGTCCGGGACTTCCAGCGAGAGCTCCGGTGGAACCAGGCCTACTACCGTCTGAGCCAGGGACTATGAGCGGAGCCGCACCGCTTTCAGGCACGCAGCACACCATCCGTGCTGGCCACTACACCGCGACAATCGCCAGCGTCGGTGCCTCGCTGCGGGTGCTGCGGTTCCAAGCGCGTGACCTCGTGGTGCCCTTTGAGGCGGACCAGGTGCGGCCCGCTTACCGGGGTGCCGCGCTGGCACCATGGCCCAACCGCGTGGTGGACGGCCGTTACACGTTCGCCGGGCTGGAACAGATCCTCGCGCTGACGGAGCCATCCCGCGGTCACGCGCTCCATGGCCTTGCCGCGTGGCTCGACTTCAAACAAATCGAAAAGGGATCCGGCCACGTGGTGCTCGCCACCACGATCGAGGCACAGGCTGGCTATCCCTTCCAGGTCGGGCTCGAGACCACCTACGCCCTGAATGGCTCCGGACTCACGCAGACGGTGCGCGCGACCAACCTCGGCGCGCAGACCGCTCCATTCGGCACCGGACCGCACCCCTACCTCGTCGCGGGACCGGATCCTCTCGACGCCTGGACGCTGGAACTGCCGGCGGATCAGGTCTCCGCAGTGACCGCGGACCGCCTGATACCGACAGGCATGCGCGCGGTGGACGAGGACGAACCCGCCCGCTTCGATTTCCGGGTCCCACGCCGTATCGCCGACGCGCGTATCGACCATGCCTTTACGGATCTGCGCGCCGATGCGAACGGGCGGTATGCCGTTCGCGTGACCAACGACTCCGGTTCCGGAGTCCAAATGACATGGGATCACAGGTGCCGGTGGGTGCAGGTCCACACCGCTGACCTGCCGGGAACAACCCACGATCGCGTCGGACTCGCGGTTGAACCCATGACTTGCCCGCCCGATGCCTTCAACTCTCACCGGGACCTCATCCTTCTCGATCCTGGCGAGTCCACGACTGTGTCATGGACGATTGCGGCGATCGAGTCGAGCGCGGACGAATAGGAGCCTCGGATGCCCGCACTACTTTGGGGAAATTGATCTGTGGCACGAAGTGTCTGGCAACGAACGGCTCCAGCACGGAGGTAGTGGTCGCGGTGGGTGATATATGCGAGCATAAATCCGCTGTCGACTCACCGCCTCGCCTGCCCGCCGGCTGATCGGTCTGACGGCGATCATCACCGCCGCCTTCGGCCTGAGCGATGTGTGCGAGGGATGGCTGGGGCGGCGGCGCGCGACGGGCTCAAGGTCGTCGTCCAGTGTGGGCAGTAGTGGTGAACGTGATGGAACGGTGGGAATCGAGCATGATGAGCCATAGACGGCACGGCTGGGAGCGATCGGAGTGAGCGTGTCGAGCAACCGTCGGTTGCCGGTGATGAGTGATGTCGCGCGGCTGGCGGGCGTCTCCCACATGACCGTTTCCCGGGTTCTCAACGAGCCGAAGACGGTCCGGCCGGAGACCCGCGAGCGGGTCCGGCTCGCTATCGAGCAGCTTGGCTACCGGCGCAACAGCGCCGCGCGCAGCCTGGTCACCCGCCGGTCCCAGACACTCGGCGTCGTCTGCTTCGATACCACGCTGTACGGGCCTGCCTCCACGCTCAATGGCATCGAGCACGCGGCCGAGGACGCGGGGTACGCCGTCAGCGTCGCGACTCTGCGTCGTCCGACGCCCGAGGCGGCGGCGCAGGCCGTGCAGCGCCTGGTCGACCAGTCCGTGGAGGGACTGGTCCTCATCGCCCCGCAGGCCTCCGCCGCGGTCGCGCTCATCCGTGCCGTGCCGACGAACCTGCCCGTCGTCGCGGTGGAGAGTGCGCTTCCGCACGTCACCAGCGTCTCGGTAGACCAGGTGCTCGGCGCCCGCATGCTCACCGACTACCTGCTATCGCTCGGCCACGAGACCGTGCACCACGTGCGTGGTCCGGCCGACTGGAGCGAGGCGAACGGTCGTGTGGAGGGCTGGCTGGCCGCGCTGGAGGCACAGGGCCGGCCGGCGCCGAAGGCGCTGCCCGGTGACTGGAGCGCAAAATCGGGTTACCTTGCTGGCCAGAGGATAGCCAAGGCCGGCGTCGCCACCGCCGTGTTCGCAGCCAACGACTCAACGGCGTTGGGTGTGCTCCGGGCGCTGCACGAGGCCGGTGTCCGGGTGCCCGAGGACGTCAGCATCGTGGGCTTCGACGACATCCCGGAGGCCGCGTACATGACGCCCCCGTTGACCACCGTCAGTCAGCCGTTCCGCGAAGTCGGGCAACGCAGCCTCGAGATCCTGCTCGCCGAGATCGAGGGAGACGGCGAGAGCGGCAGTTCGACCGTCATCCCGCCAGACCTGGTGGTCCGGCAGAGCGCGCTCGGTCGCGCACCCTGAACGCCGGCACTGTCGCGGCCGTGAAGAAGACCGATGGACCGCACACGACTGGCCTCACTTGGCCCAGGGCGCGAGCGCTAACAGCGATGGCGTCAACCCCACGACGACGAATTTTTGATGGTTGACACAAGATGTTGACATTCTTATGTTAACGCTAACCATTGACCACCCGCCGCATCCTCCGCCTCAGCGGGGAAGGGTCGGCGTCAACACCCCTACACCCTGGCCACTGGCGGACGACCTGCGCGTCGCCGCCCGACAGGAGAACGACGTCCATGTTGCAATCGAGCTACCGCGCCGGCCCACGCCGCCGGCTCCTACGTCTCGCCATGCCCCTCGCCCTCGCCGGAATCGGCCTGAGTCTGGGCACCTCGGCGGCCCACGGGGAGGCGGTCCCCGCCGACGGCCTGATCGTGCACTACCCGATGGACCAGACAGCAGGTGGCACCGTCACCGACACGTCCGGGAACGGTCGGAATGCCGCCGTCAGTGGTGACATCACCTGGCGTGGCGCCGAGGGCCTGCAGCTCGGGGGTACCAACGGTCACGTCAAGCTGCCCGACAACCTGATGCGTGATCTTTCGCAGATCACGGTATCGCTCGACGTACGGATCGCTGCCGACCAGGCCAGCCCCTACTTCATCTGGGGCTTGGGCAACAGCAGCAACGGGGCGGGCAACGGCTACCTCTTTACCACCGGCAACGCCTACCGCACCTCGATCGCGACCGGGAACTGGTCCACCGAGCAGACCGTGTCCGCCAACCACAACGTCGTTCGCGAGCAGTGGAAGACTCTCACCTACACCCTTGGCGGCGGCACCGCCGTGCTCTACGAGGACGGCGTGGAGGTGGCCCGCAAGACCGGGGTGACTATCACGCCCGGCGCAATCGGCGGCGGCACAACCACGGCAAATTACATCGGCCGCTCCCTCTACAGCGGCGACAAGTACGTCAAGGGCCAGGTCCGCGACTTCCGGCTCTACGACCACGCCCTGACCGCTGCCGAGGTGTTGGAACTCAGCGCGGTCAGTGACCCCGAGCGCGTCGCCCGCGACATCGCCGCCCTCGACCTCGGCGACACCTCGGCCGTCACCGACAACCTCACCCTGCCCACCACGGGACCGAACGGTTCGCACATCACCTGGGCTTCCATCGACGATGCCGTGGTCGCCCCCGACGGCACCGTCACCCGACCCGCCCCGGGCAACGACGACTCCACCGTCGTTCTCACCGCCACCATCGCCTCTGGCGAGGTCCACCAGGACAAGCAGTTCACGGTCGTAGTACCGGCCGAACTGACGGCTCAGGAGAAGGTCACCGAAGCAGCTGACGCCCTGCGTGTGTGGAACGCCGACGACATCCGCGGCAACATCACGCTGCCCACCTCCGGGCTGCACGGCACCGCCATCTCCTGGAAGACGACAGAGCCCGAGACCGTCACGCCAACCGGCGAGGTCACCCGTCCCGCGTACGGCGCCCAGCCCGTAGCCGTCAAGCTCACCGCGACCGTGCGTCTCGGCAATAAGCAAACCAAGCGGCGCTTCGACCTCACGGTCCGGCCACTGCCGAAGCGGGAGCCGCTCGACGGATACGCGTTCCCCTACTTCACCGGCGAAGGCTCCGCCAACGGCGAGCAGATCTACCTCGCCGCCAGCCGCGGCAACGACCCTCTGCATTGGGACGAGCTCAACGGCGGACAGCCGGTCCTTACCTCCACCTTCGGTGACAAGGGCGTCCGCGACCCCTTCATCATCCGCTCGCCCGAGGGCGACAAGTTCTACCTCATCGCCACCGACCTCAAAATCTTCGGCAATGGCAACTGGGACGCCGCCCAGCGCACCGGCAGCAAGTACATCGAGGTCTGGGAGTCCACCGACCTGGTCAACTGGTCCGAGCAGCGGCACGTCCGGGTATCGCCGGACACCGCGGGCAACACCTGGGCCCCGGAGGCGTACTACGACGAGTCGATCGGCGCCTACGTCGTCTTCTGGGCATCCAAGCTCTACAGCCAGGACGACCCGAACCACACCGGCGGCACCTACAACCGGATGATGTACGCCACCACCCGCGACTTCCGCACCTTTTCTGAGCCCCAGGTGTGGGTCGACCCCGGCTACTCGGTCATCGACTCCACGGTGATCAAGGAAGGCGACACCTTCTACCGGTTCACCAAGGACGAGCGGAACAACACCTCGACCACACCGTGCAGCAAGTTCATCACCGCGGAGAAGTCGACCGAGCTGCGAGACCTCGACTGGGACTTCGTCGCCGACTGCATCGGCAAGGGCGCCGACGGCGAGCCCGGCATCAACCAAGGTGAGGGGCCGACGATCTTCAAATCCAACACCGAGGACAAGTGGTACCTGTTCATCGACGAGTTCGGTGGCCGCGGCTACGTGCCGTTCGAAAGCACCGACCTCGACAGCGGCGAGTGGACGATGTCGACCAACTACCAGCTGCCCTCCCGCCCGCGGCACGGGACGGTCCTGCCGGTCACCCAGGCCGAGCTCGACCGGGTACGGGCGTTCCACCTGCGTTGACGTCGACACCGGACGCAGGCTGATCGCGCAGTAGTCACTCGTGGGGCGGGCCGGACACCGTCGGGCCCGCCCTGCCGGCACCGCACCAGGCGCAGCGACCCGCGCTGGCCGCCCTTCCGACGATCCAGATGCGATGCCCAGACAACATCCAGGCGTCGTGAAGGTTCCGCGAGTGAGGCATCGAGTTGGAGCCGGAGTTTGCAACACACGGTGAGCAGACGGACAAGAGATGACCTCTTGTAGGTCACAACGACAACACCAGTGGTGGGGACGTTCACGTCGGTGGACAGCCGTATCGGGATTCCCAGCAGCCTTGATAGGCGGGCGTAGGTGGTGCACCGCGTCTTTCAGGTGCGCAAGCGTGGCGATTCGCCGGCATGACCCGCCGTATCACCCGCGGCAAACCGGCACGCCGTCAAGCCCGCCGCACCTGCACCTGGACCTGATCAACCCCATCTCAAACACGCTTTAAGATCAAAAAGGGTGTTGAACGGTCGGGACGATGAGGCGGACGGGTTCGATGGTTTCGAGGTTCCCGATGGGTGAACCGCTCCAGGAGCTCAGTGGAGCAACCACTTTGTGGATCGTCGGTGTCAACCTTGATCTCATCTCGGGTTACACACTGTCGGGTGGCAGTGACCCGGACCGGTTCCTAACGGTGGGCGGCAGGCTCGTCCTCACTCCGACCGTCGAGGAACTGATTGAGGAACTCCCGGACTCAGGACAGCATTCGTTCCAGGACGATGAGCAACTCCTGACGTTCCGCCGGAAGGCGAAGCGAGCCTACGCACCTGATGCAACAGGAGGCGACGAGAGCGGATTGTACGATTTTGCCGCCACCCTGCGCGCGATTCGGGAGCGAGAGGTGCTGTACGCGCCGAATTCCGGAATGGCGGCCGATTGCCTCGGAGCCGCTCTGGATCTCGGCCGGCAGTACGGCGAGGACTCCCTCGGCTATCGATTAGCTCGCTTCGGCACCCTGGACCTGCTGTACCGGGCGGTCTGGGGTGAGCTGGAGGAGGAGGATCTCGACTACGTCGAGATTGAGGCCGCGTTCACGCGGCTGATCGACTGGATCGAAAGCACCGCCAGGTAGCGGAAACGGCAGGGTGGCCGGAACCTTCGGCCACCCTGCCGTCCTGATCTCCTGGCGTGCCCTGGTGTCACGGCCCCTTGCTGCCGCTGAGTCCACTGTTTCCCGGTGGGCTCAGCGGCAGCGACGTGCTGCAGGCGGGTGTGGGTGTCGCCGTTGCGATGAGCGGCGCGCCCCGCTACCACCCCCGCCCCGCTGCCCACGCTCAGGTGCGACATTGCGCGATCATCGGCTGTCGCCACGGCATCACAACTTCCGGATCGCGTTCCTGATCACGGCCGTCGCTGCGGCTTTGGGGTGGGGTTGGCCGCAGCGCGGGGCCGGTCCGGACGGTGACACCGCCCGGACCGGCCCCGCGCGACGACGCTCAACCGTCCAGGTCGCGCCGCGCCTGGGTGGCGGCGTCGAGGATCGCCTGCCGCTGTTCCTCGGTGTGCCGGCCGGCGGTGACCCACTCGGCCGAAACCTGCCGCACACGGTGGAGGAAGTGCCCGTGGCTGGCGAACGGTGCCTCGGCCCAGACCCGGTCGAGGAAGGTCTCGCCGTTCTCGTCGCGTACGCCGTCGTTGGGCACTCCGGACCCGACCGTGCCGAAGACCACATCGGGCTCGATCCGCTTGACGTACGGGTGGTAGGCGTTGAACTCGCCGGGCACCGGGTCGGAGATGTAATACGGCGCCAGCGTGTAGCCGTGCGTGGTGAAGCGCATCGGCACGTCGGTCGATTGGATCGAACTGGCCAGATCGCCGTTGAGCTTGAGGTCGCGATAGAAGCTGAACTCGCGGTAGCTCGGCGTCGCGTCGCGGACCACCATCAGGGTCGGGCCATACATGATCGACTGGACCGACTTGTCGTCGAGGGCCTTCTCCACCCGGAAGCTCATCGGCATGTCGATGTCGATCGTGTCGCCGCGGTTCCAGCGCCGGTCGAGGGTGACGTAGCTGCCGGGCTCGGCCTCCAGCCGCTGGCCGCGCCCGTTGACCCGTACCGTGTAGCCCTGCGTCGCCCACGCCGGCACCCGCAGCCGGACCTTCAACCGCCCGCCGCCCTGCTCGAAGCGGAGCCGGCTCGACCCCTCGGTCGGGTACCGCGTCTCCTGGGTGATGACAAAGCCCCGGTCGCGCCAGGTGAGGGTCGAGGCGATGAAGAGGTTGACATAGAGCGTCGACTCGTCGGCCGAATGGAAATAGATGGTCTCCTGGTACTTGGTGTGGCTCTCCAGGCCGGTGCCGTTGCAGCAACTGCCGTTGCTGCCGTACCGGCTGTATTCGACGGTGTTGCCGATCCGGCGGGAGCGGCCCGGCCACATGTTCTGGTGGTACGTCACCTCCGTGCTGGTCACGCTGTCCACGTCCCGCCGCGAGCTGAGGATCTGGTTGTGCAGGGCCTTCTCGTAGAAGTCCATGTAGGCCGGATCCGGGTCGTGGAAGAAAAGGTTCCGGGTCAGCCGCAGCATGTTGTAGGCGCAGCAGGTCTCGGCGTGTCTCGGGTCCGACGATGAGGTGAATCCGGCGGTGATGACGCCGCGCGGGCCGAAGTGTTCGCTCCGGCCGGCGCCGCCGTTGCTGAAGGTGCGGTGCGGCACCACCATCGACCAGAAGTGCTTGGCCGCGACGTGGAAGTCCCGGTCCCCGGTCCGCTCGAAGATCCGCAGGTAGCCGATGTTCGGCGCCATGTACTGGTTGGCGTGGCGCCCGTTGAGCTCGTCCCGCTCAGCAAGGGAGGCGTCGAACAGGGTGGTGAAGGTGAAAGCCTTCGCCGTCGCCAGGTACTGCGCCCGCTTCTTGGAGCCGTGGGCCAGCGCCGAGAGTTCCGCCATCACCTCGTTCATCGACCCGGCCTCGCCCGCGCTGTAGATGTTCCACATTCGATCTAGCTCATCCTGGCTGTACCGGCTGAGCCGCTGGTAGGCCCAGTCGCCCATCCGGAAGGCGATGTCGAGGGCCTCCTCGTTGCCGGTCAGGTGGTACGCGTTGAGCAGCCCTCGCATGATCTTGTGGCAGGTGTACCAGACCGCCCAGACCGCGTTCGGCCCGCTGTTGGGCTGCAGTGTCGGCGGCTCGAGGCGGCTGAACTGGCCCTCCGGGAACGCGGCCAGGAAACCGCGGTAGCTGGTGCCGATGATCCTCGCGTCCCGCCGGTTGCCCGAGTGGTCGCTTGCGGTCTCGCCGTCGGTGTCGAAGCGGTACCAGGCGACCAGGTCCGCCGGGGACGCGGCCGGGGCCGACGCCTGTTCAGCGGCGAGCGCCTGCACCTCGGTCCCGCTCAGCGCCCGACGATAGATCCGGAAGTCGTCGACCGACGTGTTCAGCAGCGGATCGTTGTTGCTCTGCCCGCGCCCGATCCAGTTGTTGCCGGTCGCACCGAGGCTCGCCGGGGTGAGCGTGATGGCGGCCGTGCCGGCCTCGACCCCGTCGACGTAGAGCCGACCGGTGCCGTCCGCGGCGGAGAGGGTGACCGCGACGTGCGCCCACTGACCGACTGGGACGGGAACGTTGTCGCCGGTGATCCGCTGCTCGGCGCTGGTGCCGCTGTTGGTGATCGCGAAACGCGGACCGGGGTTGGTCGCCGAGACCCGCGCGGTCAGCGAGAGGTGGACGTTGGCACCCGTGCCGAAGCTGAAGATCTTGGCGTTGTTCTGCGCCGCCACGAGGTTCACCCAGGCCGTGATGGTGACGTCCGCGACGTCCGCCAGGATGCCCGCGGGCAGCAGGACGTACTGGTTGGGGTGCGGGTCGCTGAGCCGTACCGCCTTGCCCGAACGGCCCGGCACCCGACCCACCGGCCGGGCGTCCAGCGCCCGTTGACACTTGCCCAGTTCCTCGACCAGGTAGTCCAGCTTGTCGAGGAAGACCTCCTCGCCGGTGTCGGCCCAACATTGCGACAGCATCGTCAGGTAGTGGCCGGTGAAGTGGCCGCGCAGCAGGTGGTTTGGGGTGTCCCAACCGCCCGGCCAGGTCCCGGGAGCGGACAGGCCGGCGTTGACCCGGAACAGGTGCAGCATGCGGTCCGGCCCGTCGAAAACACCGCCGGTGCCGGGGTAGTTCCGGGCGTAGTTGAGCATCCGGTCGCGCTTCTGCCGGAAGATGCCGTCGCGCAGAGCGACCTGGTTCAGCGCGAAGGGCTTGACCCGCCAGTTGGCGGCCTCCCAGCCCGGCCGTGGGTGTTTGCTTCCGGCGCCGCCTCGGTCGCCGGGGGTACCGCGCGAACCGATTGCGGGCGCGGTTGGCGCGAGGGTCATCGCGGCCGGGGCGGCGGCCGCCAATGCGCCAATGCGCAACAGGTTCCGCCGGGAGAATTGCTTGCTCACGTCACTCTCCTTGTTCTGGGCTGTGACCAGCTCGCTGGCCGGGACGGGACATACCGGCCACCCCGCCGCCAGAAAGGAAATGTTCGCGCTAACATCGCGGCGCATTGGGTGACGGCTTGGCAGACGATGGCGGGGAATTAGCTCAGGCGGGACGGAGTCTTGCCGGTGGTGAGAGCGCTACTGCCGTGCGTGCTCCCCATGTTAGCGATCACTTGGACACGGTCAAGAGGTCTGTGCGCGTCGATGGCCCCGCCCGTCGTTGCCACCCCACCCCGACGGCACCGAATTTGTCCACACCGGAACCGACGGCTTCCGCCTGGCCCCCGGGGGCCGGCCGGCCCCCGGGCGGCTTCACCGCACTGGGTGCGAACGAGACGCCGGTGCACACCTGCGACATCGCCAGGGACTGGGATCAGCTGGAGTCCACCGCATCTCTCTTGCGAAGGGTTCGGACTTCGGAGGGCGGCGGCGTTGCATTCCGCGCGGTGGCCTCGGGCCTGCCATCGGCCAGGGCACCCGAAGGCCGGTAGAGGAGGCCGAGTCCGCTCAGGACCAAGGCGAGCAGGGTGACCACCATGACGATGCTGGCCAGCCGCCGGCTGGAGTTGAGGTCTCCGCCGTGAGCCGGCGGTAAGGGGTGGGTCCGCCGCCTGACCACCCTCTCGCACCTCCCATCGGAGTGAGCCGGCGGGATCGGGATGGCCCGGTGTCTGGTGACCGAACCCTCCCGGATCCCTCGTCGGCTCTCCCGGCGGCCCGCTTATGCGCAGGTCACCCGAGCCTCGCCCCAGTCGGCGTGGTCGAAGTTCCTACCGTCCCCACCGTCGGTGACCTTCAAGGTCACCATGCGCACTCCGCTGACGTCGACGCCGAGCGGGCGCGCGCCATCGGCGCGCCGGACGACCCCGGTGTCGGCGAGTTGCCGACCGTCGCCGAAGACCTGGAACGCGACCGAGCCGGACTGGGTGACCTCGTCGTCGATGCCGACCTCGGCCTGCAACTGGCTGCACGCGCCGCCCAGCCACACGGTGACCTCGCTGGGCGCGTGAGTGCCGATGCCCTTGGCGTACGTCGTGCCGCCGATGGCCAGCGTCTGCCCGTCGCCGGCGTCCATCTTCCCGTTGGACCGGTCCCGTTCGACCGGCCCCCATCCGTTGCTCTTACTCAGGAAGGGCAGGTCGCTGACGTACGCGGTTCCGCTCGGATTCGCCGGCGGAACGAACACCCGTACCGCTTCCTCGACATGCACCGGGCGCCGCTCCGGATCATCCGAGAAGCGGTAGGTGGCGACGACCGGGACATCCATGTACCCGGGAGCCGCGTCCGCCGCGGCGGTGACCGTCCACGCGCCGCTGACCGACTCGCCGGCCCGCATGCGCTTCGCCGACACCGTCGCACCGCTGGCACTCCAGCCCGCGGGCGGGGTCACCCGCAGTTCGACGTCACGGATTGGCTCGCCCGCGGGGAGGGTGAAGGTGCCGCGTACGTCGATGGTGCTGCCCGGTCGCGTTTCCGCCTGAGTGGGCGTCACCCCGAGATTCGTCTGCGGCACCCTGTCGGGTTCCAAAACCCTGTCACTTGGTCTGAGCTGGGCTTTCTACGCGGCTCGTTCGTACTCGTTGATCAGCCCGCCGAGGACGGGCCGGCGTTTGATCCGCTGGTGGGTCAGGTCAACGACGGGATGGTCGGAGCGTGGGGGCTGCAGCTGCAGTGCCCGGTGGGGGCGCCGACCGTTGTATTGACGGGCGTATTCGTTGAGTGTTCGGCGTAGGTGCCGTTCACCGAAGATGAGGATGCGGTCGGTCACCTCGGTGCGGGCGGTGAGGACGAACCTTTCCGCGTAGGCGTTGGCTCGCGGGCAGCGTGGTGGGATCTTGCACACGGTGATGCCGGTGTCGGCCAGGACGGTGTCGAAGGCGGTGGTGAACTGCCCGGCCCGGTCACGGATGAGGATCTTGAAATGGTCGGCGCGGTCGCCGAGGTCCATGTGTAGGTTGCGGGCCTGTTGGGCGGTCCATGGCCCGTCTGGGTTGGCGGTGATGCCGAGGATGTGGACGTAGCGGTTGCCGACTTCGATGACGAAGAAGACGTACAGGCGCTTCAGGGTGAGCGCGCAGTCCACATGAAAGAAGTCGCAGGCGAGGTTGGTCGATGCCTGCGTGCGGAGGAAGCGTCGCCAGGTGGTGTGGTCGCGGCGTACCGGCGCTGGTGGTATGTCAAGCCGTTTGAGGATCCGGCGGATCGTGGAGGCGCCGGTCCGGTGGCCGAGGCCGAGCAGTTCACCTTGGATTCTTTGGTAGCCCCAGCCGGGGTTGTCCCGGGCCATCTGCACGATTAGAGCGGCAACAGTTGGGTCGATTGGTGGGCGTCCTGGCTGGTTCGGGTAGGTCCAGTGTCGGGCGACCAGCCGCCGGTGCCACCGCATGACCGTGGCTGGGGTGACGAGCCGGTGCACCTTCAACGCTCGGGGCAGGAGCTTGATCAGGGCGGCGAGCACGGCACGGTCGGCCCAGTCCAGACGCGGTGTGGGGTTCTGCCGTCGGAGGACCGCGTTCTCGTGACGGAGAACCAAGATCTCCACATCTTTGGCTGCGGTGGTGCAGGCGAGGAGAGCCAGCCAGCCGGCGATCCGGCAGAACACGAGGTAGATCAGTCGGGGGGCCATGAGTAACGATGGTGGCTGGCATCGCTGCTAGGCAATACATCCGGCCAGGTCAGCTGCGGTGGCAGGGTTTTGGAACCCCGCACCGGTCGCGGCGGAGATCATCGCCGGGCGGCCGCCGCAGATCGCGATGGTCACGGCCATGGTGAACGAGGCGAACAGCCCCACCCGCGGGTCGACCCCGGCCAGGATCGAGAAGGAGATCGCCTCCGGGATCAGGGCCAGGGCGACGACCAGGCCGGCGAGGACCTCGGTACGGAACACCTTCGGCGACAGCCAGGACGGACGGGACAGACGCGGCCGGACGACCGGGGCGTACGGCGAAGGCCACGGTCGCCGACATCAGCGCCCGACTGGCTGGGTAGCCCCGGGACGGATCCGCCGCCCGAGGCCCGGGTGAGCTGACCGGACCCCGGACGGCGCCGGTCAGGCGAGGGCGGCGAGGTAGCGCTCGGCATCGAGGGCGGCGGCACAGCCGGTGCCGGCGGCGGTGATGGCTTGGCGGTAGGTGTGGTCGACGAGGTCGCCGGCGGCGAACACGCCGGGCAGGTTGGTGCGGGTGCCGGGGGAGTCGACGGTGACGTAACCGTCACCGTCGAGGGTGACCTGGCCGCGGAACAGCTCGCTGCGCGGGTCGTGGCCGATGGCGACGAACACGCCGGTGACGTGCAGGACGCGGGTCTGGCCGGTGTGGACGTCCCGTAGCCGGGCCGCGGCGACGGCGCCGTTGTGGCCGAGGATCTCCTCGACGACGCTGTTCCACGCCACCTTGATCTTGTCGTTGCTCAGCGCCCGGTCGGTCATGATCTGGCTGGCGCGGAAGATGTCGCGGCGGTGGATGATGGTGACGCTGCGGGCGAAGCGGGTGAGGAACGTGGCCTCTTCCATGGCGGTGTCGCCGCCGCCGACCACGGCGATGTCCTGGTTCCGGAAGAAGAACCCGTCGCAGGTGGCGCAGGAGGCCACGCCGTGGCCGAGGGGCCCAACGCCATTCAGCGCCGTTCGACGCGCCCCGCTGCTCCCGCTCTGCCCCCTGCCACCATTCGCCGCGGACACCGGAAGCCGTTTACCGACGAAAGCTCCACCAACGGATCAGCCGCTTCGGCGGTTACCCCACTGGCGCGGGCTCTGGACCGAGCCCTGGCCGCCGGGGCGCTGACCCTTTCCATACGGTTGAGGCGAGGCCACCTTGCCCTTCGCGCGTCGGGCAGCCCGATTTGCGTAAACGGCAACCTCGTCGGTCTCGGTCTCGGCCGTGGTTGGCCTGCCGGCATCCTCGGCGTGGACGTCTTGAGCCGGCTCAGGCTCCAGCATCGGTATCTCCCTGGATTCGTGGGGTGCCCTGCGGACCGTCGCCAGCCGGCGGACGCGGACCGCTCGACGCCGGTGGGGGCACCTTGACGATATCGCAAGGCCGAGCCCCGTCCGATCGACGGTCCGTAGGCCCAGCGCGGGTGGCGACCGCCGTTAGATCTGCGGCAGCCGATACGCGACGGAGAGCTGGCCGGAGGGGCCACCCAACGCCCGACTGATCTTCAACTGCCGAGCACACCGCCGCCGAATGGGTCGACTGGTACAACAACCAGCGCCTGCACTCCGCGACCGGCCACGTCCCACCCACCGAATACGAATCGATGTTCCACGCTCAACACCGGCCCTCGCGAGGTGGTTGGAGCCAACAGCTGAGGTCTCCACAGCACCCGGGGCGCTTCAATTCGACCGATTCGGCAGCGGGTGGCGGTAGTTTCTGTGACCCTGGCCTCGTGGGCACAGCACCCGGGGGTGAGGCCGTCGAGTTGCGGGTGCACGGGGTGTACGGCGCGTCGGCGGAGACGATCCTCGACCAACCGATCGTGGTGCGTGTCGCCGGGGACCGGCACGCCGGGTTCTACCGCACCCGGCCGGGGACCGGCACGGCCGGCGGCGCCACGGCCGGGGTCGCGGTCGAGGCGTACCGCTGGGGTGCCCTGACGGCCGGTGCGGCGGTGCGCACGGCCTCGATGCTGCTGCTGTTGCCGTTCATGCTGGGCAACCTCGCGATCTGGCTGCGCCCGACGTCGAACGACCGGCTGGGCCTGCTCGGCGCGTTGTGTCGCCTGCTCGCCGGCACCCTCACCGTGGCGTTCACGCTCGCGGTCGTCGGGGTCACGCTGAACCTCGTCGGCTGGCAATGCGTGCCCTACGTCGAGTGCCGGGCTGATCGCCCGTACCTGTCCTGGCTCGCCGCGATGCCGATAGGTCCCCGCCTGGCCCTGCTGTCGCTGATCCCCCTGCTCGCGCTGCGCGTGATCTGGGCGATCGGCGCACGGTCGGCGCGGGCGCTCGAGGGTTTCGACCCGACACCGGGGGAGCCGAAGTCATCGGAGAGGACCGAGAGCCTGTCCACGCCCGGGTTCTGGCACGACGAGTGGGTGACGTCCTGGCTGCGCCAGATCCACGTCGGGATCGGCGCCGGCACGCTGGACGCCAGCCTCCTGGCCGGCGTGTCCGACGGCGGACGGAATCCACTCGGCCCGCTGCTGTTCGCCGCCGCCGCCCTGGTGGTGTTCTGCGCGGTACTGCTCTGCCTGCCCGTGCCGGCGAGCCGGGCGCGGGCCCGTCGCGTCGCGCGCCCGCTGTGGGTGATCACCGCCGTGGTGACCGCTCTGAGCCTCAGCTACGCCGCCCTCACCCGATCGGTTCGGCCCACCGCCGGGCAGCTGCCCGGCTACGAGGCCGCCGCCGCCGGCCTGACGGCGGCCCAAGGCGTCCTGCTCGTCACGATCGCCGTCGTCACGCTCGCACGAGCGCGGGCGAACCCGACCGGGGCCCCGCCCTTTCTGCGCGGGCTCGGCACGCCGATCGTGGCGGCGCTGTCAGTCAGTGTCGCTGCGGCATTCACCGCCACGCTGGTCTTCCGGGTCGCCGACCACCTTGACCGCGGCAACATCCCCGACCCGATCCGGCCGAACCCACCTGCCATCGGTCCCCTCGAACCACCCGTCGCGTACTGGTGGGCGGCGCTCGCCGGACTTACCGCGCTGCTGATCGTCTCCGCGGCAGCCGTCGCCACGCTCCTGCTCAGCCGTCGGCGGCGACGCGCCCTGGCGCAGCGCGTAATCGCACACGATTTTCCCCAGGTCCCCCCACATGCGGCGCGTCGGCTCCACGCCGTACGCGAGACCGTCGCCAAGTCCCACCTAACCGAGGAACTCGGCCCGATGCTCGTCGCGTTCTTCCTGATCTCCTCGCTCGGCCTGGCCACCATCGCCCTCGACCTGATCGGGATCGGGCCCACCCAGCTCGCCGCCCAACTCAGCGGGACACGCGGCGGAACTGCGCTGCTCGCCGCGTACGTCACGGACGCCGGGGTCTGGGTCATCAGCCTGCTCGTGATCGGCCTCGTGATCCTCGGATACCGCTCATACCGATCCACCGAGACCCGACGCCTCGTGGCGGTCCTATGGGATGTGGGCACCTTCTGGCCGCGCACCGTCCACCCGTTCGCACCCCCCTGCTACGCCGCCCGAGCCGTGCCCGAACTGACCAAACGGGTCACCGCCCTCGCCGCACAAGGCCCAGTCGTCATCTCCGCGCACAGCCACGGCTCCGTCCTCGCCGCAGCCACCGTCCTGCAACTGCCACCTGCCGCCCTGCGCAGAGTGGCGCTGCTGACCCACGGCAGCCCACTGCGCCGCATCTACGCCCGCCTCTACCCTGCCTACCTCGGCGAGCACGTTCTGCGCGACATCGGCGAACGCCTCGACTGGCGATGGCACAACCTCTGGCGAGACACCGACCCGATCGGCGGACCCATCTTCGACCACCACCGCGGCGCCCAGCGGCCATGCGACAACCCGGCCGCCAGCTCGGTCGATGTCCGACTCCGCGACCCCCGCGCCCTCACCATCGACCCAGCGGACACCGTCCCACCGCCGGTCGAACGCCACTGGCCCTACCACACCGACCCCCACTACCGGGCCGCCATACAGGAGCTCGTCGACCGAACCAACCACCACGGCACCGAACACGGTCTTGAGATGCATGAGCTCACCGCAGCACTGACGCCGCTGCCGCAGGAGCCGGTCGTCTTGCCGACCCGCACCCGCGAAAGCCCCGACTCTTCGCCGGCGGCGTCGCCGAACATGCGTGGACCTTCCTTCACGCGCCGCGTCGCCGTTTGGTGGCGATTTTGTTGGCCACGGCGTCGGCGGCTTCCCGGTGCAGCCGCTTGACCACGCTTTGGGTAGGTGCTCGGGTGAGTGAACCCCTGTTCTCCCAGCCCAGGACCGCACCCGGAGCACACGAACCCCGGTTTGCGACCGACGGTCGGCCACGATGACCCGCGCTGGCATCGGTTGACCCGGATTGACATCCGCTGGAGGCACAAACCGCGCCCATCACGCAAGATCATGTGTGCGGCCCGCTCCACCGGTCCGGGAGCCGCCCGCCAGCAGGAGCGCGCCTTGGCGGCAACCCTCCGCGGGCTTCGAGCGCTGGCTCAGGTCACGACGCGGACACCGGGCCAGCGTTCGGCGGGGCGGTAGCGGGCGAGTCGTTGCCGGGAGATCTCCGGGCTGACCCTGGTTAGGTTGCGCCGCCACACCCCGTCGAGCAGGTCGTCGAGGCCGTGCGGTGCGCAGACCACGATCTGGTCGTGCGCGTCGAGGCGTACCGCCACGGCGGTGGCGTACTCGGGCCAGGTGGCGACCTCGTCGGCGATGGTGCGCAACGGGGGCGCCGGGCCGCCGCCGAACTTCGCGGGATCCTGCAGTGCGGCGAGCAACCAATCGTGACGACGTGGGCCATGGTCGGCAAGTTCTCGCCCGGTCGACTCGGGGCGCTCCTCAGCCAGGCAATGATCCTTGAGGGTGGCGGGTCGCTGTTGGCGATGGTGCTGGCATCGACGCGTAAGCAGCTCGTTGTGCTCACGAACGGTCGGCTGATATTCCTTTCGCAGACGCAGTTGAGCTCGTAGGCCTCGGTTGGCGGGTAACCGCGTATCCGGATCTGCCGCGTTGCGCGTGCGTCGCCGCCGGTTTCTCACACCTGGGCGTGGGCTTCAGGCGCGCATGACGGTGGCGATCGGGATGCGGGCGGCGCGGATGGCGGGGATGAGGCCGCCGAGCAGTCCGCCGACCAGGCCGGCGATGACTCCAGGCTGTCCAGGACCCGCCACCCGGTCGCGTCCGATGCGACCTGCCCAAACAATGCGGGCTGATGGCGTAGCACGCTCAGATCGGCGATCGCTTCGCCGCCGTCGGCGAGCATCACCGCCAGATCGACGGCGACCCGGCCCGGCTCATGGACCGGGCGTCGCTGCCGCAACCCGGCCAGCGCATCAGCAAAACCGCTGGCCACCCCAGTCACCTCGGCGATGTCGGCCAGCAGGCGGGCACCAGCGTGACCGACCACGCCCCGACCCCCACCAGAGACCGCAAGCTTGGGACGCATGCCGGTACGCTGCACCTTGAAAGTGCCTTCCGTGATGGACGGATGAGACCCTAAGGGACGTCTCGTAACCCCGGTGTCTGTCCGCTGAGGACGATCATCAAGGATGCCTGGGGTGCAGGTGATCACCGCGGCGCACCCTGAGTGGATCTTCCCGTTCACGGGGCTGCAGCCCGCCCAGTTCCGCAAGCTGGTCCGTCTGGTCACCGAGCGGGGCGGTGCCACGATCGCTGATGGCCGGCCCGGCCGGCAGTGGGCCCTGGACCTCGCCGACCGGGTGCTGCTGGTGGCGACCTATTGGCGCACGAACCTGACGATGCGCCAGATCGGCCCGCTGTTCGGGGTGTCGCACTCGGCAGCGCACCGGGTCATCGACGCCCTCGGCCCGCTGCTGGCACTGGCGCCGGTGCGCCGGCGGCCGGTCGAGCAGATCGCCATCGTCGACGGCACCCTGATTCCCACCCGCGACCACCGCCGGGCCGCCCGGTGCAAAAACTACCGGTACTCGACGAATCTGCAGGTCGCCATCGACGCCTCCACCCGCCTGGTCATCGCCGTCGGCGACCCACAGCCCGGCAACCGCAACGACACGATCGTCTACCGCAGCTCAGGGATCGAAGAGAAGCTGGACGGGCGGCCGGTGATGGCCGACGGCGGCTACCGCGGCAACCCCGACGTGATCATCCCGTACCGCAAGCCCGCCGACGGCAGTGACCTGCCGGACTGGAAGCAAGCCCTGAACGTCGAACACCGGACCGTTCGAGCAGGGGTCGAACATGCCCTGGCCAGGATGAAGTGCTTCAAGATCCTACGCGACTACCGCCGCGCCGCCCACACATTGGCCGACGCCGCTTCCGGCATCGCCAACCTCCACAACATCATCCTCGCCGGCTGACCACCGGGCCCGTGCCGGGCAACACCTTCACCCAGTTACGAGACGTCCCTTACGACCTCGTGCGTGATTGGCCGGGGCACCTACCTGCGGCGAAGGAAGTCCTTTCATCGACTGTGAGGTGTGGCTCGTACGGCTTTGAGCGGCCTGGTCGTGTTCTCGGTGCGGTCGGTGTGCTGATGGTCGGAGAGTAGGCCGGCGATGGCGCGGATGGTGGCGTCGAGGTGTTCGCGTCGACCGTGGTAGCGGCCCAGGATCCGCCAGTTCTTGAGGTGTCCGATGACGTGCTCGACGCGGATGCGCTGTGAGGAGTGCCGTTTGCGGGCTGCCGCGTGCGCGGCGATGACGCTCGGCGGCAGCGAAGTCTGGCGTTTACGTGGCTTGGGCCTGGGGGTGATCACGGCGCCGGCGGTGTCGGCACCGAGTCCTTGGTAGCCGGCGTCGGCGAGGACCTGAACCCCGACCGGTGCGTGCAGGAGGAGGTTGACGAGCCCCGCGGTCCGGGCCAGGGTGAGGTCGTGCATCGAGCCCGCACGGGTCTCGCCGCAGAACAACAGCCTGCCGATCGGATCGCAGATCACGAGAGCTTTCATCGTGTTGAGCCGGGCCTTGCCGGACACGAACCGGTCCCTACCCGCCCGGCCCGCGATCGGCCGGCGCACCCGCACCTCGGTCGCGTCCATCAACGCCCGAGGGTGGTGCCCGAGGTACGCCACCACGTCGGCGAGGGTGCGTAGCCGGACACCGTCATGCACCCTGCAACCACGCTCGGCCAGCAACGGCCGCACCTGCGCGACGCTGCGCGTGATCGTCGAGCGGTGCACCCCGAACCAGGCCGCCACCACATCGTGGGTCAACCCGTGCCGCAGATGCACCAGCGTGGCCACCAGCCGATCCGGGAACCCGAACCGGTACCTCGCGCCGGCGCCGATGCGGCGACGACGCGCTCGCGCAGCGAGCCGGTCACGATGCTGGGCTTGCCACCGCGGCGCCAGCTCCGCGACCAAGCCCTCAATCACCTGCCGGGACAGCCCTGTCATCCGACGATCCGTCATGATCGCAGCACCAACCATGGCACGATCATCGATGCTCAAGCATCTACAACCGTGCACGAGGTCGTTAGATGAACGCGAGAGGTATCCGGGTGCTCCGGACGTGACCGGCAGGTGAAAGTTCACCGGGAGCGACCTGGGTCACAACAAACGAATCCGCTCGGGCGCCGCACACTGTGCTGAGCGCAGTGCGGAGGGAAAGCCCGTCCCTCATGCCTCATGCGCACGGCGGCGGCCGCGAACCGCCGGATCACCAGCGGGTACGGATGTGCCAGCGGGTGCGGTACACCGGTTGCCCCCAGTGTGGGATGAAGGCGACCGCCATCATTCCAACGGTCATGACAGCGGCGACCAGGATCGGTGGCAGCCCCCCCGCCATCGGCGCCGCCAGCGACAGGACTACCACGCCGAGCGGCAGCCGCCACAGCATCGCCCGGAACACCACCAGCGCGTACACGGTGCGGCCGGTGAGGAACACCAGCGGACCGGCGACCACGATGGCCAGCTCCGTGGGGCTGGTCTCCCCGACGGGGTCTCTGGCGACTATGTCACCACCGGCGGCGACCAACACCACACCGGCGACCATGACCAGATGCGCGTACGCCGCGACCAGCGCGATCCGGCCGGGACTGTTGGCCATGTCGATCCCGGTAGCGAGATAGCCGGCGACGTAGACGATGTAGATCCGCCACATCGTCACCGTCATGACGAAGAGCAGGACCACTCCCGCCGTCCGCAGCGACACGAACGGGGGGTCGCCGTACAGCCGCACTCCGACGAGGGTGATCTCACCCAGGGTGACGATGAACATCTGCCGGTAGCGTTCCGCCAGGTGCTCACCGCCCACCCGGAGTTCCTCCGGGCCTGAACGGCCGAGCCGGGGCAGTGGATACCCGAAGAGGCCGACCGCGTAGTCCGTCGTGATCGCCACCGCCCAGAGCACCAGCCGGATCGGGCTGGGCAGGAACGCGCCGACCAGCCACAGCACGCCGGTCAGACAGAACCAGACGAGTACCCGCATGGACCGCTTTCGAAGCGCGTGACCCCGCAGGGCGGTGATGAGGATGAACCCGCGATACAGGTGCAGACCCACGTACGCCCCAGCGAAGACGATCCCGTTGACCCCCTCGAACGCGCTGCTGATCGCCAGCGACATCAGCAGTCCGCCGAACAGCACGCCGAGGACGATCAACTGGACCAACGGCAGGCTGGGGTCGTACCAGTCGGTGGTGTAAGCGGTGACCGTCCAGACCCACCAGATCGCGGCGAGCAGCACCACTGTTTCCAGCGCGTGATTCCAGCCGAGGTCGCCGGACAGCCGCTCGGACAGCCGCATGAGCGCGACGATGAGGCCCAGGTCGAAGAGGAGTTCCAGGTAGGAGATCCGGCGGGGAGTGTCCTGACCGCGCAGAATCCACCCCGACCGCGCCTGCTCCACCGCCCCCGATCCTCCGGACAATCCTGCCCAGACTTCGTATCACGCCGGGGGCAGCAGGATGGGGCATTGCCGCACAACCCAGCCCCTGGCTGAGCCCTAGCGTTCCCAGGCTCGTGGTGCGGTCCAGTGACGGAGCATGGCGACGATGCGGAACAGGAACACGAGCACCGCCGCGCAGGTGGCGATGACGGGCATCGGCAGGTCGAGCTGGTGTGCACCAGCAACGATCACCGCACCGGCCGCTGCCGGGATCGAGTAAAGATCCGTGTCAACCTGGACCAGCGCCGGCGTCTCTCGAGCGGTGATGTCACGCAGCACTCCACCGCCGACCGCGGTGGTGATCCCGAGCAACACCGCCTGGATCGAACCGAGGTGGAATTCGAGGGCCTTCAGGGTGCCGGTGACGCAGAACAGCCCCAGTCCTGCGGCGTCGAAGACGAGCACGGTGAAGTTCAGCCGCTGCGCCAGGGGGTGGACGAAGAAGGTCACGCCCACAGCGATCAGCGGGATCACCAGATAATTCACGTTCGTGAAGGCGGCCGGCGGAGAGTCCCCTATGATCAGGTCGCGTAGGAGACCGCCACCGAGCGCGGTCAGCATCGCCAGAACCACAATTCCCACGACGTCGAAGCGTTTGTGGATGGCCATCAAAGCTCCGGACGTGGCGAATACGTAGAGACCAACCAACTCAAGGATGTTGACGACCGCGCCTGCTGACATCTCCATAGCATCGCCGCGCCGACCGGGTGCTGGCGCTGCGCGATCGCTGCCTGAGACCGGCAAGGCCGCAGCCCTCGGCCATCGACCCCGGCTTGAGCTCAGCCGGCCACGGTGGCCCGTACCACGTCGAATGGGCCGGCCTCACCGTGCAGGCCGGCCTCCTGCAGTTCGGCGAGCAGGCCGGCCACGGACGTCAGGTGCCACGGATAGTCGACGGCCGTCTTCGACTAGGTGGCGGAGCTGGTCGCCGTGCGACAGGCGGAGTTCTCGGCGTAGCGCAGCACTTCCCCGATGAGTCGCCTGGTGGCCTCCCCGTGCAGCATGTAAACGACATGCCGGCCGCGGCGCTGCCGCCGGATCAGCCGGGCGTCCTTGAGGAACCGCAGATGGTGGGCAATGGCCGTCGAATCCGTGGACATGGCCTCCGCCAACGAGGCCGGCGTGTGCTCGCCGCTCTGCAGCAACACGAGGATGTGCAACCGGCGCTCGTACGCCATGCCACGCAGCACGACGATCGCCCGATCCAGCGTGGCCCCCAGGTCCTCAAGGTGTGCGCTGCTCAGGCCTGGACCGCACGGAGCCGGTGACCGCCAGGATCCCGGCTTTGATCAGCCGGGACAGGACCGTGGACAGCGCCAGGACCGCGGTGGCGGTCAGGGTGATGCCCGCGCCGGCGGCGACGTTCCACCGGCTCGACGCGTACAAGCCGCCGAGACCGCTGAGAGCGCCGAACGTGACGGCCAGGGCAGTGATGACGCTCAGCCGGTGGGACCACTGGCGCGCCGCCGCGGCCGGCGCCACGATGAGGGCGAGGGCGAGGATCGTGCCGACGGCCGGGACGATCGTCACGACCACCAGCTGGATGGTGAGCAGCAGCACGACGTCCCAGACACCGGTGGCGAACCCGGCCGCCTGCGCCCCGGTGCGGTCGAAGCCGGTGTGCTGCAGGGGACGGGCGCAGGCCAGCAGGATGGCCGCGACGACGACGAGCGCCACCGCAGTGGTCACCAGGTCCTGCGGGCTGACCGTGAGGATCGATCCGACGAGGAACGATGTCAGGTCCCGGCTGAAGCCGTTCTGGGTGGCGACGAGTCCGGCGCCGAGCGCGAAGCCACCGGAGAGCATGACGCCGGTCGCCGCAGCCGCGTTCTGGCTGCAGCGGCGGCCGAGCGCCGCGACGCCCAGCGCGATGATCGCGCCCGCGACCACGCCGCCGAGGAAGATGTTGATGCCGATGATGGAGGCGGCCACCACCCCGGGGGATGTGGCGTGGGTCAATGCCATGGTGAAGAAGGACATCCGGCGTAGCACGACGTGGACGCCGATGAGTCCGGCGAGCGCGCCGACGAGCAGCACCTCCGCCGTGGCCCGGTGCAGCGCGTCATCCCACCAGTTCATTCCGATCTTCTTCTGCGATCCCCACAGCCCGTGGCAGCGAGGCACGAACGAGAACACTGTGAGTCTGTTGGTGGCCCGGGAGGGTCAGACCGGCAGGCTGGTGCCGGCTGCATGAGGTGACTCTCGAGAACACTGGCCACCGGCAGGTGTGCCTTGCGTTGGACCCGTCCCTCGAGCAGCCGACACCGGCCTGACCCACTCGTCTTGGCTTGATCAGGAGCTTGTCCGCCCGCAGGCGTGACTCCTCACAGTGCTGCCGCGACAGGTGACCTCTCCCAGGTCGGCGTCGACCGCGCTCGCCCTCGGGAAGGACAACCGGATGGTAATGCTGGCAGAGCACTACGACTTCGTCATCGGTGGTGACCCCGACCGCGACACGATCGACCTGGCCATCCTCGACACGGTTACCGGCGGGGTCCGTGGCCACCTCGCCGATCGAGCGGATGGACTCGGTTATCTGCGGCTGTTGGCCTGGGCCCGTGAACACGCGCCCGGCCGTCGGGTCTGGGCGCTGGAGGGCACTGGCAGCTTCGC
>NZ_JBSFYP010000071.1:0-32109 GCF_053599835.1 Micromonospora sp. NPDC005163
GGGGGCGGGGCGGGGCCCCCCCGCCTGGCAAAAAGGGCGGAACGCGCCCGCCCCCCGGGGGGGGGCCCCCCCCCGGGGGGGGGGCCCCCCGGCCGGCGGGTCAGTACACCGACAGGTGCACGTGGTTGGTGTGGTCGCTGGACGGGTCGCCGCCCGCCCCGCTGTACGACTTCCACCCGCTGCTGGGCAGCCAGATCTGCCTGTACCAGATCACGTACAGCACGGCGAGCCGGTCGGCGTTGCGGATGAAGTACGCGGCCAGGTTGTTGCCGTACGTCTTGTCACCGCCGGTGGCGTCGCCGCCGAAGCCGCCCTTCTGCGCGGCGAAGTCGCACGCCCGGCCCTTCGGGTGCTCGCCGGAGCCGCCGTTGCGGTGGCAGGAGACGTACCGGGTGAAGCCGGCCGCCTTGGCCTGGTTGAGCGCGTGCAGGGTGCGCGGGGTGATGCAGCCGGAGGCCGGGGTGGGGTCGTTGACGCTGCACGACTCCGACGGCCAGGAGCCGTCGGAGTTGCGCGGCGCGGCCGTGGCGTTGGCGGTGGAGGTGCCCCGGTTCGAGCCGCCGTCGGCGGTCGTACGGGCCTTCGTGGTGGCCACGGTCAGCGCCCGTTCGGCCTGCTCCTTGCGCTTGGCCATGACCGTGACCTGCTTGCGCTGCTCACGGATCTCGCCGTCCAGGGCGATGCGGGTGCGATTGACCTCGTCCCTGGTGGCGGTGAGGTCGCGCAGCGCCCGGTCCTCGTTGGCGGCGACCGCGTCCAGCGTGACGGCCCGGTCCATGAAGCCCTCGGGGGTGCTGCTGCTGAGCAGCGCCGACACCGTGCCGAGCCGGCCGGTGCGGTAGGCCAGTCCGGCGATCTCGTCGACCTTGCCGCTGCGCGCCGTGAGTTCGATCTCGGTGGTCTTCAGCTGGGTGGCGAGCTGCTGCTGCCGCCGCACGGAGGTGTCCAGGGCGCGTTTCGCGTCCAGGTATCCCTTGCTGGCCGCCTCCAGTTGGGCCCGCAGCGCCGGGGTGCCGCCCTCTTCGTCTCCGTCGGGTGCCGCGGCGGCCCGCTGGCCGGTCGGGGGAGCGGCCGAGGCGGCGCCGGCCGGGATCGCGACGCTGAGGGCGAACATCGCGACGATCAGGGCCGCCAGTCGGGCGGCGGGTGGTCGTGCTGGTACCACTACGCATGTCCTTCCGTCAGCCGCCGACCGGGTTAGCTGACGGGTTCGGGACGGAAGATCCCTACCGCGGACGCGGATGCACCCCAGGAACATGGTTCCCCGGTTCGCCCCGTTCGGGCGATTAGGCGGCGACCGCCACCGGCGCCGGGAGGGCGCCGCCGGGTGGAGGCCGGGACCGAGCCTACCGGTGCCGATGGGACCAGTGCAGCCGATGTGACGGACGGTGCGTGCGTCGTCACGGAAAATTCCGGCCAAGCCGAGTAAAACTCCTGAAACGCACTACCATTCGACCGAACCGCACGCCCCGGGGGCCGCGCCGGGTTCGATCTGCAACGTCGCGTGCTCGATCCGGAAGTCCTCGTGCAGGGCGGTGCGTGCCGCGGTGAGCACCACTCCGACATCCGCGCCGGGCGCCATGGTCAGGTGCGCGGAGGCCACCTCCATGCCCGAGGTGAGCGTCCAGACGTGCAGGTCGTGCACCTCGACCACGCCGGGCACCGCGGCCAGCCGGTCGTGCACGGCCGTGACCTGGAGGTGCTCCGGGGCGGCCTGCACCAGGATGCGGACCGCGGCCCGTCCCAGCCGCCAGGTGCGCGGCAGGATGAACACGCCGATGGCGACCGCGACCAATGGGTCGGCCCACCACCAGTCGGTGACCTGGATGAGCAGCGCCGCGCCGATCACGCCGAGCGAGCCGAGCAGGTCGCCGAGCACCTCCAGGTAGGCGCCCTGAAGGTTGATGCTCTCCCGGGCGCCCGCGCGGAGCAGGCCGAAGGCGGCCACGTTGGCGAGCAGGCCGAGCACGGCCACCGCGAGCATCGGACCGGCCAGCACCTCGTGCGGGTCGCCGAACCGGCGGATCGCCTCGATCACCACGTAGACCGCGACACCGGAGAGCAGGACCGCGTTGGCCAGCGCGGCGAGCACCTCGAGTCGGTAGAGCCCGAAGGTGCGTTGCGGGTCGCCGGTGGCCCGCCGGGTGGCGGTGATCGCGGCGAGCGCCATCCCGATGCCGAGCACGTCGGTGAACATGTGGCCGGCGTCGGAGAGCAGGGCCAGGGAGCCGGTGTGGAACGCGGCCACCGCCTCGACCACCATCAGGGCGGCGAGCAGCCCGAACGCTGTCCAGAGCCGCCCCCGGTGCTGGTGCGCGGCGTTGGTGACCGACCCGTGGTGGTGGTCATGACCTGCGCCCACGAGACCACCCTCCGCCGTCGATCGGGACCGGGTCAAATGTATGCTCACATCGCTATGTATGCAAGTGTACGGCAGGTCGCCGACCCGCGAGGGGCGCCGCCGCAGGTCAGCCCGTCGGGTCGATGGTGGTGAGGCGCTGGGTAGCGCGGGAGAGCGCGACGTAGAGGGTGCGTACCCCGGCGCCCGGATCCGCCCGGATCTCGCTCGGGGCGATCAGCACCACCCCGTCGTACTCCATGCCCTTGGCCTCCAGGCTGGTCACCACCTGCAGCCGCGGCGCACCGAGCGCGCCGAGCCAACCGGCGACCTCGTCGCGGCGGGGGACCGGGGTGATCACCCCGACCGTGCCCTCCACCTCGGCCAGCAGGCCGGTGGCCGCCTCCACGGTCGCGGTCTCCAGCTCGGTGGCGGGCACCACCAGCTCGACCGGATCGACCCCGGTGGAGCGGACGGCGGTCGGCAGCGGCAGGTCGGGATAGATCCGGCGGATCTCCGCCGCCGCCACCGCGAAGATCTCCGCCGAGTTGCGGTAGTTGGTGGTCAGCGTGAAGTCGTGCCGCTTGCGTCGGCCCAGCGCCTGGTCCCGGGCCCGGTTCAGCTCCTCCGGGTCACCGGTCCACGCGGTCTGCGCCGGGTCACCCACCACCGTCCAGGAGGCCAGTCGGCCGCGCCGACCGACCATGCGCCACTGCATCGGCGAGACGTCCTGCGCCTCGTCCACCACCACGTGCGCGTACTCCCGGTAGTCCGCCGGCCGCTCCCGGGCCGCCGCCCGCGCGGCCCGCTGCCGGTCGCCGAAGCTGCTCAGCTCGCGGACCCCGCCCGCGAGCTGGAACGGGTCACGTCGGGCGCGGGCCGGCTGCGCCGGCTTGCCGAGCAGCGCGTCCAGCTCGTCCAGCAGCGCCACGTCGGCGATGGTCAACCCGGCGGCGTCCAGATTCTGGTACGCCGCGCTGAGCAGCCGGATCTCGGCGGTGGAGAGGATCCCACCCGCGTACCGGCGCAGGCGATCCGGTCGGGCCAGCCAGCCGAGCACGTGCCGGGGGTGCAGCCGTGGCCACCACGCCTTGAGAAACTCCCGGAACTCCGACCGCTCGGCGATCTCGTCCTCGAAGGCCCGCTGCTCCGGCAGCCGGCCGATGCCCAACCGGCGAGCCTGTGCCCACAGCGCGGCGAAGACACCGTCGAAGCCGGCCCGACGGACCTCGTTGCGCCGGGCACCCCGGTTCAGCACGCGGTCCCGGATCCCGTCCAGTTCGGCCCGGTCCAGCCGCAGCAGCGTGCCGCGGTAGAGCAGCCGCAGCTCGCCCGGGCCGCCCGGCACCGCGTCCCGCACCGCGCGTTCCAGCACCCGGCGCATCCGCAGCGAACCCTTCACCGCCGCCACCTCGGGTGAGTCGGTGCGGGTGGCGGTCATCCCCGGGAATAGGGTGCCCAGCGAGTGCAGGGTCGCGGTGTCCTCGCCGAGCGAGGGCAGCACCGAGGCGATGTACTCCACGAAGACCGAGGACGGGCCGACCACCAGGATGCCGCCGCCCGCGTACCGGCTGCGGTCGGAGTACAGCAGATAGGCGGCCCGGTGCAGGGCGACCGCGGTCTTGCCGGTGCCCGGGCCGCCGGCGACGATCGTCACCCCGGAGCCGGGCGAGCGGATCGCCTCGTCCTGCTCCCGCTGGATGGTCGCCACGATGTCGCGCATGCCCCGGCCGGTGGCCCGGGACAGGGTCGCCAGCAGCGCGCCGTCGCCGACCACCGTCATCCCCTCGGGAGCGGCGGTCGGGTCCAGTAGGTCGTCCTCGATCCGGGTGACCCGCTCGCTGCGGGACTGGATGGTGCGCCGGCGCACCACGCCCTGCGGCTGGGCCGGGGTGGCCTGGTAGAAGGCGGCGGCGGCCGGTGCCCGCCAGTCGACGACCAGCGTCGTCGCGTCCTCGTCGCGGATGCCGAGCCGACCGACGTGCAGCACCTGCCGGTCCCGCAGGTCCAGACGGCCGAAGACCAGCCCCTCGTGCTCGGCGTCGAGGGTGTGCCGCCGCTGCGCGGCGTGGAAGACCATCGCGTCGCGCTCGACGAGCGCGCCGAAGGTGCCCACCCGGGCCATCCGGTAGCCGTCCCGCTCGGCGCGGACCGCCGACCGCCGCAGTTCGGCGAGTCGGGCGTACACCCGGTCGAGGTGCCGTTGCTCGACGGCGATCTCCTGCTCCAGGGCGGTCTGGTCGGTCAACGCACGCTCCTTCGATGTCGCCGGCAAGCGGCGCGAACCGCGCGGGCCAACCGCAGAAGGGTACGGCCCTGGGCCCGGCCTCCCGCGCCCGAGGTGCGGGAACGTGGTCAGACACCCGTCCCGGCGGGGGTCGTGCCGCTCGCGCGGGGCGCCGGCTCGGCGAGCACCCGGCTCAGGACGCCCGTCAGCGCGGCGTTCACCTCGTGCGGGCGTTCCATCATCAGCATGTGCCCGGCCCCCGGGCAGACGGTCAGGTCGGTGGCCGGCAGTACCGCGGCGATCGACTCGGCGCACGGCGGCGGGGTCAGCCGGTCCCGGTCGCCGACCAGCGCGGCCGCCGGCAGGTGGGCCAGCGCGGCGAGGGTGTCCAGCCGGTGCTGGGCGCCGATCGAGGCGCGGAACCCGCCGATCGAGCGCAGCGAGGCGCGGGCCACCGCCGAGGTCACCAGCCGGATGTCGGCCGGATCGCAGCGGTCGCCGAAGAGCATCCAGCGGATGCTCGGTTGCAGCGCGCGCAGCAGCGCCCGGGGTGCGCGCCACGAACCGCACCGGGCCAGCACCCCGGCGCCGGTCGTCTCGGCCAGCCGGATCAGCCGGGCGATCCGGGGCGAGAGCCCGTAGACGGTGTGCGTGTGCCCCTCGGCGGTGGTCGAGACGAAGACCAGGCCGGCGGTCCGGGCGGCGAAGTGCGCCGGGTGGCGGTGCGCGTACTCCATGATCGTCATGCCGCCCATCGAGTGCCCGACCAGGACCACCCGCCCGGTCGGCGCGACCGCGTCGAGCACCGCGAGCAGGTCGTCGCCGAGCTGGGCCAGGGTGGCAGTGGGCAGCGGCATGCAACTGGACCGGCCATGCCCCCGCGCGTCGTAGGTGACCACCCGCACCGCGTCGCCGGACGACCCGGTGAGGGCGTCGACCTGCCGGTGCCAGCTGCGCCCGTCCAGCGTCCAGCCGTGCAGCAGAACGGCGGTGACCGGGGCGTCCGTCGGCCCCGTCGCCTCGACGTGCAGGCGTACCCCGTCGGGCAGACCGACCTCGAACCGCTCCGGCATCGCCACCTCCCAGGGCCGCCCGGCACGAACCGCACCGGCATACCCGGCGGTAACACCGGCTACCCGCCATGACACCACGCCAATCACGCGCAGAGAACATTCCCGACCCCGCCCGTGGCCACCCCACAGCGGGCCAAGCTGAACGGCATGGGGTCGTCGGGGGCAACGCCCGGACCGCCGGTGGGTGGACCGTCGGCACCGGGGCGGCAGGCCGGTGGTACGCCGCGCGCCGCGCTGGCCGAGCTGCTCGCCGGTAACCGGCGGTTCGTCAGCGGCCAGCCGGTGCACGGACACGACGTCACCGCCGCCGCGGCCGCCTCGGGCGACCAGCAGCCGTACGCGGTGGTGCTCGGCTGTATCGACTCGCGGGTGCCGCTGGAGGCGATCTTCGATCAGACCTTCGGCGCGATCTGCGTGATCCGCACCGGTGGGCACGTGCTGGACCGCGCGGTGTGCGGCTCGATCGAGTACGTGGTCGGCCAGCTCGGCGTACCGCTGGTGATGGTGCTCGGCCACGAGCGGTGCGGCGCGGTGGGAGCCGCGGTGGACGCGCTGCGCGCCGGGGTGCGTCCCGCCGGGTCGCTGGCCCACCTGGTGGACGAGATCGCTCCGGCGGTGACCGAGGCGGGGCTGGACGACCCCGCGGTGCATCCGCTGGCGATCCGCCGGCACGTCCGGCGCACGGTGCGGACCCTGCGCCACGACGACCTGCTGGCCGGGCCGGTCGCCGCGGGCGGGGTGGCCGTGGTCGGCGGTCTCTACGACCTGGCCACCGGGGAGGTCGCCCTGTTGGACCCGGCCTGAGCCCCCGGCGGCCCGGCGGCCAGGTGGCGAACGCGGAACCGCCCGCCGGGAGATCCCGGCGGGCGGTTCGAGGTGTAGCGGTGGGGGAGGGCTCAGCCCTCGAAGACGCCGGCCTCGACCAGGCGCTTCTCGGTGGCGTCCCAGCCGTCGCCCGGGTGGGTCGTGTTCAGGTTGTTGATCTCCGCCCGGATCTTGGCGGCGTGGCCGGCCGCGGCCAGCACCCGGATCTCCTCGACGAAGGCCTCGGAGTCGGTGCGCAGGTGCGCGGTCTTGCCGTTGGTCAGGTTGCGCACGTAGGCGTGCTTGCCGCCGTTGAGCGGGATGAGGTACTTGAACTCGCCCAGCACGCTGAGGGCGCCACCCTGGCCAGCCTGGCCGGCCCGGACGGACGCGCGCGCGGTCTTAGAGGTGTTGCTCGCCACGGAGGTACTCCTTGCAAGACGTACGGGAGGACTGGAACGTCCGGGGGCTGTGTGCGGGCCACCACCTGGGTCGACCCACGAAGTTGTGCGCGGCACAAGCCGCCGATGGAACTGTACAGGACCACGACATCAGGCTGGTCGTCGCGGTGTCCTGAGAGGCAACGGGGACCACCCGTCCGGCTATTCCGGCCGGCGTTTTTTCCGATTCTCTGGCGCACCATCCGTCACACGAGTAATCATGTGTAGCAGCAACAACTCCGGTGGACGAGGTCGTAGGGGAAGACGCACCTCGCTCTCCGGGAGGTCACCGTGCCAACGCGTGGCGTCGTATACGTCCACTCGACCCCGCTCGCCGTGTGCTCGCACGTCGAGTGGGCGATCGCGCGCGTCCTAGCCGCGCCGGTCAACCTGCAGTGGACGGCTCAGCCCGTCGACCCCGGCGCCCGCCGGGCCGAGTGCGGGTGGACCGGTCGTCCGGGGACGGGCGCCGAGCTGGCTGCTGCCCTACGGCAGTGGCCCATGATCCGTTTCGAGGTGACCGAGGAACCGAGTCCCGGCGCCGACGGCGAACGTTTCATGTACGTGCCGGCGCGCGGCCTGTTCCGGGCCACCGTCGGTGCGGCCGGCGACATCCAGCTCGGCGAGGACCGGCTGCGGGCGTTGATGGCCGCGGCCCGGGCGCCGGAGGCGCTGGCGCACGCGCTGGACAAGGCGCTCGGCACCGCGTGGGACGATGACCTGGAGCCCTACCGGTACGCCGGCGACGGCGCCCCGGTGACGTTGCTCACCCGGGTCGGCTGACCCGGTCACCCGCCGGTCGGGCCACCTGCCCGCACGCTGGCGCGGCGGCGGCTGACCGGTGAGGTCAAGTTGCCCCGATAAGGGCGAACTGGTGGGATGGGTGGGTGCCGATTCGCCCGCGTCGCGCCAGCGTCGCCGTCGCCGCCCTGACCGCCCTGCTCGTCTCCGGCTGCTCGGGTACCGCGGACCACCCCGCGCCGACGCCCGGTCCGGCCGGCACCTCCGCCGGCCCGAGCGCCCCCACGACCATGCCGCCTGGCGACCCCGCCGCCCAGGCGGCGGCGCTGGTCGCCACCCTCTCCGACGAGGACCTGGTCGGCCAGGTGCTGATGCCGTACGCCTACGGCGACTCGGCCACGAAGGTCTCACCCGGCTCGGCCGCCGGCAACCAGGCGCTGGCCGGGGTCGACACCCCCGCCGAGATGATCGCCAAGTACCGGTTGGGCGGGCTGATCCTGGTCGGGTTCAGCGCCGACGACCCGACCAAGGGCAACCAGGAGACCACCAACGTCGACAACCCGAAGCAGGTGCACGAGCTGACCGGCGGCCTCCGCGCCGCCGCCGGTCGGCTCGCCGCCGGCTCCGCGCCCTTCCTGGTCGGCACCGACCAGGAGTACGGCGTGGTCACCCGGATCACCAACGACGTCACCGTGCTGCCCAGCGCCCTCGCCGCCGGTGCGGCCGGCGACCCGGCGCTGACCGAGGCCGCCTGGCGGGCCGCCGGCGCCGAGCTGGCCGCGATGGGGATCAACGTCGACTTCGCTCCGGTGGCCGACGTGCTGGCCACCCGCAGCACGGTGATCGGCTCCCGGTCCTACGGCTCGGACCCGAAGCGGGCCGCCGCGCAGGTCGGCGGCGCGGTCCGGGGCCTCCAGGCGGTCGGCGTCGCCGCCACCCTGAAGCACTTCCCGGGTCACGGCCACAGCGCCGACGACTCGCACCAGGACCTGCCGGTGCTCACCCAGTCCGCGGCGGCGCTGAAGAGCGGTGCCTGGCCACCGTTCACCGCCGGCATCGACGCCGGCGCGATGGCCGTGATGTCCGGTCACCTGGACGCGCGGACCATCGACCCGGGCACCCCGGCCACCTTCTCGCACAAGCTGCTCACCGACGTGCTGCGCGGCCAGCTCGGCTTCACCGGCGTGGTGATCACCGACGGCATGAACATGCCCCCGGCGAAGCGCTGGGCTCCCGGCGAGGCCGCGGTCCGGGCACTGAACGCCGGCAACGACCTGATCCTGATGACCCCGAACGTCGGCCAGGCGTACGACGGGCTGCTCGCCGCGCTGCGCGGCGGGTCGCTGACCCGGGCCCGACTGGTCGAGGCGGTCACCCGGGTGCTGACCATGAAGTTCCGGCTGGCGGCGCTCCCGACCGCCGAGATGTCCACGCTCAACGCCCCGGCGCACCGCGCGGCGGCGGACGCGCTGGCCGCCGGTGCGGTAACCGTGCTGCGCGGCGCCTGCGGCGGCGCGGTGCGCGGACCGATCACCGTCACCTCCTCCGGCGGGCGGGACGGCACCCGGTCGCTGCTCACCGAGGCGCTGACCGCGGCCGGCGTCAAGGTGGTGCCCAAGGGAGGCACGGTGGTGCACCTGGTCGGCTACGGCGACGGCGCCACCGACCTGCGCGCCGACGCGGCGGTCACGGTCGCCATGGACACCCCGTACGTGCTGGCCAAGGCGAAGTCGCCGACGCTGCTGGCCACGTACTCCTCCAGCCGGGCGTCGATGACCGCGTTGGCCGCCGTGCTGGCCGGCAAGGCCCGCCCAGGTGGCCGGTCCCCGGTGACCGTGCCCGGTCTGCCCGCGACCACCTGCGGCACCTGACCGCCGACCGCCAGCGCGGCGGCGGGCAGGTGCCGTCCGGTTCGTCCGGCACCTGCCCGTGTTACCCGATGACCTCAGCGGCGGATCGTGACCTGCTGAGCGACGGCCGAGCCACCTGACTCGAACGCGGCCAGCACGGCCTCCGCCTTATCCCCGTCGACCGGGACCAGCACGGTCACCGGCCGGCCGGGTCGCAACTCGACCGTGCGGCTGCCCAGTGCCCGGTCGCCGTTCCAGGTGTAGAGATACGCCGTGCCCGTACGGTCGGACTGGAGGGAGACCTCGACCCCGCCGTTCACCCGGTGCTGCCGGGTGAGGCGCAGCGCCCGCTCCGGCAGCCGCGGCACCGCCGCCGGCGCCACGCCGCCGACCGCCGACTGGGCGATCGTCTGCGGGCTGTGCACGCTGCGCGCCGAGGTGTCCGGGAAGACCGGCGTGCTCGGGTCCTGCTGGGCAGGGGTGTAGCCGGGCAGGGTGACCAGGCCGTAGCGGTACGGGTCGGCTCGTACGCCGGTGAACGTCGACCAGCCGAGTCGGGACTGGGAGGCGAGATCCTGCGTGTCCGAGTCGTAGACCAGCACGTTGAAGCCCATCCGGGCCGGGTCGACCGCGTCGGGCAGCACCGCGAACGGGATGCTCGTCTCGATCGTGTAGCCGGTGTAGGGCTCGCTGACCTTGCTGACCACGGTCATTCCCGGAGCGGTCTGCCCACCCGGGCCCTGCCGGTTGTCGGCGTCGCGCTGCCAGCACGGCGGGTTGCCGTTGGCCGGGTCGTCGGTGATGGGGAAGATGCCCGCCTTGAACACGGTCGAGGTGTCCGAGGAGTCGCCCTTCGGGTCGACGATGATCTCGACGCTGTCGGTCCGCCGCTGGCGCTTGCAATCCTGCGGCACCACCTTCCGGCCGAGCACGTCGTCGGTGACCGTGACGATCACCTTGAGCGCGTCCGCGGTCCAGGCGATCCGACCCTTGGCGGAGGCGTCCGTCGCGGTGGTCGCCTCGCCCTCCCAGATGCGCGAGAAGTCGAGCTCCTCGCCCGGGTACTCGCCCGCGCTGGCCACTCCATCGACGGCGTGGGCGGCGCCGGCCTGCGGCACCTCGGTGGTCGGCACGATCTCCAGGGCGCCGGTCTCGACCGTGCTGCCGGTGCTGCTGGCGGTGGTGATGGTGATGCCGTAGTCGCCGCCGTCGCCGCCCTCGTTGGCCGTCGGCAGCGAGGCGTCACTGTTGGTGACACTGAAGGTGACCGCGCCGGTGGCGCCGGCCGCCAGGTCGCGGTAGCTCTTCGTGGCGGCGTCGGCGGTGAAGCCTGCGGGCAGGCCGAGGGTGACCGTGCCGTTCTGTACGGTCTCGCCGACGTTGCGCAGGTCGACCCGGACGTCGCGGCTCTTGCCGGAGCCGATGGTGAGCACCGGCTTGATCAGGGTGTCGAGCTGGCCGTAGCCGCCCGCGCTCGCCCAGTCGCGGAAGAGACCGACCTCGGGCAGCGGCTCCAGGGTGCCGCGTACATCGGCGACGACCCGGACGGCCTCGTCGGTGCTGCCGGAGCCCTGGCCCTTGGTGCTCAGGGTGGCCGAGAGCAGCTTCTGCGTGCCCGTCTCGGCGCCCTTCGGCACGGTGACGGTGAAGGTCGCCGTCCGATCCCGGCCAGCCGGGACGCTCACGCCGAGCCCGCTACCGCCGGAGACGGACCAACCGGCCGGCACCTGCAGCGTCACCCCGGGGTGGTTCAGTGCCCGGTTGGCGGCGGCCTTGACGTGCGCCGTGACCTCGACGCTCTCGCCGGGTGCCACGTCGAAGCGGTCGGTGGTCAGGTACAGCTCGGTGCCCTTGGGCAGCCCGCCCTTGGTCGACGGAAGCATCGACCCGCGCAGGATCGCCTCCGGTGAGCTGTCCTCCGGGTCGTACGGCACCCGGCTGTCGACGAGGGTGTAGAAGTCGCAGCGGATCTTCGCCGGGTCGGTCGGGGCGGCCGCGGTGCCGGCCCAGCCCTGGGTCACGTACTCCCGGCGGGCCTCGACCTCGATCTCCGCCCAGGTCTTGCGGCTGCTGCTCGGGGTGCCCTCCCAGACGCCGAAGACCTGGTCGGTCGGGACCGTCGGGGTGAAGCTGGACGCGCACGCCGGGCCGGCCGAGGAGCTGCCGGTTCCACCGGTACGCAGGAACTTCGCGGCCCGGAACACGCTGAGCCCTTCCTTGCGGATCTGCTCCGGGAAGGCCTTCGGGTCGGCGGCTGCCTGGAACGCCTCGGCGGCGAACCTGGCGGCCTGCTGGTGGTTGCCGTGGTTACCCGGGGTCGGCGACGGGTTCATGGTCATGATGATCTCGGGGCGGGTCGTCCGGATCACCCGGACGATCTGAGCGAGCGTGTCGTCGTGGCCCCAGATCTGCTCGGACAACGGTGCCGAGGCGGTGTACCAGAAGTCGACCCGATCGAGGTTGTACAGGTTCTGCACGCCGGCCCGCCCGATCGCGGTCCGCTCCTCGCGCTCCCGGATGATGCCGAGTGGTGGCCCCTCCTCGAGGCCGACGGCGTTGCCGCCGCCCTCGCCACGGGTGATGGTGACGACGCCGGCCTTGGCGCCGTACTTCTCCTTCCACTGCCCCAGCGTGGCGAGGCTGCCCGCCTCGTCGTCGGGGTGGGCGCTGACGAAGAGCACGTCGAGGTCGACCGCGCCGCCGGCGGCGGGGTGGGCGGTGGCGGCGAGGGCGGCGCCTGGTGTCCCGGACAGGGCCAGCGCGAGCGCCGTCGGTAGCAGGAATGCCTTGAGTCGCATGTGGATCCTTCCGAACCGCGGGGTCCGGACAGCGACGACCGGCGGGGGACGCGGGATGCGCCGCCCCGACGGGTCGGGTCCGGTTCGTTGGTGGGATGGGCGGCGGTGAGGCCCCGATCGACGGGCGTCACCGGGGTGCACAGCGGTACGGGACTTCCGTACACACTGGAAGGCCTTCGCCGGGTGACGCTAGAGATCGTCGGCGAGGAGCGTCAATACCCACGAAGGGACTTTCTTCTTTTCTAGAAGAAACGAACTCGGGCGTAACCAGGGGGTCACTCTCTGGATCCGCATCAGTGCATAAAGGCATTTTTCCTGCTCCGAGGGGTCTTGGTTGGTCGCCGAGACCCAGTCGTTACTTGACTCCATAGTTCGTTCGCCGTAGGAAGGAAGTGTGACTGACGTGGTGACGCCACCAACGAGCCCGGTGAGCCGGGAGCGGTCGAAGGAGATCAAGCGGCTTTCCGTGATCTCCACCGCCCGCCAGGTACGCCTGCTCTCGCGTGCCGAGCTGACCGAGCTGACCGGGCTGAGCCCCGCCACGCTCACGCCGTTGGTCCGTGAGCTGATCGCGGAGGGCTACCTTCTGGAGCGAGGGCCGGGCGCGTCCCGCTCGGGGCGTCCCCGCGCGATGTTGGAGTTCAACCCTCGCGCCGAGCTGGTCGCGGCCGTTTCGCTGGAGCCGTCCCGGATCAGCTGCGAGATCGCCGACAGCGACGGAGCTGTGGTCGCCCACCGTGCCGTCCGACTCGCCGGTGACATCGTCGACACCATCTGCCGTTCCATCCCCGAACTGGCCGGGGAGGGCTTGCCGGCGTTGCGGGGTGTGGCCATCGCGGCGCCTGGCGTCTCCTCCGGAGGCGCTGTCCGTCTCGCCCCGTCGGTCGGTCTGGTGGAGGGTCGGCCGGTGGGGGAGATGGTCCAACGGCGGCTGGGCGTACCGGTCGTGGTCGACAACGACGTGAACCTGATGGCGGCGGGCGAACACGCCGCCGGGGCGGGCAGTGACGTCGCCGACCTGCTGCTGCTGCACGTCGCCGACGGCATTGGCGCGGGTCTGGTGCTCGACGGGCAGGTCCGTCGGGGCGCCGGTGGCGCCGCCGGCGAGGTGGGTTTCCTGCCGCTGGACGCCGCGGATCGTGGTCACGACGGGATCGGCCCCTTCGAGGCACGCTGGTCGGAGAATGCCATCGCCGAGCGGGTGGTCGCGTTGGCGCCGGGCCGCCGTCCCGAGGCGCCGGTACGCGCCCTGGTGGAGCTGGCGCGCACCGGAGGCGCCGCCGCCGCGTTCCTGGACGAACTGCTGACCGCCTGGTCCCGACTGATCGTCTCGTGCGTCTGCGTCATCGACCCGGGTCGGGTCCTGCTCAGCGGTGCCGCCGCACAGCTCGACGATGCCGCCGTCGAGCGGATCCAGACTCTCGTCAGCGCCGGCGCGCCCGCATCGACCGAGGTACGCCGGGCGGTGCTCGGCGATCAGGCGGTGCTGCACGGTGCGGTCAGCTACGCGCTGTCGGCCGCCGCGGCCGGCCTACCCAACCTGCTTCCCGCCCCGTAACCACCCCGGT
Source organism: Micromonospora sp. NPDC005163 (assembly GCF_053599835.1). Lineage (NCBI taxonomy): Bacteria > Bacillati > Actinomycetota > Actinomycetes > Micromonosporales > Micromonosporaceae > Micromonospora > Micromonospora sp. NPDC005163. Next base: position 13,840 of record NZ_JBSFYP010000071.1, read on the forward strand.
TTTCCCTCGTCCCCCCTGGAGGTACTCATGAGACGTCGCCTTTTCCTCGCCGGAGCGCTCGCCGCGGCCCTGGTCGTCGGCACCGCCGCCTGCGGTGGTGGCGACGACGCGGCCGACGGCAGCGTCGAGTCGCTGACGATCTACACGGCCCGTGACAAGAAGGTCTCGACCTTCGTGGTCGACCAGTTCACCGCGAAATTCCCCGAGTACAAGGGGAAGGTCGAGGTCCTCAACCTCGGCGCCCAGGAGATCCTCGAGCGGGTCCGGGCCGAGAAGGCCAACCCGCAGGCGGACATCTGGTGGGGCGGCACCCAACAGGGGCTGGCCGCCGGCGCGTCCGAGGACCTGCTGACCGCCTGGCAGCCGACGTTCGCCAGCAAGATGGACGCCCGGTACAAGGACGCCGAGGGCCGCTGGTTCGGCGAGATCCTGCTGCCCGAGGTCATCATGTACAACAACAAGGCGCTCACCCCTGAGCAGGCCCCGAAGGACTGGGACGACCTGCTCGCGCCGCAGTGGAAAGACAAGATCGTCATTCGCGACGTGGCCGCGTCCGGCACCATGCGGTCGATCTACGCCTCGATGATCCAGCAGCAGTCCGCCGACGGCAGCAACCCCCAGCCGGGCTACGACTGGCTCAAGAAGCTCGACGCCAACACCGGCGCGTACGCCGCGAACCCAGCGGACCTGTACCTGAAGCTCTCCCGGCAGCAGGGCCTGCTCAGCGCCTGGAACCTGCAGGACATCCTGCTCCAGGCCAACCAGTCGAACATGCCGTTCGGCTTCGTGATGCCGGCCTCCGGCGCGCCCGTGCTGGTCGACGGTCTCGCCGCGGTCAAGGGTGGCAACACCACGGGCACCCAGAAGTTCATCGAGTTCCTCTTCGACGACAAGCTCCGCGCCGACCTGGCCAAGGACTACTACCAGATCCCCGCGGTGGACATCGCCGAGGAGCCGGAGTGGCTCGCCCAGCTCCAGCTCAAGCCGATGGACGTCGACTGGGACGTGGTCGGTAAGAACGAGACCGACTGGATCAACCACTGGAACGGCGAGATCAAGAACAAGGGCTGACCGGATCGGCGCCGGACCGGGAAATCCCGGTCCGGCGCCGCGCCGGGGACGTACCGGCGCTGGACGGCCGAGGTGACTCGCGTCCGACCGGCTCCCCGGCCCGCCCCACCCCTGCGACCGGCCACGCCCGGTTCCGGACTGAGGAGAGACATCATGATCGATGTCACGCTGGAGTCGGTGAGCAAGCGCTTCTCGCGCGCCGGCGACACCGCGGCCGTCGACGACGTCGACATCACCATCGCCGCCGGGGAGTTCTTCACCCTGCTCGGCCCGAGCGGTTGCGGCAAGACCACCACCCTGCGGATGGTGGCGGGGTTCTACTTCCCGACCTCCGGGCGGATCCGGTTCGGCGACCAGGACGTCACCCGGCGCCCGCCGAACAAGCGCGACACCGGCATGGTGTTCCAGAACTACGCGCTCTTCCCGCACATGTCCGTCGCGCAGAACGTCGCGTACGGGCTGAAGATCCGCAAGGTCGGCCGGGCCGAGTCGAAGCGGCGGGTCGAGGAGGCGCTCACCCAGGTCCACCTGGCCGGCTACGGCGAGCGTCGGATCGACCAGCTCTCCGGCGGCCAGCAGCAGCGGGTGGCGCTGGCCCGCGCACTGGTCATCCGACCGCGGACCCTGCTGCTCGACGAGCCGCTCTCCAATCTCGACGCCAAACTCCGTGAGGAGACCCGGGTCGAGATCCGGCGGATCCAGCGGGAGGCCGGCACCACCTCGCTCTACGTCACCCACGATCAGGCCGAGGCGATGGCGATGTCCGACCGGATCGCGGTGATGGAGTCCGGTCGGGTGCGGCAGATCGGCGCCCCGCAGGAGATCTACCACCGTCCGGCGACCAGCTTCGTCGCCCGGTTCATCGGCCGCAGCAACGTGCTGAGCCTGCCGGTGCTGGGCGTCGGCCCGGAGACGGTCACGGTGCGGCTGCCCGACGGCAGCCAGGTCGGCGTCGCCGCTCCCGCGGATCACGGGTTGGGCACGGGGGCGACCGCCCTGGTCTCGATACGCCCCGAGCACATCGGCCTCACCTCGGCCACCGAGCCTGGCGTGGTCACCGGCCGCGTCACCGAGCTGGAGTTCACCGGCATGTCCACCAACCTCCTGGTCGACGTGGCCGGCGAGGCGGTGCAGGTGGCCGCCGTCGATCCGCCGGCCGGCCTGTCGGTGGGCGACCAGCTCGGGCTGCGGCTGCCGCGGGAGCGGATGTGGGTGGTGCGTCCATGAGCACCATCCCCGCCACCCCGAGCCCGGCCACCATTCCACCGGTCACCGGGAGCCCGGCGTCCTCCGGCGACGGACGGCGGCGACGCTTCACCGATCGGTTCACCGGCGGGACGAACTCGCGTTGGTTCCCGTACCTGCTGGTGCTGCCGCTCGCGCTGATCCTCTTCGGGTACGTGGTGCAGCCGATGTTCGCCACCTTCGCCGAGAGCGTCGGCGTCGACGGGGTGGCGAACTACACCAGCTTCTTCACCAGTTCGGGCGTCGCGCGATCATCCCTGGTCACCTCCCTGATCATCTCCGCTGCCAGCGTGCTGCTCTGCGGGATCGTCGGGGTCGCGATGGCCTTCCTGCTCAAGCGCTTCTCGTTTCCCGGCCGGCGGTTGATCGAGGCGATCATCCTGGTGCCGGCGGCGCTGCCACCGCTGATCGGCGCGATCTCATTCCAACTGCTGTACAGCGAGACCGGCATCCTGCCGCGCGGGCTTCAGCAGGTCTTCGGCACCGCCGAGCCGGTGTTGCCCTTCAGCGGCATCGCCGGGGTGCTGGTGGTGCACACCTTCACCATGTACCCGTTCTTCTACCTGTCCGCTGCCGCGGCGCTGGCCGGGATGGACCCGTCGGTGGAGGAGGCCGCCTACAACCTCGGCGCGGGTCGGGTCCGGGTCTGGCGGACGGTCCTGCTGCCGATGCTCACCCCGGCGCTGGTCTCCGCCTCGCTGCTGGTCTTCATGACGTCGCTGGCGTCGTACACCGCCCCGCTGCTCTTCGGTGTGGACCAGACCATGACCATGCAGATCTACATCAACCGCACCAACGGCGACCTGCCGATGGCGTCCACCTACGCCTCGGTGCTGGGCGTGGTCTCGGTGCTGTTCCTGCTCGGTATGCGCTGGTACGAGGGGCGGCGCAGCTACCGCTCCCAGTCCAAGGGGGTCGCCGCGCACCGCCGCGAGATCACCAACCCCTTCGGGCGTTGGGTGGCTCTGGGCGCGTCGCTGCTGGCCACCGTGGTGCTGCTGGCCCCGGTGGCGACCATCGCGCTGGTGGCGTTCTCCGCCGACGGCTCGTGGACCACCGAAGTGGTGCCCGCGGCGTACACCATGCAGAACTTCGTCACGATCTTCTCCGATCCGAACGCGTTCCAGCCGATCCTCAACTCGTTGCAGATGAGCCTGCTGGCCACCGTCGGCTGCGTCGTGGTCGGCGTACTGATCGCCTACGCGGTGCGCCGGCTCGACTTCCGTGGGCGCGGCGTCCTGGACGTGGCGGTGATGCTGGCGTGGGCGCTGCCCGGCACGGTGGTGGCGATCAACCTGATCTCGGCGTTCAGCACCGGTAACGCGTTCAGCTTCGGCCAGGTCCTGATCGGCACGTTCTGGATCATGCCGCTGGCGTACTTCGTGCGATTCCTCCCACTGGTCTTCCGGTCCAGCTCGGCCACGCTCGCCCAGATCGACCCCGCGCTGGAGGAGGCGGCCCGCAACCTCGGCGCCTCGTGGTGGCGCGCCTTCGGCTCGGTGACCCTGCGACTGATGCTGCCGGGCGTGATCGCGGGCGCGCTGCTGGCCTTCGTGCACGGCGTTGGCGAGTTCGTCGCCTCCGTGCTGATCTACACCTCGCAGACCGCGCCGATCTCCGTCGAGATCAACAACAGGATGTACTCGTTCGAGGTCGGCACCGCCGCCGCGTACGGCATGCTCCAGGTCGTTTTGATCTTCGTGGTGATGGTGGTCTCGGGTCGGCTCGAAACCGGCCGGCGGGCCTCCCGGGAGGCGGCGCAGTGGACGGCATGAGGATGTGGCCGGCCACCGGCGCGCTACTCCCGGCGGTCCGGGTGCCCGGCGGTGAGCTGGCGGCCGTGGCCGAAGCGGCGGACTTCGCGGTACTGCCGGTCGGCGCCGTCGAATGGCACGGCCCGCACCTGCCGCTGGGCACCGACCTGATCCTGGCCGAGGGCTTCGCGGGCGAGAGCGCCGCCACCTCCGGACCCCGGGGAGTGCTCTTCCCCGCCGTGCCCTACGCCGCCTGCCCCGGGCAGACCCGGCCCTGGCCGGGCACGGTGGCGATCCGGCCGGAGATCGCGGTCGGCTACCTCGCCGACGTCATCGAGGGAATCGTCGCCGCCGGGTTCCCCCGACTGCTCATCGTCAACGGCCACGACGCGAACATGTCCACGGTCCGGGCCGCGATGGAGTGGGTCTCCGGCCGGCGACAGGCCAGCCTGCTGTTGGTGAACTGGTTCCAGCTGGTCACCCCCGCGGAGACCACCGAGATCTACGGCGCCCTACCGGCGCGGGGCCACGGCGGGGCGTACGAGACCTCCGGTGTGCTCGGCTTCGACCCGGAGGCGGTGCGCCTCGACGCGGTCACCGACCTGCCGCCGAAGCCGAAACTGCCGGTGACCCACCCGTACGTGCTGGTGGAGTCCCGACCAGACCCCTGGCAGGGCTGGTCCGGGCACATCTCACTGGCCAGCGAGGAGGCCGGTCGGCGGGTCCGCGAGCTGGCCGGCGGCCGGCTGCGGGAGATCGTCGAAGCCTGGGTGGCCGCACCGCTGCCCGCGCCGCCGACCGACGACCCGCTGCCCACCTCGTCGACCCCCGGATCAGACGCGGGCCGACCGACAACCCCCACCCAGCCCGGCGACACCGCACCGATCAGGGGAGCATCATGAGCGGCGACCGTGGACTCGAGATCGTCGACTTCCACCTGCACTTCCGGATCGGTGCCGACGAGACCATCCGGGCCCGTGAGCACGAGGCCGGGATGCACCCCGGCGGTGATCACGAGCGGAGCGTCCGGGCTGCCGGTGCCGCACCGTACGCCGCCCAGTGGCGTCGGGCGTGGAGCTTCCCCGACCCGGAGCCGCCCGCCGAGCGCTGGCAGGACGAGGCCGACCGATGGGCCGAGGAGCTGCGCACGCACCACATCAGCAAGGCGGTCTTCGTCACCGGCGGCGGCAACGACAGCGTCGCCGACGTCGTCGACCGGCATCCGGACCTGCTGCTCGGCTTCGCCCATCACGACCCGTACGGCCCGGACGCCGCCGCCGAACTGGAGCGAGCGGTGACCGAGCGCGGCCTGCGCGGGCTGAAGCTCTTCGCCCCGCTCCTGCGCGGTCCGCTCGACGACCCCGCGCTGGATCCGCTCTGGGGCACCGCCCAGCGACTCCGCGTGCCGGTGCTCATCCACATCGGGCACTACGGCAGCGCGGGTGGCCTGACGTTCGGCCGGTACGGCGGCCCGGACGAGCTGGCCCGGATGGCCCGGCGCTTCCCCGAGCTGTCGGTCGTGGTGCCGCACTTCGGCGTGCAACACGTGCAGGAGCTGTTCTTCGCCGCGTGGGGCTGCCCGAACATCCTCATCGACACGTCCGGGTCCAACCAGTGGGTGCGGTGGATGCCGTACAAGCTCACCTTGGAGGATCTTTTCCGCCGCTGCTACGAGACCATCGGCCCGGACCGCATCGTCTACGGCAGCGACTCGTCGTGGTTCCCCCGGGGCTACGTCACCCGCTACCTCGACGACCAACTGCGGGTTTGTCGCGAGTTGGGCATGCCCGACGACCACCTGCGAGCCATCTTCGCCGGAAATGCCGAACGACTACTCGGCCTGACCGACTGACCGGCTGACGCCCCGGAGGCGGCGGACCCGCCGCCCCCGGCCTGGAAGGAAGTAAGGACCCTCATGAGCACCTCCGCGCTGACCACCTACCAGCGGCACCACCTACGGCCCACCTACGAGCACCACGTCGAGCACCTCTTTCCGGCGATGGTGCGAGCCAGCCAGGCCCACGTGGTGATGCTGACCGAGCGGGGGCTCATCCCCGCCGAGCGGGGCGCCGGACTGCTGCGGGGACTGGCCGTGCTGCGTGCCGACACCGCTTCCGCGCCGATCTACGACGGCAGCTTCGAGGACGTCTACTACCTGATGGAGAAGCGCCTTGCCGAGGCGTGCGGCATCCCGGCCGCCCAGCTCGACGTGCAGCTCGCCCGCAGCCGCAACGACCTCGACGCCGGGGTGTTCCGGATGCTGCTCCGTGACCAGTTGCTCGGCGTGCTCGACCGGGTGCTCGCCACCGGTGCGACCGCTCTCGACGTCGCGGACCGCTACGCCGACGTGGTCATCACCGGCTACACGCACCGCCGGCCCGCGCAGCCCACCACCATCGGCCACGCACTCGCCGGCTACGCCGAGGCGCTGGCGGGTGAGGCGGTCGCCTACGCCGACCTGATCGACCAGCTGAACATCTCGCCGCTGGGCTCCTGCGCCTTCGCCGGCACGGACCTGGACATCTCCCCGGCCCGGGTGGCCGAGCTGCTCGGCTTCAACGGCCTGGTCACCAACTCCTACGAGGCGGTGGCCGGTGCCGACCACCTGGTGCGGGTCGGCACGCTCAACGCCCAGTCGCTGGCCACCGGTGCCCGACTGGCCCGGACCCTGATGGACTGGCTGACCTGGCGCTGGGTGGCCACGCCCGGCGACTTCACCCAGGGCAGCAGCATCATGCCGCAGAAGCGCAACCCGGTGGTGCTGGAGCATCTGGTGTCGATGGCCGGCGCTGCCGCCGGGGACGCCGCCTCGGTGCTCAACAACGTCGGTGCGGCCTGGTGGGAGGACTCCAACAACGCCACCACCGACGTGCAGGTCCGGCTCTGGGACAGCAACGACCGTACGGACCGCTTCTTCGCCCTGCTCGGCGGCTTCCTGGCCGAGCTGGAGCCGCTGGAACCGCCGTCCCGGGAGGAGATTGTCGCCTCCGGTGCCACCACCACGGCCGCTGCCGACGCGCTGACCCTGCACGGGGTGCCGTTCCGGGCCGCGCACTCCGTGGTCGGCCGGCTGGTTCGGAGCGGCGCGCCGGACTCCTGGACGGAGAGCGACGTGCGCGCAGCCGCCGACGCGGTCGGCCTGAGCGCGCCGTTGGACGACGCGGCGGTCGCCGACCTGATCGCCGCCGCCGTCCGCCCGGAGCTTGTGCTGCGCCGGGCCCAGATCGACGGTCCCGGTTCGGACGCCGTCCGCGCCCAGGTGGGCGAGCTGCGCGGCGCCTTCGACACCGTCGCCGGCCGGCTCGCCGCCGTCCGGGACCGTCTCGCGGCGGCCGACGCCGCGCTGGACGAGGTCGCTGAGGTGACGGCCAGGTGACGGTACGACTGGCCGACCGCGCCGAGCAGGCCGCCGGAGCCGGAGACGTCGGCGGTCTGCTGCTCGGCATCGACTTCGGCGGCACGAAGATGGCGGTCGGGGTGGCCGACGGCTCGGGCCGGCTGCTGGCCAGCGAGCGGGTGCCGACGCACGCCGACCGGGGTGCCCGCCAGGCGCTGGACCGGGCGCTGGAGGTGACGACGAGGCTGCTCGGAGAGGTCGGTGGCCCGGTCGCGGCGGTCGGGGTCGCCTCGCCCGGTGTGGTCCGACCCGACGGCATCGACCTGGCGCCGAACGTGCCGGGCTGGGACCGGCTGCGGCTGGTCGACACGGTCCGCGACTGGCTCGGCGTACCGGCGGTCGCGGTCGACAACGACCTCAACGCCGCCGCACTGGCCGAGCTGCGGCTCGGCGCGCTACGCGACGCCGACCCCGGCCTGGTGGTCGGGCTGGGCACGGGGGTGGCGGCAGCGGTCACCGTGCGCGGCACGGTACTGGCCGGACGGCACGGGGCCGCCGGTGAGATCGGGTACGCCCTCGCTGGCGCCGCCCGTCCCGGCAGGATGCTCGAGTCGGTCTTCTCCGGGCGCGCTCTGGACCAGCTCGCCGCCGAGTTGGACGTACCGGACGGGGCGGCCGGGCTGGCTGCCCGGGCCGACCAGCCCGGCGAGGTCCGGGACGTGCTGCGCGGCAGGGTCGACGAGATCGCCCGCCATCTGATCACCTGTTGTCTGTTGGTGGATCCGCAGCGGGTGGTGCTGGTCGGCGGGGTGGCCGGCAGCGAGCTGATCCGCGGGCTGATCGTCGAACGGCTCGCCGAGGTGCTGCCATATCGGCCGGAGATCGTGCTCTCCAGCTTCGCCGCCGACGCGGCGCTGCTCGGCGCGGTGCTCCTGGCTCGGGAGGCGGTCCCGGCCGCCGGCTGACTCGACGCGGCCTGTGCCGGCCCGTACCCCCGGCCGGCACAGGCGTCGACCCGCCCGGCCGGAATCCGGTAGCGCCGCCCCGGCCGACCTGGCAGCCTGGCCGGCATGGGTCAGGCGCGGGACTTCTACTGGGTAGAGCGGGCCGACGGCGCCGTCGTGATCACGCATCACGGGCGGGTGGCCACCACGTTGCGCGGCGGCCGGGCGGCGGAGTTCCTCGCCGAGGTGGACGACGACCCGCAGCTGGTGATGGCCCGCTGGACCGGCAACTACCGCCGGGGCAACGAGCGCACCGCGAAGCACCACCCGCGCAACCGGGCCTGAACGTGAGGAAGGGCCCTTTGTTATCGCGAGGCGATAACAAAGGGCCCTTCCTCACACCGCTACAGCGGGATGTTGCCGTGTGCGCCGCGGGCGGCCGGGGCGCCGGCCAACGCCTCGGCGATCCGCCGACGGGTCTCCGCTGGCTTGATCACGTCGTCCACCACGCCGATCTCCAGCGCCCGGTTGACCCCGCCCGCCGTGCGGGTCTGCTCCTCGATCAGCTGCGCGCGCAGCGTCTCCCGCTCCTCCGCCGGAGCCGCGGCGAGCTTCTTGCGGTACAGGATGTTGACCGCCGCGCTGGCGCCCATCACCGCGACCTCCGCGTCCGGCCAGGCGAAGACCGCGGTGGCACCCAGCGAGCGGGAGTTCATCGCGATGTACGCGCCGCCGTACGCCTTGCGGGTCACCAGGGTCACCCGCGGCACCACCGCCTCGGCGAACGCGTGCAGCAGCTTCGCCCCGCGCCGGACCACGCCGTCCCATTCCTGGCCCAGGCCGGGCAGGTAACCGGGCACGTCGACGAGCACGATCAGTGGTACGCCCAGCGAATCGCACATCCGGACGAACCGGGCAGCCTTCTCCGCGCTGGACGCGTCCAGGCAGCCGCCCAGGCGCAGCGGGTTGTTGGCGATCACCCCGACCGTCCGGCCGGCGAACCGGCCCAGCGTGGTCACCACGTTCGGCGCCCACCTGGCGTGCAGCTCCACGCCGGGGGCGTCGAGCAGGGCCTTGACCACCGGCTTGACGTCGTACGCCCGGTTGGTCTCGGCCGGCATCTTCGCCGACAGGTCGTGCCCGTCCGCGTCGACGGCCGGAACGTCGTCGGGGGAGAGCCGGCCCTGACGGCCGAGCAGCGCGGCGAGCTTGCGCGACTCGACCATCGCCGCCGCGTCGTCGGCGCAGGTCACGTGCACCACGCCGGAGCGCCGGCCGTGCGGCTCGGGGCCGCCCAGGCGCTCCATGTCGACCTGTTCACCGGTGACGCTGCGGACCACCTCGGGCCCGGTCACGAAGATCCGCCCGGCGCCGCTCATCACCACGATGTCGGTCAGCGCCGGCCCGTACGCCGCGCCGCCGGCCGCCGGCCCGAGCACCACGGAGATCTGCGGTACCCGGCCCGACGCGCGGACCATGGCCGCGAAGACCTGCCCGACCGCGTCGAGCGCGACCACGCCCTCGGCCAGCCGGGCGCCGCCGGAGTGCCAGAGGCCCAGCACCGGCACCCGCTCCCGCACGGCGGTGTCGATCGCGTTGACTACGTGCCGGCACCCGTCGGTGCCCATCGCGCCGCCCATCCTGGTGGCGTCGGTGGCGTAGGCGATGGCCGGCCCGCCCTCGATCTCGCCGCGCGCCCACAGCACCCCGGAGCTGTCCCGGGGGGCCAGCAGGCGCAGCGAGCCGGCGTCGAACAGCGCCCGGAGGCGGACCTCAGGATCCCGGTAGTCCACGGTGCGGGTGTCCGCACCGAGGGCGGTGGTGGTCACGTGCGCGCCTCCAAGCTGTGGTCTCAGGGCCGGGTGAAGACCAGAGCCACGTTGTGGCCCCCGAAGCCGAACGCGTTGTTCAGCGCGGCCGGGATCTCCATGTGGCGCGCCTTGTGTGCGGCCACCTCCAGGGTGAGACCGTCATCCGGGTCGTCGAGGTTGACCGTCGGAGGTACGACACCGTCGCGGATGGCCAGGATCGTGGCGATCGACTCCAGCGCGCCGGCCGCACCGAGCAGGTGACCGGTCATCGACTTGGTCGCGGCCAGCACCGGGTGGTCGCCGAGAGACTTGTGCAGCGCGCCGATCTCCAGCATGTCGCCGACCGGGGTCGACGTGGCGTGCGCGTTGACGTGCACGATGTCCCGCTTGGCCACGTCCGCGTCCGCGATCGCCTTGGCGATGGCCCGGATCGCGCCCTCGCCCTCGGCGTGGGGCTGCACGATGTCGTACGCGTCGGAGGTGATCCCGGCGCCGGCGAGGCGCGCGTACACCCGGGCGCCCCGGGCGGCGGCGTGCTCGGCCCGCTCCAGCACCACGATGCCGGCGCCCTCGCCGAGGACGAAGCCGTCACGGCCCCGGTCCCACGGGCGGGAGGCCCGCTCCGGCTCGTCGTTGCGGGTCGACATGGCCCGCATCGAGCTGAACCCGGCGATCGGCAGCGCGTGGATGACCGCCTCGGTGCCGCCGGCCACCACCACGTCGGCCCGGCCGGCGCGGATGATGTCCAGGCCCAGCGCGATCGCCTCGGCGCCGGTGGCGCAGGCGCTGGCCACCGAGTGCACGCCGGCCTTGGCTCCCAGCTCCAGCCCGACCCACGCGGCCGGACCGTTCGGCATCAGCATCGGGATGGTGTGCGGGGAGACCCGCCGCGGCCCGGACGCCTCCAGGATGTCGTCCTGGGCGAGCAGGGTGATGGCACCGCCGATGCCGGAGCCGACGCTGACCGCCAGCCGTTCACCGTCGAGGCCGGAGTCGGCCAGGCCGGCGTCCGCCCAGGCCTGCTGCGCCGCGATGATCGCGATCGCCTCGGAGCGGTCCAGCCGGCGCAGCCGGACCCGGTCCAGCACCTCGGACGGCTCCACGGCCAGCTGGGCGGCGATCCGGACCGGCAGTTGCGCGGCCCACTCCTGGGTGAGGGCACTCACCCCGGAGCGGCCGGCGAGCATGGCGTCCCAGGTCGACGCGACGTCCCCGCCAAGCGGGGTCGTCGCGCCGAGCCCGGTGACGACGACGTCAGGACGACTCATGATCAGGACTGCGCCGCGATGTAGGTAACGGCGTCGCCGACGGTCTTGAGGTTCTGCACCTCGTTGTCCGGGATCTTGACGCCGAACTTCTCCTCGGCCGCCACCACGACCTCCACCATGGAGAGCGAGTCGACATCGAGGTCGTCGGTGAAGGACTTCCCCTCGGCCACGTCGTCCGGGTTCACCCCGGCAACCTCTTCGAGGATCTCGGCGAGTCCGGTGGTGATCTCGTCACGGGTCATTGCGGTTGGTTCCTTTCATCGGGGGGTTCTCCGGCGGCCGGCGTTGCCAGCCGCCACTCCTGGGCGCCTGTGCGCCCGAGGGGTCCTCAGGGGCAGCGGACGACCTGACCGGCGTAGGTCAGGCCACCGCCGAAGCCGAACAGCAGCACCGGGGCGCCCGAGGGCACCTCCCGCCGCTCGACCAGCTTGGACAGGGCCAGCGGCACGCTCGCCGCGGAGGTGTTGCCGGACTCGACGATGTCCTTCGCGATGATCGCGTTGGGGATGTTGAGCCGCTTGGCGATGCCGTCGATGATCCGGGCGTTGGCCTGGTGCGGCACGAACGCGGCCAGCTCCGACGGGTCGACCCCGGCCCGCTCGCAGGCCTGCAGGGCCAGCGGCGCCAGCGCGGTGGTGGCCCAGCGGAAGACCGACTGCCCCTCCTGCTGGATGTACGGGCGCCAGCCCTCGATGCGGACCGCGTCGCTCTTCTCCGGCGCCGAACCCCAGACCACCGGACCGATCCCGGCCGGCTCGTCGTCGGCGGTCGCGGTGACCACCGCGGCACCGGCGCCGTCGCCGAAGATGATGCAGGTGGAGCGGTCGGTCCAGTCGGTGAAGTCGGAGAGCTTCTCCGCGCCGATGACGATCGCGTTGCGCGACGCCCCGGCCCGGATGGCGTGGTCGACGGTGCCCAGCGCGTACGCGAAGCCCGAGCAGGCGGTGTTGACGTCGTACGCGCCCGGCGCGGCGATGCCCAGCTTGGCGGCGACCCGGCAGGCCACGTTGGGGCTGCGGTCGACCGAGGTGCAGGTGGCGACCACGACCAGGTCGATGTCGGCGGCGGTCAGGCCGGAGTTGGCCAGCGCCTTGCCGGCCGCGGCGGCGGCCATGTCGGCCACCGTCTCACTGTCGGCGATCCGCCGGGTGACGATGCCGACCCGGTCCCGGATCCACTCGTCGTTGGTGTCCACGAGCTGGGCGATGTCGTCGTTGGTCACCACCCGGGAGGGCTGGTAGTGCCCCATCGAGACGATGCGACTGCCAGTCATGAACGACCTCCGATGCGGGCGAGCGGTTGGCCCGGCGCGACCGGGTCGTCGTGGTGGGCGAGCCATTCGGTGAGGACGCCGCCCTGGTGGGCGGTCACCTCGACCGGCCCCTGCCGGGTGCCGATGTGCCCGACGACCTGGCCGGCGCGGATCGTCTCGCCCTCGGTCAGCTCGGCGGACGGGGCGAAGGTGCCGGCGGACGGCGCCACCACCACGCGGAACTGCATGGTCGGCTCGTGGCTGGGCGCCATGCCGTGCCGGGCGATCAGGTCCCGTGCGGCCGGCAGGTCGTCCGGGGTGTTCAGGGTGACGATCTCCGGTGCGCCGTCGCCCTTGAGCTCCCGCTTGACCAGCCCGGCCAGTGTGCCGGCCGGCGGTAGCTCGATCACGCCGGTCACACCGAGGTCGGCCAGGGTACGCATGCACAGGTCCCAGCGGACCGGCGCGGTGACCTGGCGGACCAGGCGCTGCAGCATGTCGCGGCCGTGGTCGACCGCGGCGCCGTCGAGGTTCGACAGCAGGATCCGGGCCGGGTCGGCCGGGGTGATGCCGGCGGCCACCGCAGCCAGCGCGGTCTCGGCCGGCGCCATGTACGGGGTGTGGAACGCGCCGGCAACCTGGAGCCGGATGATCCGGGTCTTCGCCGGCGGCTCGGCGGCGAGCTTGTCCAGCCCGTCGAGGGAGCCGGCGCCGACGATCTGCCCGGCGCCGTTGCGGTTGGCCGGGTGCAGCCCGTGTGCGGCGATCGCGGCGAGCACCTCGTCCGGGTCGCCTCCGAGCACGGCGGCCATCCCGGTCGGCTCCAGCGCGCACGCGGCGGCCATCTCCCGGCCCCGTACGCCGGCGAGGGTGATGGCGGCCTCGGCCGGCAGCACCCCGGCCAGCGCCGCGGCGCCGAGCTCGCCGACGCTGTGCCCGGCGGTGAGCGTCACGTCGTACAGCGGCAGGTGCTCGGCGGCGAGCAGCGCCGCGGCGACCAGCAGCGGCTGGGTGCGGGCGGTGTCCTTGATCTCGTCGGCGTCGGCGGCGGTGCCCAGGTGCACCAGGTCGACCCCGGCCAGAGCCGACCACCAGCGCAGTCGCGCCTCGGTGCCGGTCAGGTCGAGCCAAGGGGTCAGGAAGCCGGGTTTCTGGGAACCCTGGCCGGGACTAAGTACGGCGAGCACGACTATGACTCTCCCGGATACGCGTGGGTAACGCTGTGCCGCCCTCGACCAAACCACACTAGAAGCTTTGGAGGGTTTCTACAAAGATCGGCGGTGATCGTCGCCGGTTTGGGTGGCTTTCCGGACTGCCGGGGTCATTGTCTGGGTCGGGACCGGCGCGGTCATCGGGGTCACCGGATCCAGCCGGCCGACGGTCAGCGCCACCTGCAGGGCGAACGCGTCCCGGGGCGACAGCGGCGAGAAGCCGGTCACCTCGGCGATGCGGCGCAACCGGTAGCGCACCGTGTTCGGGTGCACGAACAGCGCCCGCGCGGCGCTCTCCAGCGTGCCACCGGCGGCCAGGAACGCGTCCAGCGTCTCCAACAGCTCGCCACCGGCGCGCACCAGGGTCGCGTACACGTCGTGCCGCAGCCGGCGGCGGGCCTCCGCGTCGCCGGCCAGGGCCCGCTCCGGCAGCAGCTCGGCGGCCGGCACCGGCCGGGGCGCCGTCGGCCAGGCCGGCGCCGCCCGGAAGCCGGCCAGCGCGGCCCGCGCCGACTCCGTCGCCTCGTCCAGACTGGGTACGGCCGGACCCACCACCACCGGCCCGTCCCCGAACGCGGTCAGCAGCTTGCCGGTGGCTCCCAGCGGGTCCGCCGCGCCGCCCAGCACGATCACCAGCCGGTCGCCGTGCACCCCGCCGATCACCTCCACGCCGATCCGCCGGGCCTGCCGGTAGACCACGTGCAGCACCGCGGAGACCTCTCCGCCGGGGGAGCGGCCGACCGCCACCGCGACCGGCGGCGCGTCCGTCCAGCCGAGCGCCGCCGCCCGGCTGGCCAGCACGTCCGGCGAGTCACCACGCAGCAGCGCGTCGACCAGCAGGGCCTGCAACCGGGCGTCCCACGCGCCGCGTGACTCGGCGGCCCGCGCGTACACCCGGGCGGCGGCGAACGCGATCTCCCGGGAGAAGCGCAGCACCGCCTCGCGCAGCTGCTGCTCCTCGCCCTCGGCGGCCAGGTGCGACACCTGCTCCTCGACAACGTCGATGGTCACCTTGATCAGCGCCACCGTCTGCTGGAGGGTGATCGACCGGGCCAGCGCCTCGGGAGCGGCGGCGAAGACCTCGTCGGAGACCTCCTGGGTGCTGTCCGCCGTGCCGCCGCCGTCGCGCAGCCACTGCACCAGCGACCGGGCGCCCGCCTGGGCCACCAGCATCACCCAGGAGCGCTGGTCGGCCGGCAGGGCGCGGAACCAGGGCAGGGTCTCGTCCATCCGGGCCACGCTGGCGGTGGCCAGCGCCCCCGCCGCGCGCTCGATCTGACGCAGCGTGGCCGTCAGCTCCCCACCGCCCGGCGTACTCACCGCCCTAGCCTGACACGCGCTGACCTGGATCTTCATGCCGGGCCGCCATGGCCCGGGATCACGGCGGCGGAGCGGGGGCGGGCAGGCCCAGCTCCTGGGCCAGGATCGCGGCTGCGCAGGTCCAGCTTCGCCAGGATCCGGCTCACGTGCGTCTTGGTGGTGCTCTCCGCCATCGCCAGCCGGTCGGCGATCTGCTGGTTGGACAGGCCCAGGCCGAGGCAGGCCAGCACGTCCCGCTCGCGCGGGGTGAGCCCGTCCAGGGCGGCCCGGGTGGCCGCCGACGACCCTGGCGCGGTGGCCGCGAAGGCCGCGATCAACCGGCGGGTCACCGCGGGGGCGATGAACCCGTCGCCGCGTGCCACCGTCCGTACCGCCGCGACCAGCCCCGCCGCGTCGGTGTCCTTGAGCAGGAAACCGGCCGCCCCGGCACGCAGCGCCCCGAAGACGTACTCGTCGAGGTCGAAGGTGGTGAGCACCAGCACGTCGGCGAGCCCTTCGGCGACGATCGCCCGGGTCGCGGAGATGCCGTCCCGGCGCGGCATCCGGATGTCGAGCACGGCGACGTCCGGTCGCAACTCCCGGCACAGCCGTACCGCCTCGTCGCCGTCGCCCGCCTCGCCGACCACCTCGACGCCCGGAGCGCCGGCCAGGATCAACGTCAGCCCGGCTCGTACCGCCGGCTGGTCGTCCGCCACGACCACCCGGACCGCCGTACCCGCGTCCCCCGGTGCCCGGGCTGTGCCAGCATCGCCCGGTGCCCGGGCCGGCCCGGTCACCCGTCCTCCCGGGTGGGCAGCGCGGCCCGGACGAGCCACCGGCCGTCGTGCGGCCCGGCGTCGAACCGGCCCGCCAGCAGCGTGGCGCGTTCCCGCATCCCGATCAGCCCGGCCCCGGCGCCGGTCAGCCCGGCGCCGCCCCGGCGCACCGGATTCTCCACCGTCAGCACCACCTCCGTCGGCCGGTACGCGATCGTCAGCTCCGCCTCGCCCGCGCCGTGCTTCAGCGCATTGGTCAGTGACTCCTGCACGATCCGGTACGCCGCGAGGTCCACGCCCACCGGCAGCGGGCCGGGCGTGCCGTCGGTGTGGACCCGTACCGCGAGGCCGGCGGCCCGGATCCGCTCGACCAGCCGGTCCGCCTCGGCGAGCCGCGCGGTGGCCGCCTCCGGCAGCGCGCCGCTGCCATCCGTCGGCGCCCGCGTGCCACCGGCACCCGGCTCGCGCAGCAGTTCGATCATCTGCCGCATCTCCGCCAGGCCCTGCACGCTGCTCTCCCGGATCACCCGCAACGCCGACTCGACCTGGCCGCGGTCCAGCCCGGGCACCGACAGCACGGCGGTGGCGTGGATGGCCACCGCGCTGAGATGGTTGGCGACCACGTCGTGCAACTCCCGGGCCATCCGGGCCCGTTCGGCGCTGACCGCCTGCCAGCGGTCCAGCTCGACCAGCCGGGCGGTCTGCTCGGCCCGAGCCCGCTCGGCCGCGGCCTGGTCGCGGTACTGCCGCACGCTGATCCCGGTCAGCACCGGCAGCAGGCCGACGAGCACCACCAGCACACCGACGGCGACCCCGCGCCACTGGTCCGAGAGGAGCACGCCGACCACCGCGCCGACCAGGCTCAGCCCGACGGTCAACCTCAGCAGCCACCGCCACAGCCGCGCCGGGCCGTACACGCAGGCGTCGTAGAGCACCTGGGTGTAGACCAGGATCGTCCCCAGCGAGCCGCCGAGCGCGATGTCCACGACCAGCGCCCCCGTGCCGACGCCCAGGCTGGAGCGCGGCGCGACCCGGCGCAGGCCGACGGCCACGCACACCGTCAGCAGCGGCGGCAGGAACAACGCGGGCGGCACGTCCGGGTGCGGACGGATCTGCGGTTGCCAACCGAGGGTCCACAGCACCAGGCCGCCGGCCAGCGACGCACCGGCCAGCGCGAGATCCCGGCCGAGCGTGCCGGAGCCGAGCCACGGTGGCGGACGCATGGTCCCGATCCCATCACAGCCGTCGAGCCCCGGACTCCGACCCGGGGAGGACTCTGCCGCAACCGGCATGCGCCGAAAGGGGTACGCCCAACGGACGCCGACCCGGAGAGAATGATCATCATGACGCACGCAGAGACCATGACCGCGCTGGCCCGCGAGATCGACACCACCTGCCGGCTGACCGGCGAGTTCGTGCTCCGCTCCGGCCGGATCGCCGACGAGTACTTCGACAAGTACCGGTTCGAGGCGAATCCCCGCCTGCTGGACCGGGTGGCCGCTCACCTGGCGCCCCTGGTGCCGGCGGACATCGAGGTGCTGGCCGGGCTGGAGATGGGCGGGATTCCGGTGGTTACCGCGCTCGGCCGGTACACCGGGCTGCCCTGCGCCTTCGTCCGCAAGGCCGCCAAGCCGTACGGCACCGCCCGGCTGGCCGAGGGGACGGAGCTGGCCGGGCGGCGGGTGCTGGTGGTCGAGGACGTGGTCACCTCCGGGGGGCAGGTGGTCACCTCCACCGGGCAGCTGCGCGAGCTGGGCGCCCGGGTGGATCACGCGCTCTGCGTCATCGACCGCGCGGAGGGTGGCGCGGCCCTGCTGGCCGAGCACGGGGTCGCGCTGCGGGCGCTGTTCACCCACGCCGACCTGGAGGCCCACCGCAGCCGCTGACCGGTTCCGGCCGGGCCGCCGCTACCGACCGTCGGCGACGATCTTGCCGGTCGCCTTCCCGGTCTGGGAGACCCTGTTCCCTCGCCGCCCGAAGCGCTGACCCCGGGGTACGCCGTGCAGACCCGTCGGTCCCTGCCAGTACGGTGGCAGGGCACGTCGGGGGGAGCACCCGCGGGTGAGTGCGAGCGTGAGGAGACCGGGATGGCGCACGGGGAGGCCGAGAACGGCTGCGCCCAGGGCGAGCCCTGCCGGCCGGGGCACCACGACCCGCAGGCGGTCGCCAAGCACCGCCGGACGGTCGGCGGCGTGCCGTCGCACCCGGCGGAGCCGACCACCGGCCGGCCCGCGGACCGGGCCGACGACGACGCCGTGGTGCCCCGCCAGCGGGCCGCCGAGCCGGTGCTGCCCGGGGAGCC